>NZ_JBFRHF010000030.1:0-106801 GCF_052115705.1 Inquilinus sp. 2KB_23 | reverse complement strand
GCTCCCAGTACAGATCGTGGTTCCAGGCCTGGCCGGCCTGGTTGAAGATCGCGGTGTCTTTGTTGGTGGCGGATTTCACCACCACCTCGGCCAAGGTCATCGACTCATAGGGCGTGCCGGGCACCAGCTTGTTCAGCGTGTCGAAATAGGCCTTGTGGTGCTTGCCGTAGTGCAGGCCGACGGTCTCGGCGCTGATGGTCGGGGCCAGCGCGCTTTCGGCGAAGGGCAGCTTCGGCTGCTTGAACGGGCCGGAGGCGTTGACCGACGCCGCCGCGGCGACGCGGCGGTCGCCGATGGTGATCGGCCGGGGCAGCGCATGCGGGATGCCGCCGGTCGTGACCGCGGCACCGGCCGGACGGGAAAGCACGGCCCCGGCGGCGAAGGCGGCAGTGCCGCCGAGGATCAAGGCTTCACGTCGATTCATCGGGATTTCTCGGCTTCAGGACATGCTGAAAGCATTGCCCCGGGCCGTTACCGGACGATTTCACCCCTGCGGAACCAGGCTACTGCTGTAACGCCGTGAGGCATCATCGAGCGTTGCTGCAGCGTGCCGCCAACGCCTTCGCCCCGGCGATGGACAGGCCGTCGCCCGATCGCGCGACCGCGTCGGGGAAGGCCGCCGCGGCCAGGCGCGTCAGCACGTCGCCGGGCGGCAGCTCCAGGAACAGCGTGGCGCCATGTTCGGCCAGCAGGGTGGTGGCGTCGTCCCAGCGGACCGGATGCGCCAGGTTGGTCGCCAGCTCCTCGCGCACCGCGGCGGCGTCGCGCAGCGCCCGGGCCCGGCGGTTTCCGACATAGAGCCGGCGCGGCGCCGCGATCGGCACGGCGGCGACCGCGGCGGTCAGCGCCGCGGCGGGCCCATCCATCAGCGGGCAATGCGACGGCACCGCCACGGCCAGCCGCTCGGCCCGGCGCGCGCCCGCCTGCCGCGCCGTTTCGATCGCGCGATCCAGCGCCGCGTCGGCGCCGCTGAGCACGAATTCGGCCGGCCCGTTGAGGTTGGCGAGATAGAGCGGCGCGGCCGCCCCGCCGGTCGCGGCGACGATCTGCTCCACCCGCCGCTGCGGCAGGCCGACCAGGACGGCGAGCCCGTATCCGGCGGGGTAGGCCTGCTCCATCAACCGCCCACGCAAGGCGACCAGCGGCAGGGCATCGGCGAAGGCCAGCGCGCCGGCCACCACCGCGGCGGTGAAGGACCCGATCGACAGCCCGGCGACCGCGTCCGGCACCACCCCTTCGGCGGCGAGGGCGCGGGCGGTGGCGACACCGGCGATCACCACGGAGAGCTGCACCGCCACGGTCGAGCGCAGCACGGCTTCGCCGTCGAGGTCGCGCACGTCGCGGCCAAGCACGCCACCGGCCTCGTCGAGCGTGGCGGCGATGGCGGGATGGTCGGACAGGCGGTGCAGGAAGCCCGGGCTCTGCGCCCCCTGCCCCGGGCACAGGAAGGCGATGCTCATGGCGAGGCCGGCCACGGGTCGTCGACCAGCCGTGGGCCGTGGAGCGTCTTCACCACCAGGGGCCGGCCGCCGGCCGCGACCTCCGCCAGGCTGCAGCCGCCCAGCGGTGTCTCCAGCACGACATCGACCCGCACCGGCAGCCGCGCCAGGGCCGCGGTCAGACGATCCGCCAGATCCTGGTCGATCCGATCCGGGGCGCGCAGGACGATGTCGAGGTCGCTGTCCCGACGCGCCGCGAGGTGGCCGGTGGCGAGTTCGAAGCCGACGCTGCCGGCCGGCCCCCAGGCCCGGCCGCCCAGCAGCTCCGCCACCGGGTCGAGGATGGCCAGCGCCGGAACATCGCCGCGGCGGGCATGGCCGCGCCACGCGGCGGCGGTGGCGAGATCTTCGGGGGTGCGGACGGCCACGACCGCATCGGCCGGCAGCCAGGCGGCGCAGCGCTCGCCGCGCCCGGCACCGCGGATGCCGACCGGCAGCTGGCCGTCGCGCGGCGGGGCGCGCCGGACCACGACCCAGGGGACGGCGTCGAGCGAGGCGACGGCCCAATTCGGCAACTCGCCGAGCCGCCCGGGATCGATCCGTAGCAGGTCATGGGGAAGGACTGATGCGTCCCCTCCCCCACGCCCTTCATCGTCATTGCGAGCGTAGCGAAGCAATCCATCGGGCCGTCCAAGCGGCGCCATGGATTGCTTCGTCGGCTTCGCCTCCTCGCAATGACGGGGTGGGGGCTCCTGGGGAGACCCCTCAGGCGAGGCCCCCTCGCCCTTCACCACGGTCAGGCCGCGTCCCATTGCTCCGCCAGCCGCTGGCGCACCGCGATCGAGGCGGCGCGGGTGTCGTGGGCGGCGGGCGAGTCCAGCCGGCAGGACAGATCGCGATCGCCCCGGGCGCGGATGTCGGCCACGGCCTGCGCCAGCTCCGTCCGCACCCGCTCGACGTCCGCAGGCCCTGGCGCATCCGCCGCGACGCCCTCGATCAGCCGGTGCAGCAGGCCGAGCTTGGCGAAGCTGCGCACGCCATAGGCCATCGGCGGGATCTGCTCGCCCAGCCGGTCCAGCTCCGCCACCGTGCGGCGGGTGACGCGGGCGGCGGCCTCGCGGCCCATGGCATGGACCAGCACACCGTCATCATCCAGCGCCAGGAGGCGGTTGGCCTGGTAGCCATGGGCCAGGAAGGCGCCGGACACGGCCTTGCCGACCAGCAGCGCCACCACCGGATGGCCGGCCAGCCGGGCGGCGGCATAGGCGTCCGCCGCCGCGGCGCAGGCGAGGTGGACGCCCAGCAGTTCCTCCAACCGGCCATAGGCCTGGCTGGTGACGTCGACCAGCGCCACGATCGGGCGGCGGGATCCGTCCCGGTCCGCGGCGATCACCGCCTGGACCGCGGCGGCCAGCCCCCACCCCTCCTCCAGCCCGACCTCGCCCTGGCGGGCACGGGGGAAGCGGTTGGCCGGGTCCGGCACCACCGCGATGAAGCGGGCGGTCTTGCCGCCGAGATCGGCGTCGGCGGTCAGCACCGTGGAGGTGCCCGCGACCGTGGCCGGGGCCTGCCCGGTCAGGGCCGCCAGCCAGGTCCGGCCGCGGCTGCTCAGGGATGCGCTGGTGCTCATGGCATGTCCTCGCCCCACAGGGTTCGCAGGTCGTTCGGCGATGGCGGCGCGGCCGGGTCGATCGCCGCCAGCCGGGCCCGCCAGGTCTCGACCGCCGCGCTGCGGGGCCGGGCCGCAACGCCGGCGGCGAAGGCGGCGAAGGCGGCGCGGACGGCGGCGGCAATGGCCGCGACATCATCCCCGACCAGCGTGTCCACCAGATCCGCGGCGTGCCGCTGCTCACCTCCGATCAGGCTCCAGATCAGCCGGCGGTCCGACGAGTCGAGCTCCTCGATCCCGGCCTCCTGCTCGATCACCTCCGGCCCGTTCATGCCCAGCCGGCCCTGCCGGGTCACGATCAGCGTGCTGCACAGTGCCGCCGCCAGCGACATGCCTCCGAAGCAGCCGACCAGGCCGGAGATGACGCCGACCACCGGCACATGCGGGCGCAGCGCCAGGATGGCGGCGTGGATCTCGGCGATGGCGGCGAGGCCCAGATTGGCCTCCTGCAGCCGCACGCCGCCGGTCTCGAACAGGATCACCGGCCGGGTCGGCACGCCCTTGCGGTGGTCCGCCAGGGTCCGCTCCAGGGCACCGGCGATCTTGGCGCCGGCGACCTCGCCCATGCTGCCGCCCTGGAAGGCGCTTTCGATGGCGGCGACCACCGCGGGCTGGCCGTCGATGGTGCCGCGCGCCAGCACCACCCCGTCATCCGCCTGTGTGACGATGCCCTGCAGCGGCAGCCAGGGCGAGGTCAGCCGGTCGAACGGCCCCAGGATCTCGCGGAAGCTGCCGGCGTCGAGCAGCGCCCGGGCGCGGTCGCGGGCGGTCAGCTCGATGAAGCTGTCGCGTGAAACGATGGCGTTCATGATCTCGTCGCCTCCACCGCCTGTTCGAGGCGCAGCGCCACCATCCCCGGCGTCGCGCCGAAATCGTTGATCTCGACCGCGGCCGCGACGGCATGGCGTTCGAAAAAGCGGTCCAGCACCGCCTTCCACACCGCGCCGTAGCCGTCGACGCTGGTGCTGACCACCACGCGCGCCCGCCCGTCCGGCGAGGGCTCGATCAGCACTTCGAGGTTGCCGGAGCCGACGACGCCGACATGGGCGCGCTTCGGCACCGGGGCGGTGGCGGGATAGTCGAAGGTCAGGCGTTCCATGGGGCGACCCTCCGGTCGATGCAATCGAGGAACAGGGTGGCGGCCAGCAGGTCGGCCGACCCGCCGGGCGAGGCCCAGCGTGCCAGCAGGTCGGCGTCGAGCGCGGCGAGACGCGCCCGCCCGGCCGGATGCGCGGTGCCGCCGGCGGCGAGCACAGCCCGCGCGCCGGCCTGCGCCGCGTCGAGCGCACCCTGGCCGCCGCGATGCAGCAGGCAGGTGTCGTCGAGCGTCGCCATGATCGCCAGCAGCGCGTCGAGCCGCGCTTCCGCCTCGCCGGCCCCGGCGCCGCGGGCGGCGCGCAGGGCGGGCAGGCCGACCGCGACCGCATGGGGGAAGCCGTCCCAGGCCTCGCCGCGGGCGCCGGACACGCCATGCAGGTCCCGCACGCGGGTGCCGTGGCTGGCGGCCGGGGGCGCGAAACGGTCGGGGTGCCGGGCGATGGCGCCGGCGACGTTGCCGATGCGCCGGGGGCCGCCGCCGCCCGCGATCACCGCGCCGGCCAGCAGCAGGCCGAGGGCCCAGATCGCGCCGCGATGGGCGTTGCTGCCGCCGGTCGCCGCCATCATGGCGCGCTCGCCGTCGCGGCCGATCGCCGCCAGCTCCTCGCGCAGGAACCGGTCCGGCACGTGGCCGGCCGCGGCCTCGGCCATATCCCGGAAGGCCGGCCGCAGCGACCGCGCGGAGCGGTGCAGCAGGGCGAGGTCGAGATCGTGGTGGGCGCCGGAGCCGCGGCGGTCGACCAGCCCCGGCTTGGGGGTCAGCTCGGCCTCCTCGATCAGGGCCCAGACGGCGAGGTCGGCGAGGCCGTCCACGCCGGGCCAGGCCTCGGCGCGATCGACCAGAGCGAGAGCAGCGGCGGCCATGACGCTCACCAGCCGCGGAACCGGGCCGGCGGGTCGTAGAGGCCGCCGGACCAGGTCACCAGATCGTCGATCGAGCGCGCAGCCAGCAGCGACCGGTTGGCCTGCAGCCGGCTGACGCCGATGTCCTCGGGGAAGGCGACGATGCCGCGCGCCCGCAGGTCGGCGGTGCGCTTCGCCTCCGCCCGCCGCCCGATCTCGGTGGCGCCGGCCACCGCGGCGATGGCGGCCCGCCGCTCCTCCCCGCCCTCGGCCTTGTAGAGATAGGCGATGCCCTCCTCGGTCACGACATGCGAGACGTCGTCGCCATAGATCATCACCGGCGCGATCGGCATGCCGTTCTTGCGGCCGACCTCGACCGCGTCGAGGGTGTCGACGAAGGCCGGCACGCCGCCCGCCTTGAAGGTCTCGACCGTCTGCACCACCAGCTTGCGGCCGCGGGCGACCGGTTCCTTCGAGGTCATCAGGCTGAGCCAGGCCTCGCTGGCATGGCGGCGGCCGCGCGGATCATGCCCCATATTGGGGGCGCCGCCGAACCCGGCCAGCCGGCCGAGGGTGACGGTGGAGGAGTTGCCGTCGGCGTCCATCTGCAGGGTCGAGCCGATGAACAGGTCGACGCCGTACTGCCCGGCGAGCTGGCAGAACACGCGGTTCGACCGCAGGCTGCCGTCGCTGCCGACGAAGAAGATGTCGGGCCGGGCGCGGATGTATTCGCCCATGCCGACCTCGCTGCCGAAGCAGTGGATGCTCTCGACCCAGCCGCTTTCGATCGCCGGGATCAGCGTGGGGTGCGGGTTCAGCGCCCAGTTGCGGCAGATCTTGCCCTTCAGCCCCAGGCTCTCGCCATAGGTCGGCAGCAGCAGTTCCACCGCCGCGGTGTCGAAGCCGATGCCATGGTTCAAGGCGGTGACCCCATGGCGCTCGTAGATCCCGCGGATGATCATCATCCCCATCAGGATCTGCAGCTCGTTGATGTGGCGGGGGTCGCGGGTGAACAGCGGCTCGACCGCGAAGGGCCGGTCGGCCTCGACCACGAAATCGACCCAGGAGGCCGGGATGTCGACCCGCGGCAGCTCGTCGACGATCCGGTCGACCTGGGCCACCACCACGCCGTGGCGGAAGGCCGTGGCCTCGACGATGGTCGGCGTGTCCTCGGTGTTGGCGCCGGTGTAGAGGTTGCCGTGCCGGTCGGCCTGTTCGGCGCAGACCAGGGCCACCTGCGGCGTCAGGTCGACGAACATCCGGGCGTAGAGCTCGATGTAGGTGTAGATCGCGCCGATCTCGAGCTTGCCGTCCTCCAGCAGCTGGGCGACGCGCAGGCTCTGCGGCCCGGCGAAGGAGAAGTCGACCTTGCGGGCGATGCCGCGCTCGAACAGGTCGAGATGCTCGCGCCGGCCCAGCGTCGAGATCAGCAGGTGCAGGTCGTGCACCTTGCCGGGGTCGACCTCGGCCAGGGACCGCGACAGGAAGTCCGCCTGCTTCTGGTTGTCGCCCTCGAGCGCGACCCGGTCGCCCGGCTCGATCAGCGCCTCCAAGGCCTGGACGATGCGGTCGGGCCGCAGCACCCGGCCGTCGGCGAAGGCGGCCATCCGTTCGACGCGCCGCTGCTTGCGGAGGGGCAGCTTCGACCAGCTTCGTGCGGCATCCATGCGCAATCTCCGCAGGCTTGGCGGGTCCCGAGGACCGCCGTGGACCGATCCGATTGTCGCCTCAATATGAATACCGGAACGACGATCCGCAAGCCTTTAGAATACATAAACCGATATATTACGCGTTTGTGAACACACAACATCAGGAATCCGAGGAATCTGGATACGCTGAGAATCCAGGCAGAACGGCTGGAACCGTGGGCTGCGCCCTATACTGAAGTATGATCGCCGCATCACACATGGTTACCGCAATGACCGCCAATATAGTGGCGGCGATCGCGCCGAAGGCGTCTGCTTCCCCGGCGCATCAATGTCGGGATCGCCATCATGGCCAGCGCTGGGAAGCTGAACGTTCCCTCTGAATTGCGGATCGCACCGCCGGCCGGATCCCGACCCTTTAGCAAGCGTGCCAATCGGCCTTGGCCGACGGCGCGGAAAAGGCCCTGGACACCCCGTGTCCCGGCCCTCGCCTCGCCGCCTCCCCGGGGAAGACGATCGACGCGTGGATCCCACGACGCCGCCGCGCCAGGCCGGCGCGACGGCGTGCGGTCCGGCTCCTCAAAAGCCGGGACCACGACACTGACTGGAGGAAAGTCATGACCATGTTCACCCGCCGCAACGCGCTCACGACGATGGCCGCAGGCGGCCTCGCCGTCGCCGCCACCGCCGCGCATGCCCAAGGCGCGGACGCCCTGCAGCCGAAGACCCCCGGCCGCGGCGGCACCGATCCGGGCCCGCGCGATCTGGTGCGCGACCAGGAGAACCCGAGCTTCCTGAACCCGCCGCGGACCGACAGCGGCACGTTCCAGAACCTGCGCTACTCGTTCTCCGACTCGCATATGCGCCAGGAAGAGGGCGGCTGGACCCGTCAGGTCACGATCCGCGAGCTCAGCGTCTCCAAGAACATCGCGGGCGTGAACATGCGCCTGAACGCTGGCGGCACGCGCGAGCTGCACTGGCACAAGCAGGCGGAGTGGGCCTTCATGCTCTATGGCGAGGCGCGGATTTCCGCGGTCGACGCCGCGGGCAACAACTTCGTCGACGATGTCGGCGTCGGCGACCTCTGGTACTTCCCCTCGGGCATCCCGCATTCGATCCAGGGTCTTGGGAAGGACGGCTGCGAATTCCTGCTCGTCTTCGACGACGGCGAATTCGACGAGGACGGCACCTTCCTGCTGAGCGACTGGTTCAAGCATGTGCCGACCGACGTGCTGGGCAAGAATTTCGGCGTCGATCCGAAGTATTTCGGCCACACGCCGGACCCGCATGAGCGCTACATCTTCAACCTGCCGGTGCCGGGCCCGCTGGCGGGCGACAAGATCGCCGGGGCGACGCAGGTGCCGCAGGTCTTCAGCCACAAGATGATGGCGCAGACACCGATCAAGACCAGGGGCGGCACGGTCCGCATCACCGATTCCTCGGTGTTCCCGGCCTCCAAGACCATCGCGGCGGCGCTGGTCGAGATCGAGCCGGGCGGGATGCGCGAGCTGCACTGGCACCCGAACGCCGATGAGTGGCAGTACTACATCGAAGGCCAGGCCCGCATGGGTGTGTTCGGCGCGGTCGGGTCCGCCCGCACCATCGACTACGTGGCCGGCGATGTCGGCTATGTGCCCTTCGCCATGGGCCATTACATCGAGAACACCGGCACCACGACGCTGCGCTTCCTCGAGATGTTCAAGAGCGGCTACTACGCCGACGTCTCGCTGAACCAGTGGCTGGCCCTGACGCCGCCGGAACTGGTGCAGGGCCATCTGAACCTCGACAAGACCGTCATGGACGCGCTGCGCAAGCAGAAGTCGCCCGTCGTCCCCAGCTGACGCCGGCGCCTTGACTGCGCCTGGCCCCTGTCCCGCGTGGAACAGGGGCCGGCATCGGGAGGGGGAAGACCGCCGGCGGGGCCTGCTCGGGTTCCCGATGCCGCAGATGAGGAAAGTGGGCGATGTACCGCGACACGATTGCCAAATACGCCGACGCCGGCGCGCACAAGGCCGAGATGGTCAGGCTGCACCTGGTCAGCTTCCTGATCGGGTCGGCCCTGGCCGGCGCCTATATCGGCTTCGGCGACATTTTCATGTTCACCGTGGGCGCCCATGCCGACCCGGCCTGGGCGCATCTGGTCATGGGGGCGGTGTTCGCCTCGGCCCTGACCATTGTGATCTTCGCGGGGTCGGAGCTGTTCACCGGCACCGCGATGTACATGCCCTTCGCCGTGCTGCGCGGCGCGAGCACCACGCTGGACATGGTGCTGGTGTGGATCTCCTGCTGGGTCGGCAACCTGGTCGGCGCCGTGGTGCTGGCGGCGCTGCTGCACATGGCCGGCGGCGGTACCCTGCTGACCGACGGCAGCAGCGAGTTCTTCGGCGTGGTCGCGGCCAAGATGGCCGCGCCGGGCTATGAGCTGTTCGCCCGCGGCCTGCTGTGCAACTGGCTGGTCTGCCTCGCCATCTGGATGTGCGGCCGCACCGAGAACGACGCGGCCAAGATCGCGCTGATCTTCTGGCCGATCGCCATCTTCGTCGCCTGCGGCTTCGAGCATTCGGTCGCCAACATGTTCGTGTTCGCGCTGGCGCTGCTGGGCGAACATCCCGACACTGTCACCTTCGGCGGCGCGGTCCACAATCTGCTGTGGGTGACGCTCGGCAACCTGGTCGGCGGCGGCCTGATGGTCGGGCTGGGATACTGGGCGCAGGAGCGCGGCAGCGGCCGCGAGGCCGAAGCCGGTGTTGCAGCCCCGGCGGCATCCCGGCCGTCGAATGCCATGCCCCGGGCGTGACGGGGTTCCGTCGGCGGTAGTCGATCTTGTTCAAGGAGCAGTGCCATGGCCAAGACCAAGGATCAGGACGTTCCCGGCGTCAAAGCCTATGACGGGCCGGCCGGCGGCTGGGGCGCGCTGGGCGCGGTGGCCCGGGCGATCAAGGACCAGATGGCGATCGCCGAGGACACCCGGGCGCTGCTGCGGATGAACCAGCCGGCGGGGTTCGACTGCCCCGGCTGCGCCTGGCCCGACCCGAAGCACACCTCGTCCTTCGAGTTCTGCGAGAACGGCGCCAAGGCGGTGTCGTGGGAGACCACGAGCAAGCGCACCACGCCGGAGTTCTTCGCCGCGCACACCGTTGCCGAGCTGTGGACCTGGTCGGACTACGCGCTGGAGGATGAGGGCCGGCTGACCCATCCGATGGCCTATGACCGGGCCACCGACCGCTACCTGCCGGTCTCGTGGGACGACGCGTTCCGGCGCATCGGCGAGACGCTGCAGGGCTATGACGACCCCGACGTGGTCGAGTTCTATACCTCGGGCCGGACCTCGAACGAGGCCGCGTTCCTGTACCAGATCTTCGTCCGGGAATACGGCACCAACAACTTCCCCGACTGCTCGAACATGTGCCATGAGGCGACCAGCGTCGGCCTGCCGGTGTCGATCGGCGTCGGCAAGGGCACCGTGACGCTGGAGGATTTCGACCTCTGCGACGCGATCTTCTGCATCGGCCACAACCCCGGCACCAACCACCCGCGCATGCTGACCACCCTGCGCGAGGCGGCGAAGCGCGGCGTGCCCATCGTGGTGTTCAACCCGCTGCGCGAACGGGGGCTGGAGCGCTTCGCCGCGCCGCAGAGCCCGCTGGAGATGCTGACCCTCGGCTCGACCCCGATCGCCTCGGCCTACCACCAGGTCAAGGTCGGCGGCGACGTCGCGGTGTTCAAGGGCATGATGAAGGCCCTGCTGGCCGCAGACGCTGCGGCCATCGCCGCCGGCGGCGACAGCCTGCTCGACCGGGCCTTCATCGCCGAGCACACCACCGGCTTCAAGGCGCTGGCGGCGGATCTGGAGACCGTGTCCTGGGAGGTGATCGAGGCCCAGTCCGGCCTGCCGCGCGCGGCCATCGAATCCGCGGCGCAGGTCTATGCCGCCGCCAAGAACGTCATCATCTGCTACGGCATGGGGCTGACCCAGCACCTGCACGGCACCTCGAACGTGCAGCAGCTCGCCAACCTGCTGCTGCTGCGCGGCAACATCGGCCGGCCGGGCGCCGGCATCTGCCCGCTGCGCGGCCATTCCAACGTCCAGGGCGACCGCACCGTCGGCATCACCGAGATCCCGTCGGACGGGCTGCTGAACGCGATCCAGCAGATCTTCGGCTTCGACCCGCCGCGCGGGAAGGGCCACAACGCGGTGGAATCGATCCAGGCGATCTGCGAGGGCCGGTCTAAGGCGATCATCTGCCTGGGCGGCAACCTGGCCGTCGCGATGTCCGACCCGGAGGCGGTGTTCGCCGGCATGCGCAAGCTGGACCTCGCTGTGCACATCGCCACCAAGCTGAACCGCTCGCACCTGCTGCTGGCGCGGGAGTCGATCATCCTGCCCTGCCTCGGCCGCACCGAGATCGACATCCAGGAGACCGGCGCGCAATCCGTCACGGTCGAGGATTCGATGTCGATGGTGCACGCCTCGCGCGGCACCCTGCCCCCGGCCTCGGACCAGCTGCGGTCGGAGCCGGCGATCGTCGCCGGGCTGGCGCTGGCGACGCTGCCGGGCACCAAGGTCGACTGGGCCGGCCTGGTCGCCGACTATGCCCGCATCCGCGACAAGATCGAGGCGGTCTACCCCGACTTCCACGATTTCAACGCCCGCATCGCCACCCCCGGCGGCTTCCGACTGACCGTCGCGGCGTCGGACCGCAAGTGGCTGACGCCATCGGGCAAGGCGAACTTCCTGGTCTGCGCCGGGGTCGAGGAGGATCCGCGGGCCAGCGGCGCCGGCGCGCTGCGCCTGACCACCATCCGCAGCCACGACCAGTACAACACCACGATCTACGGGCTGAACGACCGCTACCGCGGCATCACCGGCCGGCGCGACGTGATCTTCCTGAACCAGCAGGACCTCGCGGCGCTGGGCCTCAGCCACGGCGACCGCATCGACATCGAGACCGTGGCCGAAGGCGAGGACCGGCCCCGCGTGCTGCACGGCATGACCGCCGTGGCGCACGACATCGCCGCCGGGTCGGCCGCGGCGTATTATCCGGAGGCCAACGGGCTGGTGGCGCTGGGCCAGTATGACGAGCGCAGCGGCACCCCGGCCTACAAGTCGATCCCGGTGACGATCCGCCGGGCCGCCTAGGTCGAGGCTCGATCAAAGCTGGAAGACTTGCCCGCTATGTCGAGGTGAATGTCGGCCTTTTCCTACTGGTTTTCGCCGGCCTGCGGGGCAACGTTTTCAATTGGGGCATCGGCGGGTCTGGTGGGACCGGCCGGCACATGCGATTTCTCGAACGCCATTGCGACCGCGAGGGAAGACAAGAAGATCGCTAAAAGTGCACTGTCAACGCAATCCCGATCGGCTGACAGATCGTCAGCTTCGTGGCAGGGTGGCATGCATGTTCCCGGAGCGCCTCGAGACCGCCAGACTGATGCTTCGGCCGATCGCGCCGGGCGATGCCGCGGCCATCTTCGACGGATATGCTCAGGATCCGGAGGTGACCCGCTTTCTGACATGGCGACCTCACGTCGCGATCACGGAGACAGAGGCGCACATCGCTCGCTGCCAGGTTGAGGCGCAGTCGAAGACCTATGTGCTGGTTGGCAAGCGTGACGGGAAGATCATTGGCTCATTCGCCCTGCGGCACCCCGCCCCGCATCGTCTCGGATACGGATATGTCCTTGCGCGCCCGTTCTGGGGGATGGGGCTGATGACCGAAGTGCTGTCACATGCGACGCAGTGGGCGCTGGATCAGCGCGATATCTGGCGCATCGGAGACGTCTGCGACTGCGAGAATATCGGCTCCGCCCGGGTGATGGAGAAGGTCGGCCTGGAGCGCGAAGGGCTGCTTCGCCGATGGATCATGCATCCGAATGTCAGCAGCGAGCCGCGTGACTGTTTCGCCTACGCAAGGTCAAGGTAGACTCCGCCAAGCTCGGCCGCGTTAGGCCGAACCCGGCTTGACTGGTCAGGTTCTCTTTGGAGAGCCACGGGCGATGTCCGCCAATGGTGCGAGGCAGACGCGGCCGTGACGTCCGACAGTGACCGCTTTCCGCCCAGAGACAACGATTTCACCCGCGCCATCCCCGATCACCGCCCCGACCCCACCGGCGCCACTCCGGCACGCCCGCACGCCGCCTCGATCCAGTCGGCCAGGACCTGGCCGTCGAAGGGCTTGCGCAGGATGCGGGCGGCCGGCCCGGCATGCTGCCGCACCCGCGCCTCGGAATAGGCGGTGATGAAGATGAACGGCACCGCCGATCCGCGCCCGTGCATCTCGCAATAGAGGTCGATCCCGCTCATGCCCGGCATCTGCACGTCGGTGATGACGCAGGCGACCTCGTCCCGGTCTGGCGCGGCCAAGAACTGCTCCGCCGACGGGAAGGTCCGGACGGCGAAGCCGAACGACCGCACCAGGCTGCCGGTCGCCCGGCCGACCGAGGCGTCGTCATCGACAATCGCAACCACGGGGGACCGCGGCATGGGCCCGTCTCCACACTGGGCGCGACCGGCGGCCGCGCGGCGGACAGAGAGCGACCGATCCAGGCGATGATGCGCCGGCCGGGCGGCCCCGAAAATCATACGGAGGTTTTAGTCGACCGACCGGTTGCGATGCCGGGCCTCGAGCGCATCGGCGATGCGCACGAGGTCGGTGATCGACCGCGCCATCATCTTCTTCATGACATGGCCGCGATGGATCTTCACCGTGATCTCGCTGAGGCCCAGCCGGCCGGCGATCTCCTTGTTCATCAGGCCGGAAGTGACCAGCGCCATGATCTGCCGTTCGCGCGGCGTCAGCGTCTCGTACCGGCTCTCGATGCCGGAGAACTGGTGCTCGGCCGCGCGCCGCTGGCGGTCGCGCTCGATCGCCGCCGCGACGGCGTCGAGCAGGTCCTGGTCGCGGAACGGCTTGGTCAGGAAATCGACCGCCCCGGCCTTCATCGCCCGCACACTCATCGGGATGTCACCATGGCCGGTCATGAAGATGACCGGGACATGGATGCCCGACTGGGCCAGCTGCACCTGGAAGTCGAGCCCGCTGACGATCGGCAGCCGGATGTCGAGGATCAGGCAGCTGGCGGCCTGCAGCAGGTCGCTGCGCAGGAACTCCTGGGGCGAGGCGTAGGTGGCGACGCGGAAGCCGACCGACCGCAGCAGGCTGTCCAGCGCGTCGCGCACCGCCGCCTCGTCGTCGACGACCAGCACCAGCGGCGCCGCGGCGGGATCCTGGGTCAAGCGGCCCTCCTCCGCGTCACGGGCAGCACGAAGTGGAAGGCGGCCCCGGCGCCGGCGTTGCGCGTGGCCCAGATCCGCCCGCCATGGGATTCGATGATCGACCGGCAGATCGACAGCCCCATGCCCATGCCGTCGGATTTGGTGGTGTAGAACGGCGCGAAGAGATGCGCCATCGCTTCCTCGTCCAGGCCGACGCCGCTGTCGCCGACCGACACCAGCACATCCCCCGCCTGATCCTCTCGGGTTTCGACGGTGAGTTCGCGGCCCGACACCGCCGCCATGGCCTGGAGGGCGTTGATCACGAGGTTGATCAGCACCTGCTGCAGCTGGACGCGGTCGGCCGGCACCGGCGGCAGGTCGGGCGACAGGTCCAGCCGCAGGGCCACCTGATGGTCGGCGATGTCCCGCTGCATCAGTTCGACGACCTCGTCGACGACCGCGTTGACATCGACCGCCAGCCGCTCGGGATCCGCCTTGCGGGCCAGGCCGCGCAGCCGCTGGATGACATGGTCGGCGCGCCCGCCTTCCCCGACGATGCGTTCGGCGCAGGCCCGGGCCTCCGCCAGGTCGGGCACCGGGCGGTCGAGCCAGCGCAGGCAGGCCTGGCCGTTGGTGACGATCGCGGCGAGCGGCTGCTTCACCTCATGGGCGATCGAGGCCGCCAGCTCGCCCAGCGTGATGAAGCGCGAGACATGCGCCAGCTCCGCCCGCGCCTGGGCCAGCGCCCGCTCCACCCGGTTGCGCTCGGTGATGTCGACGGCGCTGATCAGGCCGCTGATGCGCGTGCCGTCGGCCGGGAAGGTCGCCGTGATCAGGATCGACCGCCGCTCGCCGGCGATGGTCTGCAGCGCGCTCTCCCCGGCATAGGAGGGCCGGCCTTCCGCCAGGGCGATCAGCAGCTCGCGATACGCCACCACGGTTTCGGGCAGGAAGAAGCGGCGCCGCTGGGTCAGGACCTCGGCCTTGTCGCTGGCGCCCAGCAGGCGGATGACCGCGTCGTTGATGTCGACGATCTCGACCAGCGAGATGCAGCGTTCGACGAAATGCGGATCATCCTCCAGATGGCGCCGGAAGTCGGACACGCCCTGCCGCGCGAGATCGTCGAAGGCGCGGCGGACGCGCGAGAAATCCTCCTCCCAGATCGACACGCCGACCGACTGGAAGATGGTGCGCCAGCGCCGCTCGCTCTCGCCCAGCACGGCCGCCGCCGCCTGGTTGCGGATGGCAAGCAGGGTGGCGATGGCGATGGCCGACAGGCTGACCAGGCCGCGCAGCAGATGGGCCTCGAAGCCGGGACGTTCCGCCCCGGCGGCGAAACCGACGATGGTCAGCGCGACGCAGGCCAGCGCGACGGTGACGATGCCCCGCCGGTCGACGAAGCCGACCGCCATGAAGATGACGATGGCGTAGAGCACGGCCACCGCGATCTTCATCGGGCTGAAGGTGTCGAACAGGAAGATCGCCAGCGCGAGGGCGATGGTGAGAAGCGGCAGGACGCGGCCGTGCCGGTGGCGACCGTCGCGGATGTCCGCGTTCAATCCGCCTCCATGGGGCTGTGGTGCGGGGCAAGCTCTCTGGGCATTCTCGGACCGTCGCTGGCAGGCCGTCTCGACCGGATCGGCGGATGTGACCTCCGAAGCGAAAAGCGTGGCAAGGAAAATCCGTTCTTCACCCATCGCCCCAGGCGCCAGGCCCCGCCCCGCGCCGGTCGCGCTGCGTCTCCAGCAGCGGCAGGATCGTGACCTCGACGCGATGGTGGTCGCGAACCGCGCGGACCAACCGGCCCGGCCTCCTGCCACCAGGGCGTCGACACCGGGACCGGCGCCAGGCTGCCGACCACGGCATCGGCCGGCGTCACCAGGACGATCCGGGCCGTCCGCGGCTCCGGCATCGCATCGACAGGGGCGGATGTCATCGGCTGAGGGCACTCACAATTTCCAGATGTCATGCCACGGCTTGACCGTGGCATCCAGGGTGGCAAGAGCCGCTCTCGATGGCCCGGTCGAGCCGGGCAATGACACTAGAAATTGAGACCCGCCTCAACCGGACAGCCTTGGTCAGACTCCGGGGCGCGGTGGGACGCCGGTGACGCGGACATCGTTGCTGGACAGCGCCCCCTCATGGACCAGGAGGCCGATGCCGCCGTCGCTGAAGGCCTCCGGCGAGCCGTCCTGCGCCGACAGCACCGTGTCGCCGATGGTGCAGGCGATCCGGCCGCCGGCCGCCTCGACCACGATCTCGTAGGCCGTCTCGAGCGACCAGGCCAAGGGCGTCTCGGCCAGCACCGTCCGCTCCTCGTCGCGCTGGCGCACCAGCCGCAGCATGCCGTCGCGCGACAGCAGGGCGGCGTAGTACCGGCGCAGGCCCTGGACGCGG
Organism: Inquilinus sp. 2KB_23; assembly: GCF_052115705.1. NCBI lineage: Bacteria > Pseudomonadati > Pseudomonadota > Alphaproteobacteria > Rhodospirillales > Rhodospirillaceae > Inquilinus > Inquilinus sp. 2KB_23. Next base: position 90,496 of record NZ_JBFRHF010000030.1, on the reverse strand, counting down.
ACGGCGATGCCGGCCTCGCTGCCGAGATGGATCATGACGTCGGCGGCGACCCTGTAGTCGGTCCATTGCCTTGTGCCGTGGATAATGATGCCCTCGCCGCGGTCCTGCGAGATGCGGAACGAGGGCGGGAAGCGCTTGGAGAAGAAGCTGACGCCGTTGACCCAGGCCTGGCGCCAGAAATCGCCGGTCTCGGCCGGGCGGCGGAGATGCAGGTCGGGGGCGCCGTCGTAGCGCATGTGGTCGAGGATGACCGCGCCGTCGGCACGCGGGCCGGCGGCGGTGACGACCAGGCCGATCTCGGCGATCGGCTGGCCACCGAGATCGGGCAGGACCCAGGACAGGGTTTCCGTCCGGCCCGGCTTCAGCGTCATCGGCGTGCCGTCCACGGTGCGCAGCGCATCCTCGGCAGTGTAGACCTTGAGCCGCAGCGCGACCGTGACGTCGCCGCGGTTGCCCGGTTCGGCCGCAACCTTGGCCGACAAGGTCTGGCCGGGATACAGCAGCGGCGTCGCCATCAGGTCGTAGGTGCGCATATTGACGACTTCCGGCGGGCTGAAGGTTGGCGTCGTCACCGCCGCGGCCTGGGCCGGCCCCAGGCCGCGATAGCGCAGCGCCAGGGCGCGGCCGCCCGGCACCGGCACGTTCTCGACGGCGAGATGGTCGATCAGGCCGTGGCCGTGCTCTGCCCGGAAGCCTTGGACACTGCCCGGCAGCGAGAAGTGGAACTGCGCGCCATTCTTGGGCGCGGCGATGCCGGGGCCGCCGGCGAGCCGGGAGCCGAGCCCCGCGAGCTGGTAGGCGACCCGCACCGCGTCGTTGATCGAGTTGCCGCCGTCGGCCGACGAGATCAGCAGCCGGTCGGCCAGGGGGCCGCGCCAGTCCGGCCCGGCCTCGATGCCGTCAAGGCCGTGCATGATGCCGAGGAGGCAGCCGACATTGCCGGCGTTGCAATCGGTGTCCCAACCCGAGGTGTTGACGATCATCTGCGCGCGTTGGAAGTCGTCCGGCGCATACAGCACTGCCATGATCATCAGCGCGTGGTTCGGCACCACATGGCAGTTGCCGGGGTATTTGTCGTAGCCGTAATGGTCCTCGATCTTCTGCCGGGTCTCGCGCCAGTCCGGATGCTGCCGGTGCCAGGCGCGGATGTCGGCGATCAGCGCGGCGATACGGCTGTCCCCGGGAATCCGGGCGAGGCCGGTGTCGATCAGGTGGTCGATGTCGGACGACACGAAAGCCTCCGCCTCCATCGCCGCCCACAGCACGGCGGCGTGGACGGATTCGCCGTCATGGCTGACCTTGCCGGCCTGTTCCGCCAGTTTGGCCGCGAGGTCCGGCTGGCCGGGCGCCACCATGGCCCAGCCGTCGATGAAGATCTGCGCACCGATCTGCTCGGCCACGGTCACGCCGTTGACCTCGATCGATCCGCTGGCCGGCGCCGCGACGCCGCGCTTCAGGTTCAGCCAGGCGGTGTGTTCGGTGGAGTTGCCGTTGCCGCCCCACCACAGCACCGAGCGGTGCTCGACCAGGTAGTTGAGCCAGGACTTGCCGATGTCTTCGGCGGAGAGGTCCGGCGTGATGCCGTAATCCTCCAGCGCGCGGACGAAGGTGAAGGTGCCGGCGACGTCGTCGTCGGTGACCACCAGCGGCACGCCCAGCCGGTCATGCACGTAGTACTCGATCGGGCCGAGCTCCTGCATGATCCGCTGGTAGGTCCAGCCTTCGAACGGACGGCCGAGATAGACCCCGACCAGCTTGCCCAGCACGCCGGCATAGACGCGCTCGAGATAGTCGTTCGGGAGGGCGGCGGTGCTCATGAGATGCTCTTCCGGTTTGGGGTGGAGAGGGGCTCAGCCTTTGACCGAGCCGCCGGCCATGCCTTCGATGAAGCGGCGTTGCAGCGCGACGAACAGGACGACGATGGGCAGCACGACGATCAGCGCCGCGGCCATGATCTCGCCCCAGTCGGAGCTGTACTGGCCTGACAGCAGGAAGAAGGAGACCACGGCCGTCAGCTTGTCCTGGCGCTGGAGGAAGGTCGTGGCGATCAGGAACTCGTTCCAGGAGTAGAGGCCGATGATCAGCGCCACGGTCAGGATGCCGGGCGAGACCATCGGCAGCATCACCCGCACGAAGACCTGCCAATGTGTGGCGCCGTCGACCAGCGCCGCCTCCTCGATCTCGCGCGGGACCGCCTGGAAATAGGTGTGCAGCAGCATGATCGCGAAGGGGCTGTAGATCGCGGTGTAGACCAGCGACACCGCGAAGACGTTGTTGATCAGCCCCAGCTTGGCGAAGCCGAAATACAGCGGGAACAGGAACAGCTGGATCGGCGCCGTGGTGGTGGCCAGCAGGTAGAAGGTGACGATCTTCCATCGCTTGATCTTCTTGCGCGCCAACACATAGGCCGAGGCCGAGCCGGTGGTGCAGACCAGGAAGATGGTGAGCGCGGTCAGCACCGCCGAATTGACGAAGGTCTGGCTGAACCGCGCATCCTTCCAGGCCCGGGCGAAGTTGTCCCAGCGGATCGTCTGCGGCAGCGCCAGCGGGTTCAGCAGGATCTCCGGCGCCGATTTCAGCGCGTTGAGGACCAGGAGCGCGATCGGGAACAGGGCGGTGAAGGCGCCGATGCCGAGCACGACATAGCTGACCGCAAGGGTCGCCCGGCTTTCGACCAGCCTCATGACGCGCCCTCCTTCGACTGCAGGCGGATGTAGAAGAAGGTCGCGACCAGACCGAACAGGCTGATCACCAGGGCCGCGGCCGCCGCCTGCCCGACATTCAGGTCGTAGAACGCCTTGCGGTAGGCCAGCGTCGACAGCACCTCGCTGGAGAAGGCCGGCCCGCCCTGGGTCAGGATGTAGACGAAGTCGAACACCAGGAAGGACCAGATCACCGTCATGATCATCATCAGCGTGATGGTCGGGCGGATCGCCGGCAGCAGCACGTAGCGCATCATCTGGAAGAACTTCGCGCCTTCGAGGCGGGCCGCCTCGATCTGCTCCTGCGGCACCTGGCGCAGCGCCGCGAAGAAGATCACGCACAGGAAGCCCCACCAGTGCCAGAGATCGACCGTCGCCACGCCGAACAGCGCCCGCGATGGCTGCGACAGCGGGTTGGTCAGCGGCAGCCCGGTCTTCTGCAGCAGCCCGAACACGCCGGTGACCGGGCTGTAGATCATGCCCTGCCACACCCGGGCGGTGATCGCCGTGGCGATGATCACCGGCAGGAAGTAGATCACCTGGAAAAAGGTGCTGCCGCGCCGGGCCACCAGCAGCATGGCGGCGGCCAGCAGCCCCATCGCGATAGGCACCACCAGGAAGATCGCAGTCCAGATCAGGTTGTTCTGCAGCGCTGTCCAGAACACCCCGTCGTTCAGCAGGGCCGAGAAATTGCCGAGGCCGATGAACACCGGGGTCGAGATCCCGTCCCAGCGGAAGAAGGCCAGCGCCACCGTCAGCAGCGCCGGGATCAGGATGACCGCGAGGTTGATCGCCAAGGTCGGGACCAGGTACAGCCACATGGCGGCCTCCGGCTGTCGGGCGCGGCGGATAGTGCTCACCGCTTCGGAATCGCCGGAGCCTTGCCCTGCTCCCGGTCCTGCTTGAAGGTCGCGTCGAGCGTCTCGAGGAACTGGGCGGTGGTGATCTTGCCCAGCCACACCTCCTCGATGCCGCTGACCACATAGGTGTCGGTCGCCGGCGGCAGGAACGTCCAGGTGGTGTAGCCGTACTGGCCGGCCGAAACCGCCCCTGCCAGGTTCTTCATGGTCTGGCCGTAGAGCGGCAGCACGCTGTCGGCCATCGTCACCTTGGACAGGTCCTTCAGCGGCGTGTTCCATTCGCCCTGCCAGGCCGAGTTCATGTCGCCGTAGAACTTGTCGCTGAACACCATGTCGATGACGGCGGCCGCCCCATCAGGGTTCTGCGAGGTCGCAGCGATCGAAAAGGTCGAGCCGACGCCGAGCGCGTAGATCGGATAGGGCACGCCCTCGGCGCTGGGGAAGCCGACAAAGGCCGGCTCGGCATTGTTGGCCGGGAAGTAGCGCGGGACGTTGGTGAAGTTCCAGGTCCCGGTCGGCGCCATGCCGGCCTGGCCGGTGGCGACCTGGGCGAAGGCCTGCTCGCCGGTCAGCGAGAAGTAGTTCGGGCCGAAATAGCCGGCCTGCCACCACTTGTTCAGCGTGTCGATCGCCTTGACGAAGGGCTCCGCCGTCCAGGGGATCTGGCCGGTCAGCGCCTTGTAGACATTGTCCGGCCCGGCGATCGAGTTCAGGACGATCGAGACGTAGTGTTCATTGGCCGGCCGCCAGTCGGCATTGCCGGCGGCAAAGGGCACGATGCCCTTCGCCAGCATGGCGTCGGCCAGCGTCTCGAACTCGGCGATGGTCTTCGGCGGCTGCCAGCCATTCTTGTCGAACAGCGTCTTGTTGTAGAACAGCCCCAGCGTCTCATAGGTCTTCGGCAGGGCGTACAGCTTGCCGTCGTATTTGCCGATCTCCAGGAAGATCGGCAGCAGCCGGTCGTTCCAGCCGAGCTTGGCGGCATAGTCGTCGAGCGGCAGCAGCTGCCCTGCCTGGGCCATCGCGGCGACGTAGCTGGGGCCGGCGGTGTAGACGACGTCGGGGCCGGACCCGGACAGCATGGCGATGCGCAGCTGCTTGTCGAGCTCCGCGCCGCGGAAGTCGATCGACAGGCTCTGGTCGGGATGGGCGGCGTTGAACGGGTCGACCAGGATGGTCTGCAGGTTCTCCTGGTTCTCCGGTGCGGCGGTCTCGTACCACCAGGTGATCGGCTTCTTGTCCTGGGCCGATGCGGTCGCGGCGGCCAGGGCCACGGCGGCGAGACCGGCCGCGGCGGCAAGGTGTTTCAGGCTCGACATGGCTTGCTCCTCCCTTGTGTGCTCCGGGCGCGTTCAGGCCCGTTTCAGGTCGAATCCCGTTCGATCAGGCGAAAAGGCATCGATTGGCTCGTGCCGGGGGCCGCATTCCCGCGCTGCAGGCGATCGAGCAGCACTTCGGCGGCCGCCTTGCCGAGGTCGTACTGGAACTGCGAGACGGTGGTCAGCGACGGCGTGACCAGCCGGGCCGCGAAGATGTCGTCGAAGCCGGCGATGGCGACGTCGCCGGGAACCGACAGCCCCGCCTCTCGCGCCGCCGCCATGGCGCCGATCGCCATCAGGTCGTTGGCCGCGAAGATGGCGTCCGGCCGGTCCGACAGCGCCAGCAGCGCCCGGGCGGCGCGATGGCCGCCCTCCTCGGTGAACTCCTGGTCGGCGACGATCATCGGGGTGCCGCCCGCCGCGACCAGCGCCGATTCGTAGCCGTGGCGGCGGCCGTCCTGCGGCCCGCCGATGCCGGCGACCATGGCGATGCGGCGGCAGCCGCGCCCGACGAGATAGCGCGTGACCTCGGCGGCGGCGGCCTCATTGTCGACATAGAGGTTGTCGACCGGCAGCGGCCCGCCCGTCTTGGGCCGGGATTCGATGCGGACGACGCCGATATCGGCATCGGTGAGCGGCTTGAACTCGGTGGCGCGCAGCGTGAAGAACACGCCAACGATGCCGTCGACGCGGCCCTCCAGGCTCCAGTTGATGAAGCGCTGCTCCCGCTCGGCCGTGCCGTCGGTGTTGATGGTGATGACGTCGTAGCCGGCATCGTCGGCCACCGCCTGCAGCCCGCGCAGCAGCGCCGGGTAGAACGGGTTCGAGATGTCGGGCACGACGCAGGCGATGGTCATGGTCCGGCTGGTCTTCAGCGCCTGGGCCCAGCGATTGGGGACATAGCCGAGGTCCCGCACCGCCTTCTGCACCCGCTCCCAGGTCTCGGCCGGGATCGAGGGCGAGGGCGTGCCGTTCAACACCATCGAGACGGTCGTCTGCGACACGCCGGCAAGGCGAGCGACGTCGCGCTGGGTGATGCGCCGGGCTTTGGGGCTGTCCATCTCGGCCTAGTGATACGTATTACTGATACGTATCATCCCGAATCCGGTGGCACCTGGCAAGGGGGTTGTGATTCCGGCTTGCGCCGATCCGGCCCAAATGGTTGATTAATCGTGTAATCAACCCGCTGTGACAGGCCAGCCGATGCCCGGCCGCCCGCCCTCCATGCTCGACCTCGCGCGCCGCCTCGGCGTGTCCAGGGCGACCGTGTCGAACGCGCTGCGCGGCAAGGGCCGGCTGTCGCCGGAGCTGGCCGGCCGGATCCGGGCGCTGGCGGGGGAGCTGCACTACATCCCCGCCCATGCCGGCCGCGCCCTGCGCACCGGCCGCAGCGCCACCATCGGCCTGATCGTGCCGGATTTCGGCCAACCGCTGTTCCCGATCTTCGCCCAGGCGATCGAGCGCGCCGCCAAGCGCCGCGGCTTCGCCGTGCTGGTCGGCGACAGCCTGGGTACGGCCGAGGGCCAGGCGGCGGAGATCGACAACCTGATCGGCCGCGGCATCGACGCGCTGGTGATCATCCCGACCCGCGGCACGACGGTCGAAGCCGGCACCCAGCCCGTGCCGGTCGCGGTGATCGACAGCGCCGCCACCCGCGGCAACACCGCGTCGAGCGACCATCGCGACGGCGGACGGCAGGTCGCCCGTCACCTCGCCGACCTCGGCCACCGCGACATCCTACTCCTGGCGGGACCGAAGGATTCGAAGGTGGCGCAGGAACGCACCGCCGGCATGATCGAGGTCTTCACAGCCGCCGGCATCGCGCCGCAGCTCCGGCACTCCACCACCAGCTTCGAGGCCGGCGCCGAGATCGGCACGGCGGCCGACCCGGCCGGCTTCACCGCCTGCGCCGCCGCCTATGACGCCCTGGCCATCGGCTTCGTCACCGCCCTGGCCGCGCGGGGTGTGCGGGTGCCGCAGGACATCTCGGTCACCGGCTTCGACGACCTGGTCTGGGCCAGGATCGTGTCGCCGCCGCTGACCACGGTGCGGCAGGACCTCGCCGCCATCGCCGACCACGCTTTGGCCGTCGCCACCGGCGAACGCCAGGGTAGCCGCCTCTTCCCCGTCGACCTCGTGCTGCGGGCGTCGACGGCAAAGCCACGCCACAAGAACCAACACCTGACAGGGGGTGCATCATGAGGACGACACGGATTGCCGCCGGCGCTGCGCTGGCTTTTCTCGGCATGGCCTTGCCCGCCTTCGCCGAGACCCCGACCCTGACCATCTCGGTCTACGGCATCGCGCAGGACGCCTATAAGAAGGACCTGTACGACCCGTTCGAGGCGACCTGCGGCTGCACCCTGGTGGTCGAGACCGGCAACAGCAGCGAGCGGCTGGCGAAGCTGGAGGCCAACAAGGCGGCGCCGGTGATCGACGTCGCCGCCATCGCCGACTTCAACGCGCTGGAGGCGGTGCGCAAGGACCTGGTCCAGCCGATCGATGTCTCGAAGCTGGCCAACTACAACGCGCTGTACGACATCGCCCAGGACCCGCTCGGCGGCCACATGGCGGTCGGCTACACCTTCTATTCCACCAGCATCGTCTACCGCTCGGACAAGGTGTCGATCACCAGCTGGAAGGATCTGTTCAAGCCGGAGCTGGCCGGCCGCATCGCCCTGCCGAACATCACCACCACCCAGGGCCCGTCCGCCATCTACATGATCGACAAGGCCGAGGGCGGCACCACGCCCGACCTGAAGGCCGGGATCGACGCGATCGCCGCCAACCGCGAGGGCGTCGTCACCTTCTACGAGCGCGGGTCGCAGATCCCGCAGCTGTTCGAGCAGGAGGAGATCCTGGCAGCGGTGGTCGGCCGCTTCGGCTGGGCCAACATCCGCAAGCTGGACCTGCCGATCAAATGGGCGACGCCGAGCGAGGGCCAGACCGGCGGCATGAACGTGCTGACCCTGGTCAAGGGCACCAGGAACGAGGCGCTGGCGCTGAAGTTCATCGACTACTGGCTGTCCAAGGAAGTGCAGACCCGGCTGGCCACCGACCTGGTCGACAGCCCGGCGAACAAGAATGTCGAGGTGCCGGCCGCGACCGCGGAATCGCTGACCTATGGCGCCGAGACCGCCGCCAGCCTGCACTTCATCAAGCCGGCGGACATGCTGGAGAACCGGGATGCCTGGGTCGCCGGCTGGAACGCCAAGGTCACCCAGTAGGCCCCGGAAGGACGCGGAGGACGGGCGCCATGTTCGAACGACGAGGCATCGGCCTGGCCCTGATGGCGCCCGCGGCGCTGTTCGTCGCGGTCGGCTTCCTGCTGCCGGTCGCGATCCTGCTGGCCGGCAGCTTCCAGTCGGCCGCCGGCTGGGGGCTGGAGAACTTCACCAACTTCTTCGCCCAGCCGCTGAACCGCGACGTGTTCTTCCGCACCTTCCGCCTGGGCCTGGCGGTCACCGCGGTGTCGGCGGTGGTCGGTTATGCCGTGGCGCTGGTGATCGTCGACGCCTCGCCCGGTGCCAAGGGCAAGCTGGTCGGCCTGCTGGTGCTGCCGCTGATGATCTCGCCGGTGGCGCGGACCTATGCCTGGCTGGTGATTCTGGGCCGCACCGGCATCGTCAACGTGGCGCTGACCGGGATCGGCCTGACCGACGAGCCGATCCGCTTCCTGTTCTCGGAAACCGCGATCTTCATCGGCCTGATCCAGTTGTTCTTCCCGCTGATGGTGCTGCCCCTGGTCAGCGCATTGGAGAACCTGCCGCCGGATGTGGTGCCGGCGGCCAGGGTGCTGGGCGCATCCTGGTGGACCGTGTTCCGGCGCATCCTGCTGCCCCTGACCCGCGAGGGGCTGGTGGTCGGCGGCACGCTGGTCTTCGTCGGCTCGCTCACCGCCTATGTCACCCCGGCGATCCTCGGCGGGTCCAAGGTGCTGATGCTGGAGACGCTGATGTACCAGCGCGTCTCGGTCGCCAATGACTATGCCGCGGCCGGCGTGATCGCGGTGATCCTGATCGGCATGAGCATCCTGACGAATGTGGTGCTGAAGCGGCTGGCCACGGCGCGGCGGAGGGCCGGCTGATGCGCATCGCCGGCCGCATCCTGCTTCTCGCCGTGATGGTGTTCCTGATCGGGCCGTTCCTGCTGATCTGCATCGCCGGGCTGTCGGGCGGCGAGACCCTGTCCTTCCCGCCGCAGGGGCTGTCGCTGCGCTGGGTCGCCAAGGTGTTCGAGGTCGAGAGCTTCCGGTCCAGCTTCGCCCTGTCGCTGGCGCTCGGGCTCGGCGCCACCGGCGCGGCGCTGCTGCTCGGCATCCCCGCCGCCTATGCGCTGGAACGCTATGAGGTGCCGGGGCGCGAGGTGATCCGCACCGTGGTGACCGCGCCGATCATCGTGCCCGGCATCATCGTCGGCCTGGCCCTGCTGCGGCATCTGGTGATCCCGGCCGGTATCCCCGTGATCGCGGCGCTGTTCGTCGCCCACACCGCGCTCCTGGTGCCCTATGCCGTGCGCATCGTGTCGGCCAGCCTGCGCAATCTCCGCGTCGACATGGAGGAGGCGGCGGTTCTGCTGGGCGCCAGCCGGGCCGGCGCCTTCTTCCGGGTGGTGCTGCCCAATGTGCGCAGCGCCGTGATGGCCGCCTTCGTCATCGGCTTCGTCACCTCATTCAACCAGGTGCCGGTGTCGCTGTTCCTGTCCGGCCCGGGGGTGTCGACCCTGCCGATCGACATGATGTTCTACATGGAATTCAACTACGACCCGTCGGTCGCCGCCCTGTCCGGTCTGCTGGCGCTGATGTCGCTGGCGATCGTGCTGGTCGCCGAACGCCTGCTGGGGCTGTCGCGCTATGTCTGAGGATTTCCTGCGTCTCGACGGCCTGACCCTCGCCTATCGCGGCCAGGTCGCGGTCGATAGCCTGAGCGTCTCGCTCGGCCAGGGCGAGTTGGTCGCGCTGCTAGGCCCCTCCGGCTGCGGCAAGACCACGACCATGCGGGCGATCGCCGGGCTGATGGCGCCTGCGGCCGGGCGGATCACGCTGGCCGGGCGCGACATCACCCGCGTGCCGGCCAACAAGCGCGGCGTCGGGCTGGTGTTCCAATCCTACGCGCTGTTCCCGCATCTCTCGGTGTTCGAGAACGTCGCCTTCGGCCTGCGGCTGAAGCGTCTGCCGGGTGGCGAGATCGGCCGTCGCGTCACGGCAGCGCTGGCCAATGTCGGCCTGGCCGATTTCGGCCAGCGCCTGCCCAAGGCATTGTCCGGCGGGCAGCAGCAGCGCGTCGCCCTGGCCCGGTCGATCGTGGTCGAGCCGCAATTGCTGCTGCTGGACGAGCCGCTGTCCAACCTCGACGCCCGGCTGCGGTTGGAGATGCGCAGCGAGCTGAGCCGGCTGCAGCGCGAACTCGGCATCACCATGATCTATGTCACCCATGACCAGTCGGAGGCCCTGGCGCTGGCCGACCGCATCATCGTCATGCGCGCCGGCAAGATCGAGCAGATGGGCACGCCCGACGCGATCTACGAAGCGCCCTGCTCCCCCTTCGTCGCCCGCTTCATGGGCTTCGAGAACACCTTTGCGGTCGAGCATGGCCGGCTGGCTGCGTCCGGCGGCAGCCTGGCGCCTAGCTTCGCCCTGCCGGAGACGGCGAAGGCGCTGGGCTGGCGGCCGCAGGCGGTGGCGCTGGGCACCGGGCCGCACCAGGGCCGCGTCCGCGGCGTGTCCTATCTCGGCCAGACCGTCGAATACCTGCTGGAGACGCCGGCCGGGCCGGTGAAGGCCGAGGTGCCAGCGGCGGCGCCCCGACATGCGGCGGGGGCGGACATCGCCTTCGATCTGCCGCTCGCCGCCGCCGCCGTGATGGAACGGGAGTGACCGCCATGCGCCAGGTCTGGATCGACACTGACATGGGCTTCGACGACATCGTCGCCATCGCCATGGTGGCCGATGCGGCCGACGTGGCCATCGCCGGCCTGTCGCTGGTCGCCGGCAACGCCCCGCTGGAGCGGGTGACGCGCAACGCCAGCGACGCCGCCGGCTTCTTCGGCTGGACCATGCCGATCCATCCCGGCCGCGACCGGCCGCTGGTCGGCGCGCTGATGACCGCCGCCTATGCGCTGGGCGACAGCGGCATGCCCAGCACCGGCCGCCGCTTCCCCGAAGCAGACACCGCCTTGTCCGCCGAGCCCGCGCTGCCGGCCCTGGCGCGCTATCTCGAAAGCGGCGGCGGCGACATCCTCGCGCTGGGGCCGCTGACCAACATCGCCGCGCTGCTGGCCGCGCGGCCGGATCTGGCGCCCCGCATCGGCCGCCTGGTCTGGATGGGCGGCAGTGCCGGACCGGGCAACCACACCGCGACCGCCGAATTCAATGCTGCCGTCGACCCCGAGGCGATCCAGCTGGTGATCGATGCCGGCGTCCGGATCGCGATGGTCGGGCTCGATGCCTGCCGGCCGGTGCAGGTGTCGGTGGCCGATGCCGACCGCCTGCGCGCCGTGGGCGGCGACAAGGCCGCGGTGCTGGGCGACCTGCTGGACGGCTATGCCCGCATCATCCAGCCCGACGGATCGGCGCCGCACACGCTGTACGACCCGGTGGCCGCGGCGGCCTATCTGGAGCCGGAGACGGTCGCCTTCCGCCCGGCCCGGCTGGATGCCGAACTGTCCGGCCGCCTGACCCGCGGCATGACCGTCGTGGAATGGCGGGTGCCGCGCAAGGCGCCGGCCAATGCCGATATCGCTACCGTGCCGGATGTCACGCGCATCCGCGCCCTGGTGCTCGGCGCGCTCGACCGCGCCGCGTTTTCCGCCCAACCGAGGCTGCCGTCATGACCCATGAACCCCATGACCTCGACGACTCCAGCCTGCGCGACCGTGCGGTGCGCGCCGCCCGGGGGCTGGAGCCCTTCGATGTGCTGATCACCGGCGGCCGGCTGATCGATGTCGCGACGTCGGAGATCCGCGCCGCCGATATCGGCCTGGTCGGAGCCCTGGTCGCCAGCGTGCATGCGCCGGGCGGCCGCAGCGACGCGGCACGCACCGTCGACGCCGCCGGCCGTTTCGTCGCCCCCGGGCTGATCGACACGCATATGCATGTCGAAAGCTCGATGGTGACGCCGCGGCGCTATGCCGAGGTGGTGGTGCCGCAGGGCACGACCACGATCTGCTGGGACCCGCATGAGGTCGGCAACGTCGCCGGGCTGGCGGGGGTGCGCTGGGCGATCGATGCCGGGCGCGACCTGCCGCTGCGCATCCTCACTTTGGCACCGTCCTGCGTGCCCTCCGCCCCCGGGCTGGAGGTCGGCGGCGCCGATTTCGCCGGCGGCGAGATGGCGGAGATGCTGCGCTGGCCCGACATCACCGGCGTCGCCGAGGTGATGAACATGCGCGGCGTGCTGGACCGCAGCGAGCCGATGCAGGGCGTGGTCGGCGCCGGCCTGGCCAGCGGCAAGCTGGTCTGCGGCCATGCCCGCGGGCTGGAGGGCGCGGCGCTGCAGGGCTTCGCCGCCGCAGGCATCCAGTCCGACCACGAGGTCACCTCCGGCGACGACCTGCTGGCGAAGCTGCGCGCCGGCTTCGCCATCGAGCTGCGCGGGTCGCACGACTATGTGCTGCCCGGCGCGGTGGCGGCGCTGGCCACCCTGCCCCACCTGCCGCAGACCCTGACCATCTGCACCGACGACATCTTTCCGGACGATCTGGTCGCGGTCGGCGGCATCGCCGATGTGCTGCGGCGGCTGATCCGCTACGGCATGAAACCGATCGATGCGATCCGGGCGGCGACGCTGAATGCGGCGATGCGGCTGGGGCGCCGCGACCTCGGGCTGGTCGCGCCCGGCCGCCGCGCCGATCTTGTCATCCTTGATGGGCTGGAGACGCTCGGCGTCGAGCGGGTCTTCGCCTCCGGCCGCGAGGTCGCGGTCGATGGTCGGCTGACCACCGGGCCGCTCGGCCGGCCGGCGGACGCCTTCCACGACAGCGTCAAGGTCGCGCCGCTGACCGCCGACGACTTCGTCCTGCGGCTGCCCGGCCGGGACGCCGCCGTGGTGAATTCGATCTTCCGGCCGCGCTTCACCGAATGGCGCGCGCTGGAGGTGGCGGTTCAGGACGGCACGGTGGTGCTGTCGGACGACAAGATCCTGATGGCGGTGATCCACCGCCATGGCCGGCGCCCGGCGGTGCCGCAGATCGGCATCCTGGACGATTGGGGCCATTGGCGCGGCGCGCTGGCCACCACCATTTCGCATGACAGCCACAACCTGACCGTGTTCGGCCGCGATCCGGCCGATATGGCGGCGGCGGCCAATGCGGTGATCGCGGCGGGCGGCGGCATGGCGGTGGCCGAGGGTGGCGCGGTGACGGCGCTGGTGGCGCTGCCGGTCTGCGGCCTGCTGTCGGACGCGCCGGCGACCGAGGTGGCCAGCGATTTCGCCGCGCTGAAGGCGGCGGCGGGCGGGATTGCCGACTGGCAGCCGCCCTACCGCACCTTCAAGGCCGTGACCGGCGCCAGCCTGGCCTGCAATCCGGGGCCGCATGTCACCGATCTCGGCCTCACCGACGGCACCACCGGCGAGATCCGGCCGCTCGAAGCGGCGGTCTGAATCCTGGCTGCCCGTCCTCGAACCAAGCATTCGAGGACGGGATGGAGCAGCGGCCGGTCAGCCCCTGGCCGAAGCACCCGCGGTGGCCGGCTTGTCGGCGGCCAGGCGAGCGTCCAGGCTGAAGCTGCCGGCCCCGAAGGCGACGACCTGCAGGAAGCCGCCGGCGATGGCGATGTTCTTCAGGAAGTGGATCATCTGGTTCTGGTCGCCGAAGTCGAAGTGGAACGACAGGGCCGTGACCACCGAGAACACGGCCAGGACCAGGGCGACGACGCGGGTCTGGAAGCCCACCAGCAGCAGGATCCCGCCGCCGAGTTCGATCAGCAGGGCGACGGCGTAGGCGATCTGCGGCAGGGGCAGGCCGACCATGCTGATGTAGCCCATGGTCGCCTCGGGCGCGGCGAGCTTGCCGAAGCCGCTGAGCAGGAAGAGGAGGGCGAGCAGCAGCCGGCCGACGGCCGGGACGAGGGATGTCGAGGGATTCATGTCGATATGTCCTGGGTTTCGCTCTGAGGGACCGGAGGGTTCGGCGGCAGAGGACCCTAGGGGCATTCGCATATTCGAAAAATCCGTATAATATCGAATGATCTTTTCAAGAGATTAGAAATGTCAGAACCCGGACTCCCGACCTTCGACCAGATCCGGGTGCTGCTTGCCGTCGCCGAAGCCGGCAGCTTCGCGGCCGCCGCCCGCGGGCTGAATCGCGCGACCTCGGCCGTCACCTATGCGATCGACCATCTCGAGGCCCAGCTCGGCGTGCCGCTGTTCGACCGGGTGACGACCCGCAGGCCGGAACTGACCCAGGCGGGCCAGGCCGTGCTGGCCGAGGCGCGGGCGGTGGCCGATGGCGTCGACAAGCTGCGGGCGCGGGTGAAGGGGCTGCTGGAGGGGCTGGAGCCGGAAGTCTCGCTGGCCGTCGACGTGATGCTGCCGACCGCCCGGCTGGTCGACGCCCTGCAGGCCTTCCAGCTGGAGTTCCCGACCGTGCCGCTGCGCCTGCATGTCGAGGCGCTGGGCGCGGTCACCCAGCTGGTGCTCGACGGCACGGCCACGATCGGCATCACCGGGCCGCTGAACATCCGCACCGAGGGCACCGAGCGGCTGCAGATCGGCGCGGTCCGGATGCTGGCGGTCGCCGCCCCCTTCCATCCGCTGGCCCGCCCGGGGTCCCGCCTGCCGGGAGAGGTGCGCGACCACATCCAGCTGGTGCTGACCGACCGTTCGCCCCTGACCCGGGGGCGTGATTTCGCCGTCGCCAGCGTGAAGACGTGGCGGCTGGCCGACCTCGGGGCGAAGCACGCGCTGCTGCTGGCCGGGGTGGGCTGGGGCGGGATGCCCGAGCCGATCGTGCGCGGCGACATCGACGCCGGCCGGCTGGTGGCGCTGGACCTGCCGGACTGGCGGCCGGGCGTCTACACCTTCCAGATGACCTATCGCACCGACACCCCGCCGGGGCCGGCGGCGCGCTGGCTGATCGAACGCTTCGCCGGCCAGGCCTGAGCGGCCCGGCCACGTCCGGGCTTCGGCCGGCGGCGCATTCTGCTAGCCTGGGGCGGACGCCGCGGGAGCCGGCGGGGTCGGGAACGGGGGCGCGGTGGCGGACTGGCTGCTTTGGGCGATCGCCCTGGGCTATCTCGGGCTGCTGTTCACGGTCGCCTTCCTCGGCGACCGCAACGCGCCCTATTGGCGGTCCGGCCTGCGCGAGCCGCTGGTCTATGCCCTGTCGCTGGCGGTCTACTGCACCTCGTGGACCTTCTATGGCGGCGTCGGCCGGTCGGTGTCGCACGGGCTGGATTTCACCCTGATCTATGTCGGGCCGATCCTGGTGATCGTGCTGGGCTATCCCATGATGCGGAAGATCATCCGCGTCGCCCGGATCCAGAACATCACCTCGGTGGCCGACTTCATCGCCGCCCGCTACGGCAAGAGCCGCGTGGTCGCCGCCATGGCGACGGTGATCGCCCTGGTCGGGGTGCTGCCCTACATCGCGCTGCAGCTGCAGGCGGTGTCGCTCAGCTTCGGCGCGCTGGCGGCGGGGCCGGAGGCCGCCCGGCAGCTGGGCGCGCCGCCACCCTTCTGGGCCGACACCGCGCTCTACGTCGCCCTGACCATGGCGGTGTTCGCCATCCTGTTCGGCGTCCGCCACGTCCAGGCCAATGAGCGGCACCAGGGCATGATCCTGGCGATCGCCTTCGAATCCCTGGTCAAGCTCGGCGCGCTGCTGGCGGCCGGGGTGTTCGTCACCTTCGTCATGTTCGACGGGCCGGGCGACCTGGCGACGCGGCTGATGGACCATGCCGACCTGCGGGCGCGGGTCGAGGGGTTCTCGATCGGGCCGGAATGGGTGTCGATCCCGGTGATGTCGGCGCTGGCCTTCATCTGCCTGCCGCGCCAGTTCCATGTCGCCGTGGTCGAGGCGGGCCGGCCGGCCGACCTGCGCACCGCCAGCTGGCTGTTCCCGGCCTATCTCGGCGCCATCAACCTGTTCGTGCCGGCGATCGCCGTCGCCGGGATGCTGACCCTCGGCGCCGCCGCCGACCCCGACCTGTTCGTGCTGGCGCTGCCGGTGGCGGCGGACCAACCGCTGCTGTCGCTGGCCGTGTTCCTGGGCGGGCTGTCAGCATCGACCGGCATGGTGATCGTCGAGACCGTCGCGCTCAGCACCATGATCAGCAACGAGCTGGTGATGCCGCTGCTGCTGCGCAGCGGCGCCGCCTCGCGCAGCGACGGCGCGCTGGGCCTGCTGCTGCTGCGCGTCCGCCGCATCGCCATCCTCGCCATCCTGCTGCTGGCCTATGGCTATTACGCCGTGATCGGCGGGCGGCTGCCGCTGGCCGCGATCGGCCTGATCGCCTTCTGCGCCGTGGCCCAGCTGGGCCCCGCCCTGATCGCCGGGCTGTACTGGCGGGGGGCGCATCGCCACGGCGCCTTCGCCGGCATGGCCGGCGGCTTCCTGATCTGGGTCGCGGTCTTCCTGGTGCCGTCCGTGTCCGATGCCGACGGGGCCTCGCTGCTGGGCACCGAGGGGCTGCTGTGGGGCATGGTCGACGGCTTCGACGCGCTGACCCGCGGCGCCTTCTGGAGCCTGTCGCTCAACACCGCCCTGCTGGTCGGCGTGTCGCTGCTGGTGCGGGCCGGCGAGCGCGACCGCCAGCAGGCCGACGCCTTCGTCGCGCCGGCGATCGAGGCCCGGCGCGGCCCCGGCACCCCGCACCGCGCCGCCGCCTTCGACGACCTGAAGCGGCTGGTCGGCCGCTTCGTCGGGGCGGAGAAGGCGGCCCTGGCCTTCGGCGGCCCGGCCGCCATGCTGCGCGACCGCGACCTGGCCGACTACACCGAACGCCTGCTCAGCGGCGCGATCGGCGCCGCCTCCGCACGGATCATGGTGGCCGCCACCATCCGCCGGCAGCGGACCTCGATCGGCCGGTCGCAGACCCTGCTGCGCCAGGCGTCCGAAGCCATCCTGTTCAACCGCGACCTGCTGAGCGCGACGCTGGAGAACATCGGCCAGGGCATCGGCGTGTTCGATCGCGACCTGCGCCTGGCCGCCTGGAACGGCCGCTTCGTGGCGCTCTTGGAGCTGATGGAGCCGCTGGTGCGGACCGGCATGCCGCTGGAGGCCCTGGTCGAACCCGGCCATGGCCGGGACGCGCTGTTCGACCTTTCGGTGCTGCTGCACGAGCAGCGCGACCCGGCGCTGCGCCACCAGACCCACAGCCATGAGCGGCGCAGCGCCGACGGAAGGGTGCTGGAGCTGCAGACCAACCCGATGCCCGATGGCGGCTTCGTGCTGGTCTGCACCGACGTCACCGAGCGGGTGACGACGCTGGACGCGCTGCGCGAGAGCGAGCGCCGGATCCGCATCTACACCGACAACGTCCCGGTGCTGATCGCCTATGTCGACCGCGACGAACACTACCGCTTCACCAACCGTCCCTATGAGGAAGCGCTGGGGCTGGAGCGCGGCCAGGCCAACGGCCTGCCAATCCGCACCGCGCTGGGCGAGGAACGCTATGCCCGGCTGAAGCCGCGGGTCGACGCGGTGCTGGCCGGGCGGCGCCAGGAGTTCGAGATCGACTTCACGTCCGCCGGGGTCGAACTGGCGCACGGGACCTACATCCCGCATCGCGACGAGACCGGCCGCATCGTCGGCTTCTTCACCCTGTACCAGGACATCACCGAGCAGCGCCGGGCCGAGGCCGCCCTGCGCGAGACCGCCGAAACGCTGGAGCGTCGGGTGGCCGGGCGGACCCGCGAGCTGACCGCGCTGAACCAGGAGCTGACCGCGGCCAAGGCCGCCGCCGAGGCCGCCAACCTGGGCAAGACCCGATTCCTGGCCGCCGCCAGCCACGACCTGCTGCAGCCCTTCCACGCCGCCCGGCTGCTGACCGCCACCCTGGCGGAACGGCTGGCGCGACGGCCCGAGGCGCCGCTGGTGCGGCACATCGACGGCTCGCTCGGCGCGGTCGAGGAGCTGCTGCAGGCACTGCTGGAGATGTCGAAGCTGGATGCCGGCGCCTTGCAGCCCCAGCCGCGGCCGGTGGCGGTCGAGGAGATCCTGCGCGGTGCGGCGTTGCCATTCGAGCCGGTGGCACGCCGCCGCGGCCTGCGCCTGCGGGTGGTGCCGTCGACGGCGCTGGCGGTCACCGATCCGGCGCTGATCCGAAGGATCGTCCAGAACCTGGTGTCCAACGCGGTGCGCTACACCCGCCAGGGCACTGTCCTGGTCGGGTGCCGCCGCCGTGCCGGCCAGGTGATGATCCAGGTCTGGGACAGCGGGCCCGGCATCGCGCCGGAGCAGATCGGCACCATCTTCGAGGAGTTCCGCCGTCTCGACGGCGCCGCCGACGACGAACCGGCGGGGCTGGGCCTGGGCCTGGCCATCGTCGACCGCATCGCGGCGATGCTCGGACACAAGGTCTCGGTGCGGTCCTGGCCGGGCCGCGGCAGCGTGTTCGAGATCGCCCTGCCGGCCGCGGACGGCGCCCTGGCGGCCCGGCCGTCACCCCAGCCCCGGCGGCGGTCGCCGGCGACCAGCCTGGACGGCCGGCTGGTCCTGTGCGTCGACAACGACCGCGGCATCCTGACGGCGACCCGGGCGCTGCTGGAGCAATGGGGCTGCGCCGTGGTCACCGTGACCGATGCCGCCGGCGCGCTGGACGCCATGGCCGGCCAGGGTCGGCCGCCGGACGCCGTGCTGCTGGACCATCACCTCGCCGGCACGGAAACCGGGCTGGACGTGCTCGATGCCCTGGAGGCGATGTTCGGGGCTCCGCTGGCGGCCGCCCTGGTCACGGCCGACCGCACGGACGCGCTCAAGGAAGCGGCCGCCGCCCGGAAGCTGCCGCTGCTGCACAAGCCGCTGAAGCCGGCGGCGCTGCGGGCGCTGCTGGTGCAGATCGCGGCGAAATCGCTGACCGAGCGATCAGTCTAATCGGGCAGCGGCCCGAACAGACCGAGTTGCCTGATCGCGATCACCGCCTGGGTCCGGCTCTGGACCCCGAGCTTGCGGAAGACATGCGACAGATGGGCCTTCACCGTGGCCTCGGTGATCGACATCTCGAAGGCGATCTGCTTGCTCAGCTTGCCTTCGGCCAGCAGCAGCACGACCCGCAGCTGCTGCGGCGTGAACTCGGCCACGCGGCGGCTCAGCTCCCCCGGCGACGGCGGCGCATCCAAGGCATCGGGGAACCACAGCCCGCCGCCGAGCACGGTCTCGATCGCCTCGCCGATCCCGGCCAGCGGCGTCGATTTCGGCAGGTAGCCCGAGGCCCCGAACTCCATGGCCTGGCGGATCACGCCGGGATCCTCATTGGCCGAAACCATCACCACCGGCACCGTGGGGAAGGACGCGCGCAGCGAGGCCAGGCCGCCATAGCCGTTCATCCCCGGCATCGACAGGTCGAGCAGCATGAGGTCGACCGCCTGCCGCTCCAGCACCGGCGCGATCTCGGCGAAGCTGCCGACCTCGATGACACGGACGGGCGCCGGCATCACCTCGGCCAGGGTCTCGGCGAGGGCGCGCCGGACCATGGGATGGTCGTCGGCGATCAGGACAACGGTGGCGTCGGTCATCTTCCCCCAGACAAAAGGCCGCGCCCATTGTGGGCGCGGCCTCAGGGAAGACACAAGCGCCGGCCTGGCCGGCGGGAGTGCGCGGAACCCCGCCGATCTCGACGAGTCGGGATCGGCGGGGCCTGGTATCAGTTGTTGCGGATGTCGACGTGCCGGGTGTCCTTGATGAACAGCGTGCCGATCACCAGTGCGACGCCGGCGATGATGATCGGGTACCACAGCCCGCTGTAGATGTTGCCGGTGCCGGCCACGATGGCGACGGCGATCGCCGGCAGGGTGCCGCCGAACCAGCCATTGCCGATGTGGTAGGGCAGCGACATCGAGGTGTAGCGGATCCGGGTCGGGAACATCTCGACCAGCATCGCCGCGATCGGGCCGTAGACCATCGTGACGTACAGCACCAGCACGAAGAGGATCAGCCACACCATGAAGTGGTTGATCTGCGCCGGATCGGCCTTCTCGGGATAGCCCGCAGTCTTCAGCGCGTCGGCCAGGCCCTTGTTGAAGACGGGACCGACAGTCGCCGCATCCGCCGCGGTCGCGTCATAGGCGGCGATGCGGGTGCTGCCGACATCGATCTCGGCCTTCGATCCTGCCGGGCCTGCCTGGTTGCTGTACGGCACGCCGGCCTTGACCAGCGAGGCCTTGGCGATGTCGCAGGAGCTGGTGAACTTCGATGTGCCGGCCGGGTTGAACTGCACGCTGCATTCGGCCGGGTCAGCGATGACGGTCACCGGCGACGACGCCTGCGCCGCCTCCAGCGCCGGGTTGGCGTAGTGGGTCAGACCCTGGAACAGCGGGAAGTAGGTCAGGACCGCCAGCAGGCAGCCGGCCATGATGATCGGCTTGCGCCCGATCTTGTCGGACAAGGCGCCGAACACCAGGAAGAACGGCGTGGCGACCAGCAGCGCTGCGGCCACCAGCAGGTTGGCGGTCTGGGCGTCGACCTTCAGCGTGTTGGTCAGGAACAGCATCGAATAGAACTGGCCGCAGTACCAGACCACGGCCTGGCCCATGGTCAGGCCGAACAGGGCCAGCGCCACGATCTTCAGGTTGCCCCGGTTGGCGAAGGCCTCGGTCAGCGGCGCCTTGGACGTCTTGCCCTCGGCCTTCATCTTCTGGAACAGCGGCGATTCGCTCAGCTGCATCCGGATCCAGATCGAGACGATCAGCAGGACGATCGAGACCATGAACGGGATGCGCCAGCCCCAGGCGTCGAAGGCCGCGGCGTCCATCGACATGCGGCAGGCCAGGATGACGATCAGCGACAGGAACAGGCCCAGCGTCGCGGTGGTCTGGATCCAGGCGGTGTAGAAGCCGCGCTTGCCCTGTGGCGCATGCTCCGCGACATAGGTCGCGGCGCCGCCGTATTCGCCGCCCAGCGCCAGGCCCTGCAGCAGGCGCAGCAGGATCAGGATCGCAGGTGCTGCGATGCCGATCGACGCATAGCCCGGCAGGAAGCCGACCGCCGAGGTCGACACGCCCATGATCACGATGGTGACCAGGAAGGTGTATTTGCGGCCGACCAGGTCGCCGAGGCGGCCGAACACCAGCGCGCCGAATGGCCGGACGAAGAAGCCGGCGGCGAAAGCCAGCAGGGCGAAGATGAAGCCCGCGGTCGGGTTGACGCCGGAGAAGAAGTTCTTGGCGATCGCCGCGGTCAGGGCGCCGTAGAGGTAGAAGTCATACCACTCGAACACCGTCCCCAGCGACGATGCGAAGATGACTTTGCGTATTTCCCCCTTGGTGAGAGGGTCGCTGGCGGCGCCGCTGTAGGCGACGTCCGATGTGGCGGTCATGGACCGGTCCTCCCTGATCGTTCGGTCCTTGGTGCCGGTCGCGGGCAGAATTCCGCACAAGGCCCGGCGCCAGGGTTGACGAATCCTACCAAGCGGACCGGGCAAGGACGTAGTCGACGTTCGTCTATGTCCCGCGCAGCCGGCAGGAATCCTGGGAGATCTTCACGGCCATGCGGCATTCCGGCCGCTGGGAAGGGCATCGCCGGACGCCCATCTCGGGGATATCCTCAGACAGTGTCGGGGCGCGGGGTGACAGGCGCCCCCGCCCAGCAGGAGAGGAACCGGACATGCTCAAGCCCATTCACCTGACGGCCCTGGTCGGCACCGCCCTGCTGCTCGGCGCCTGTGCCAATTCGCCGGCTGCGATCGGGCAGCGCGAGGACATGCTGGCCGCCGCCGGCTTCAGCCTGCGGCCGGCCGACACGCCCGACCGGATCGCGTCGCTGAAAGGGCTGCCGCCGCACAAATTCGTCTCCAGCCTGCGCAACGGCGCCGTCTCCTACGTCTATGCCGACCCGACGATCTGCGGCTGCCTCTATGTCGGCGACCAGGCCGCCTATGGCCGCTACCAAAAGCTGGTGTTCGAGAAGCGGATCGCGGACGAGCAGGAGCAGGCGGCGCAGCTGAACCAGAATGCCGCCCTGAACTGGAATGCCGGCCCCTGGGGACCCTGGGCCCCCTATTGGTGAATGCCCGCCTCCCCTTCCCGTCCCGTCGACACCGGATCATCCGCGATGACCCATGACGCCCCCACCGGCGCGCTTGCCGCCGCGCTCTCGCAGCTCGACGGCGTGGTCGACTGGGAACGCCGCGACCGCCGCGCCGGCATGCCGGTCGGGCTTGACCCGTTGCGCGACCTGCTCGCCCATCTCGGGCAGCCGCAGCGTCGGTTCCGCACGGTCCATGTCGCCGGCACCAAGGGCAAGGGCTCGGTGTCCGCGCTGGTCGAGGCCGGGCTGCATCGGGCGGGCTTCGCCGTCGGCCGCTTCTCGTCGCCGCATATCGAGCGCATCACCGAACGGGTGACCTTCGGCGGGCGGGAGATCGACGAGGCCGCCTTCGCGACGGCGCTGGACCAGGCCTGGGCGGCGCGGCAGGACGCGGTGCGGCGCGACAGCCCGGGCCAGGCTGCCACCCGCTTCGACCTGGAGACCCTGGCGGCGATCCTGGCCTTCGCCGCCGCGGGCGTCGACTGGGCGGTGCTGGAATGCGGCCTGGGCGGCCGCACCGATTCGACCAATGTCGTCGACGGCGAGGTGGCGGTGCTGACCAATGTCGGGCTGGAGCACACCGCCGTGCTGGGCACCAGCCACGCCGCTATCGCCGGTCAGAAGGTCGGGATCCTCAAGCCCGGCGCGACGCTGGTCACCGGTGTGGCGCTGGACAGCGAGGCCGGGGCGGTGGTGCGGGCCGAGGCGGAGGCGCTGGGCTGCCCGGTCCTGTTCCGCCCCTCCCCCGGGCCCGGGCTGACGATCGCCGACAGCAATGCCGGGCTGGCGCGGGCGGTGCTGGACGAGATCGGCCGCCGTGGCGTCGCCATCCGGCGGCCGGACCTGCCGCCCGGCCCGGTCGCCGGCTGGCTGCTGGACGGCCCGACCCGTGACGCGGCGCGGCTTCCCGGCCGCATGGAGCGGTTCGACCTGCCGGTGCCGGTGGTCCTGGACGGCGCCCATGTGCCGTTCAACCTGGAGGCGGTGCTGGCCGACCTGGAGGCCATGCCCGATCTGGCCGGCCCCTGCGCCGCGGTGCTGGGGCTGGGCCGCGACAAGCAGGCGGCCGAGATGCTGGCCGTGCTGAAGCAGCGGGCGGCCATCGTGATCTGCACCCGCGCGGCCGGCGGCCCGCCGGCCTATGAACCGGACGAGCTGTACGATCTGGCCGCCGCCGCCGGGCTGGCCGCCGAGGCGATCGCGAACCCCGGCGAGGCGCTGGCCCGCGCCGAGGCAGTCGCGGCGCCGGGAGGCTGGATCCTGGTCACCGGGTCGCTGCACCTGGTCGGCGAGGTGCGGCCGATCATCCGCCGGCTTCTGGCGCAGGCGGGCGGCTGACCAGGGCCCGGCGACCGATTGTCCGCGCCGGAACGCAAACATGACTTGATGCCTAACATCATAGTTGTATGATAACAGGATAACAGTGTTTGCTGTCCGGCCACATCATGCCTCGGGACCCTCGTTGATGACAGCTGCTTCCTCCCGCGCCGCGGCGATCGCCGCGCTGGCGGAGATTCTGCCCGGCGACGCGCTGCTGACCGCGGACGAGGATGTGGAGCGTTACAGCCGCGACTGGTCGGGCGACCATTTCGGCCGGCCGCTGGCGGTGGCGCGGCCGCGGTCGGTCGAGCAGGTCTCGGCCCTGATGCGGCATTGCTGGGACACCGGCCTGCGCGTCGTGCCGCAAGGCGGGCTGACCGGGCTGGTCGGGGCCGCGGTGGCGGCGCCGGAGGGCGAGGTCGTGATCAGCCTGGAGCGGATGAACGCGGTCCGCCAGATCAGCCCGATCGACTTCGCCATGGTGGTCGAGGCCGGCTGCATCCTGGAGGACGCCAAGACCGCCGCGGACGACGCCGACTGCCTGCTGCCGATCACCTTCGGGGCGCAGGGCACCTGCCGCATCGGCGGCAATGTCGCGACCAATGCCGGCGGCTTCAACGTGCTGCGCTACGGCATGACCCGGGACCTGGTGCTGGGCCTGGAGGTGGTGCTGGCGGATGGCCGGGTGTGGAACGGGCTGAAGGTGCTGCGCAAGGACAACCGCGGCTATGACCTGAAGCAGCTGTTCATCGGCAGCGAGGGCACGCTGGGCATCGTCACCGCCGTCGCGTTCAAGCTGTTCCCCAAGCCGACCCAGGTCGAGACGGCGCTGGTCGGGCTGGCCTCGGTCGAGGATGCGATGGAGCTGTACGCCCGCGCCCGCCGGGCCTGCAGCGACCTGCTAACCGCCTTCGAGCTGATCCTGCGCGACGGCATCGAGGTGACGCTGCGCACCCGGCCGGACTTTCCCGACCCGTTGGCCGAGGCCTATCCGGCCTATGTCCTGATCGAGGCGTCGGCCGGCGGCGCGGTCGACCTGCGCGGCCTGATCGAGACCTTCCTCGGCGGCGCCGACGACATCATCCGCGACGGCGTGATCGCGACCAGCCGGGCCCAGGCGGACCGGCTGTGGCTGTATCGCGAGACCATGGTCGAATCGCAGGGCCGCGGCGGGCGCTACCTGCGCACCGACGTGTCGGTGCCGATCTCGCGCATCGCCGACTTCATCGCCGCGGCGCTGGCCGCGGTGCGCGGCCGCTATCCCGAGGCGATGCCGCTGGCCTACGGCCATGTCGGCGACGGCAACGTGCATTTCAACGTGATCCCGCCGGCCGGCCTGGCGGTCGAGGCGCTGGACCCGCTGTTCCACGGCGCCGAGGAGCTGATCTTCGACGTGGTCGACCGCCTGGGCGGCAGCATCAGCGCCGAGCATGGCATCGGCCGGGTCAAGCAGGACGCCTTCCTGGCCCGCATCGACCCGGTGGCGCTGGACCTGGTGACCCGGCTGAAGGATGCGTTGGATCCGAAGCATATTCTGAGCAACGGGCGTATCCTGCGGGACGATTCGATAATCAAGAACAGGTGAGGCCATGGCGCTGAAGCTCGACAAGGTCAGCCGCGGACCGCATCTGCCGACCCTGGT
This sequence comes from Inquilinus sp. 2KB_23, assembly GCF_052115705.1. Lineage (NCBI taxonomy): Bacteria > Pseudomonadati > Pseudomonadota > Alphaproteobacteria > Rhodospirillales > Rhodospirillaceae > Inquilinus > Inquilinus sp. 2KB_23. The sequence goes on along the minus strand of NZ_JBFRHF010000030.1, from coordinate 65,469 downwards.
CGCCAGCTCGATCTCGCGTGAGATCGCCCGCGGTCGGCTGAAGCCGGGCGACCAGCTGCCGACCGTGCAGGCTCTGGCCGAGACCTTCGGCGTCAGCCGCAACGTGGTGCGCGAGGCGATCGCCCGGCTGGCCTCCGAAGGGCTGGTCTGGTCGCAGCAGGGCCGCGGCGCCTTCGTCTCCGAGGACAGCAAGTCGACGGTGCTGAAGATCGACCACGACGCCATGCAGCACGGCGACGCGTTCAGCAGCCTGTTCGAGCTGCGCGGCGCGCTGGAGGTCTGCGCCGCCGCCCTGGCAGCCGACCGCCGGACGCCGACGGACCTCGCCGCGATGCGCCTGGCGCTGACGACGATGGCCGCCGCCCCCTATGGCAGCGTCGCCTGGCTGCAGGCCGACCTGGAGTTCCACCGCGCGATCGCGGCGGCGACCCGCAACGACTATCTGGTCCAGTTCATCGGCTTCGTCGCCGAACGCGTCCGCGAGAGCATCCTGGCGGCCGGCGACCAGCACCCGTCCGAGGACATGGCCCAGGCCACGCTGAGCGAGCACGACCTGATCCTGGCGGCGATCGAGGCGCGGGACGAGGCCGCGGCGCAGCAGACGATGCAGAGCCATCTGAACGGCGCGGCGCAGCGCGTCGGCCTGTCCCAGGACCGGCCCGCGCCGCCGCCGGCACTGCCCCCGGCGACGGGCCGGCGAAAGCGCGACGTCGCCCCGGCATAGGTGGCTATAGCCGCCCGGCCAGCTGCCGGGCGCCGTGGATCAGCCGCAGGGCGGCGCAGGCGGCGCCGTAGCCGTTGTCGATGTTGCACACCGTGATCCCCGGCGCGCAGCTGGCCAGCATGGCGTCCAGCGCGGTGCGGCCGCCGGTGGCGACGCCGTAGCCGACCGAGGTCGGCACGCAGACCACCGGCCCCGCCACCAGCCCGCCGAGCACGCTGGCCAGCGCCGCGTCCATGCCGGCGACGACGATGACCACCGGATGGGCGCGGATCTCCTCCAGCCGGTCGGTCAGGCGCCACAGCCCCGCCACCCCGACATCGCCGATCAGACTGGCCTGCTGGCCTTGGTGGCGCAGCGTCCGCTCCGCCTCGCGGGCGACCGGGATGTCGGAGGTGCCGGCCGATACGATGGCGACCAGCCCGGTCGCCGCCACCGGCCGCAGCGGCCCGAAGAAGCCGGTGCGCGACACCGCGCAATAGTCGATCCGCTCGCGATGGGCGGCCGGCAGGGCCTCGAACCCGGCACCATCCAGCCGGGTCAGCAGCAGCCCGGCGCCGCGCGCCGCCGCCTGGTCCAGGATGGCGCCGATCTGCACCGCCGACTTGCCGGCGCAGTAGATCGCCTCGTCCAGGCCGATGCGCCCGCCACGGTCGAAATCGAGGGTGATCTCTTCCTTCGCGGTCATCGCGGCACCCCGACGAAGGCGCTGCCCACGCGGTAGGGCGCGAAGGCCAGCGGCCCCGCCGCGGCCCCGGCCGGCAGCAGGGCGCGGATCGACGCCTCCAGCTCCGATGCGTCGCCGCCGACCAGCCCGGCGAGGCTGTGGCCGTCGAGTTCGACCACCACGCCGGTGGCGCGGATGCGGCAGCGCACCGTCTGCGGCCGCAGGCGCCCCGCCACCAGCCGCTCGACCGCGTCGATGGCGCGCAGGGTCTCCGGCTCGATCGGGATCAGGGTCTCGACCCGGCTCGACAGGCAGGGCGACGACGGCAGCTCGGCCAGGTCGCCGAGGCCGAGGTCGCGGGCCAAAGCGCGCACCGCCGCCTTGCCGATCCCGGCCTCGACATAGGGGTGGCGCACGCCGTGCTCGCGCGCGGCGTCGAGGCCCGGGCGATATTCGCCGAGATCGTCGAGATTGGCGCCCGAGGCGATCGGCCGGTCGATGCGCCCGGCGATCGCGCCGTACAGATTGGTCTTGCAGAAGTAGCAGCGATTGACCGGGTTCTCGCGGTAGCGCGGGTCGGCGAACTCCCCGGCGTCGAGCACGGTCAGGGCCCAGCCCTCGCGCCCGGCCCAGTCGCGCACCCGCGCCGTGGCCGCGGGCGGCACCGCCGGCGACACGGCATGGACCATCATGGCGCCGTCCCCGCCCCGACGCCGGTGCGCCAGCACCGCCAGCGTCATGCTGTCGACGCCGCCGCTGACCGCCACGACGATCGGGCCGAAGCCGTCGATGATCGCCTCCAGCCGTTTGCGCTCGCTGCTCATGGCTTCTTCGGCTCCACCGCATCCTCCGCCGCCCGGCGCCGCGCCTGGCGCGCCGCGTGGCCGGACAGGCCGGCCACGTCGTCGGCCTCCGCCTTCGCCGTGCGGCCGCCGGGGCGGTCGACCGCCTTGACCCGCAGCCGCTGCCCGCCGGCCTCGACCTCGACCATGCTCCGCGCCAGCACGGCGCGGCGCTGCACCTGGTGGCGCAGGCCGATCGTCGTGGTTTCCTCGAAGCACAGCCGCAGCACCTCGTCCTGCGCCTCCGGCCGGGCCAGCACCCGGATCTGCGCCATCATCCGCCCCTTCTTGCCGAACACCGGGGCCTGGATCACGTCATGCACCGCGGGGTGGGCGCGCAGCCGGTCCAGCGCCAGCGCCAGGTCCTCGCCCGACTGGTCGTCGATCTCGCATTCCACCACCAGCACCGCATCGCCGTCGATCTCCGGCCCCGCCGCCCCGTCGAAACGCAGCACCCGCACGCAATTGCTCAGGCCCGGCAGGATGCGGGTGCCGAAGCCGATGCCCGAGCCCGACAGCGTCCGCCGCTGCGTCGACCGGGCGTTGTCGCCGCAGAGATGGCGCAGGATGGCGGCGCCGGTCGGCGTCACCCGTTCCCCTGCGACGCCGTCGTCGATGGTGGCGAAGCCCTGCAGCAGCAGCACGGTCGCCGGCGCCGGCACCGGCAGGAAACCATGCGCGGTGCGCACCCGGCCGGACCCCAGCGGGATGTCGCCGACGGTCCAGCGGTCGGCATCCACCGCCGCGATCAGATGCGCCGCGCCGACGATGTCCGCGATCGAATCCCAGGCCCCGACCTCGTGGAAGCTGACCGCCTCGACATCGACGCCATGCACCCGCGCCTCGGCCTCGGCGAGGTGCCGGAAGATGGCGATGGCGTGGCCCCGGACCGCGGGGTCGAGGTCCGACCGCTCCAGCGCCTCGCGGATCGTGCGCCAGGCGGTGTGGTGGTGGTCCGCGCCGTGATGGTGGTGCCCGTCCGTCCATTCGACCCGGAAGCGCCGGCCCACCAGGATTCCGTCATTGTGCGGCAGCAGCCGGCAGGCGACGCCGGCCAGCAGCCCGGTGCGGGCCAGGCTGTCCTGCAGCCCGGCCTCGTGCTGCGGGAACAGGTCGAGCAGAGCGGCGATGAACATGTCGCCCGCGAGGCCGCCGACCGGATCGAGATGCAATTCCATGGGCGGACTGTTCCAGATTGTCCCGGCGGCCACAACGCGGCATCAACGGCCGGGCCGCGCGCACTTGCGCGGCCCGGCGGGCGCTGCGATCCTGGCCGCCGCTGAGCAATGGGTTTGAAGGACAGGATGAGCAGGGATCCGGCGGCTTTCGGCGCGATTCGAAAGGCCCCCAATCTGACGGCCGGGCTGATCGAGACCCTGGTGGCGCAGATCGAATCCGGGGATCTGGCCCCGGGCCAGCGCCTGCCGACGGAACAGGCCATCGTCTCCGCCACCGGCGTCAGCCGGACGGTGGTGCGCGAGGCCCTGGCCTCGCTGCGCGCCCGCGGCATGATCACCACGCGCCAGGGGCTGGGCGCCTTCGTCGCCGAGACCGCCCTGCCCCGGTCCTTCTCGATCGAGCCGGACAAGCTGGAATCGATCGCCGACGTGCTGCAGGTGCTGGAGCTGCGGCTGAGCATCGAGGTCGAGGCCGCGGGGCTGGCCGCAGAGCGGCGCGACCCGGCCGGGCTGGAGCGCATCGAGGCGGCGCAGGCGGCGTTCCTGGCGGCGATCTCGGCGCCCGGGGCCGATGCCGAGACCGTCGGGCTGGGCGAGGACCTGGCCGTCCACCGCGCCATCCTGGCCGCCACCGGCAACGCCTATTTCGCCCGGGTGTTCGATGTCTTCAACGTGGTCATCCCGCGCCAGCGCATCCCGGTCGCGGCCCTGTCGCAGACGGAGCGCGAGCGCCATCTGCGCCGGGTCGGGCAGGAGCACGAGGCGATCCTCGCCGCGATCCGCGCCGGCGATGCCACCGCCGCCCGCCGGGCGATGCGGGTGCACTTGACCCGCGCCCGCGACCGCTACGCCGCCCTGCGGTCCGAGGTGAAGGCGGGCTGAGGGGCTCTCAGACAAGCGAGCCCAAGAAAAGATCGTCATTGCGAGCGCAGCGAAGCAATCCAGGGCCGCTTGGCGTGGCCCCCGGATTGCTTCGTCGGCTTCGCCTCCTCGCAATGACGGTTCTTTCAGGCTGATCGCAAGCTCGCCGGTATCAGAGACCGTTTGCATGGTACGGGATGACGTACGGTCCCTCGGGGATCACCGCCACCGCCGGGTCGTTCGACCGCGCCACGCTGGCGGCGATCGCCGCGTCGAGGTCGCCGACCAGCGCCGTGCCGGTGATGCCGCGCTCGGCCTCGCTCAGGCCCGAGGTGAAGAGCTCGATCCGGCCGAGGCGCAGGGTCTTCAGCTGCATCTCGGTCTGCCATTCGTCGACCTCGGCCAGGGTCTTCGCCGTCAGCGTCGCCAGGAACCGCTCCGGCCCCAGCTCGACCAGCCGGGTCTGGGCGTCGCGGAACTCCGGCGAGCCGAAGCCTTCCGAGCATTCCGAGGCGATGATCAGCGTGCCGCCCGGCTCGAGGATGTCGAGCGGCGTCACCATGCCCTTGATGGTCTGGTAGTAGGTCTTGTCGAGCGGATAGCCGGCCGACGAGGTCACCACCGTCTTGAACTTGCGCGGCACCGGCACCCGGGTGGCGCCGCTGACGAAGTCAACCGCCGCGGCATGGCTGGCGATGATCTCGCCGAAGGTGACGCAGACCAGGTTGCGGTCCTCGTCCAGCACCGTGTTCAGCCCGTAGACCTCGCCCAGCATGCCGACGATCTGCAGCTGTTCCTCATGCAGCGGGTTGCCGACCAGGTTGCACTGGACCGCGAGCGGATCTTCCATGAAGCGGGCGGAGTGGAAGGTGCGGATGGTCTCGTGATGGGCGACGCCGGGGGCGATCACCTTCCGCCCGCCCGACCAGCCGGCCATGAAATGCGGCTCGACCAGCCCGGTGGCGATGCGCAGGTCGGCCTCGACGAACTGGCGGTCGATCTTGACCGGGGTACCCCGCGTCGCGGTCCGGCCGAAATCGACATGGGCGGCATCATCGCGGGCGTCGTGGTTGTCGACCCGGACATGCTCCAGGACCCAGGGGTCGCCGACCAGCTCGGCCAGCTCCTCGCCCAGATTGGGCCGGTGCAGGCCGGTGGCGACCAGCACGCTGATGCGGTCGAGCGGGATGCCCGAGGCGACCATGGTCTCGATCATCGGCCGCAGGAACAGCCGGTTCGGCACCGGCCGGGTGATGTCGCAGATCAGGATGCAGGCGCTGCGCCGGCCGCGCGCCAGTTCGGCCAGCGACGGTGCGCCGATCGGCTGCGCCAGCGCTCGGGCGATCGCCGCATGCGGGTCGGCGATGGCCGGCAGCGGCTGCTTGCGCACCACCGTCACCTGCGCCCCCGCCGGCAGGCGGATGGGCAGATGGCCGCGGCCATAGGAGATGGTGAGATCCGTCGTCACAGCCCTGCTCCGCTTCGCAAACCTCAGGCAGTGGCCGCCGCAGGCGCGCCGCCGAGGTAGAGGTCCCGCATCAGGTCCGCGCTCTTCAGCTCGTCGATCGGCCCGGAGGCGACGACGCGGCCCTGCTGCATCAGATATCCATGCGTGGCCACGCCCAAGGCAAGCCCCGCATTCTGTTCGACCAGCAGGATCGAGGCGCCGAACCGCTCGCCGATGGCCAGGATGATGGCCTTGATTTCCTTCACCATCAATGGCGACAGGCCTAGCGAGGGTTCGTCGAGCAGCAGCACGCGCGGCCGCGCCATCAGCCCGCGGGCGATCGCCAGCATCTGCTGCTGCCCGCCGCTGAGCGACCCGCCCTTGTCGCGGCGCTTGGTGGCGAGGATCGGGAAGAACCCTTCCATCAGCGTGACGTCGGCATCGACCGCACCCTGGTCCCGCCTTGCATAGGCGCCCAGCCGCAGGTTCTCCTCGACCGTCATGTCGGCGAAGATGCGCCGGCCTTCCGGCACCAGCACGACCCCGCTTTTGGCCATGACGTCGGGCGGCTGGCCGGTCATGTCGCGGCCGTCGAAGACGACGCTGCCGCCGCGCGGCTTCACCAGCCCGGCGATGGTGCGCAGCAGCGTGGTCTTGCCGGCGCCGTTGGGCCCGAGGATGGTGGCGATCTCGCCCTGGCCCAGGGTCAGGGACACGTTGCGGTTGACCGTGGTCGGGCCATAGCCGGTGGAGACGCCGGACACCTGCAATAAGGTCACAGCGCGCCTCCGAGATAGACTTCGAGCACCTTGGGGTCGGCCAGCACCTCGGCGGTCGGGCCGTCGGCGATCTTGCTGCCGAAATCCAGCACCACCAGGCGGCGGCACAGGCGCTGCATCAGGCTCATGTCATGGTCGATGACGCAGACGCTGATGCCGTGGCCGGGCAGCTGCTGCACCAGCTCGACCAGCGTCGTCGTCTCCTTGTCGTTCAGTCCCGCCGCCGGCTCGTCCAGCAGCAGCAGCGACGGCCGCGTCGCCAGCGCCAGGGCGATGCCGAGCAGGCGCAGGTTGCCGAAGGGCAGCACGCCGGCGATCTCGTGGCGCAGCGCCTGCAGCCCGACGAAGCCGATCAGGTCGTCCGGCGTCGGCCAGGGGAATGGCCGCTCGCCGTCGGTGCGGCAATGCTCGGTGGCGATCTGCACATTCTCCAGCACGCTGAGGCCGGGGAAGGCCATGGCCTGCTGGAAGGTGTGGGCGATGCCGGCATGCGACACGGCATGGGCGGGGGTGCCGGTCATGTCGCGGCCGCGCCAGGTCACCGTGCCCGCGGTCGGCTTGTGCACGCCGGTGATGACGTTGAACAGCGTGGTCTTGCCCGACCCGTTGGGGCCGACGATGCCGAGGATCTCGCCCTCGACGATGGTCAGGTCGACCCCGGCCAGGGCCGCGACGCCGCCGAACTGCTTGCGGAGGCCGCGGATTTCGAGCGCGCCCATAGTCAGCCTCCTGCCTTCGAAGCGGGTGCCTTGGCGGCGGGCAGCCGCTCGGCCTGGGCCCCATCCGACAGCCGGCCACGCTGGGCGAACAGCTTGCGCCAGCCGTCGATGGCGCCGGCGATCAGCCCGTTCGGCAGCAGCAGGATCACCGCGATCAGGCAGACGCCGTAGAGGATGCGGGACTGCACCGGGTCGAGCGCGAACATCTCGGGCAGGAAGGCGACCAGGATGCCGCCGGCCAGCGGCCCCAGCAGCAGCCGGGCGCCGCCGATCATCACCATCAAGGCGAGGTAGATGCTGGGGAAGGACGAGAACTGGTTGGGCGAGATGTGGCGCAGGAAATAGGCCAGCAGCACGCCGGACACACCGGCGAAGACGCCGCTGACCACGAAGGCGCCGATCTTGTGCCGCCCGACATTGATGCCGAGCGACGCCGCCAGCTTCTCGTTCTCGCGGATCGCGCGCAGCGTGCGGCCGTAGGAGGAGTTGACGATGGCCCAGCTGGCCACGGCGCTGAGCGCCACGAAGCCGAGGGTCAGCAAGTAGAATTGCGGCAGCGGGTCGAGCCCCAGGCCGAACAGCGATACCGGCTGCCCCAGGTCGAGCCCGGTGGCGCGGCCGGTGAAGTCGCCGCCATTGGTCAGGACGATGGTCAGCAGCTGGCCGAAGGCGAAGGTCAGGATCACGAAATGGTGGCCGCTGACCCTGAGCGAGGGGAAGCCGACCACCGCCGCCAGCAGCGCCGTGGTCCCGGCGGCGAAAGGGATCGCGGTCCAGAAGTCGAAGCCGAAGTCGCGCGCCAGGATGGCGGCGGTGTAGGCGCCGACCCCGACCAGCGCGGCATGGCCCATCGACAGAATGCCGGTCTGGCCGAACAGCACCGACAGCCCGTACAGCGCCACCACATTGATGCCGGCGGTGATGGCCAGGGACAAGAGCCGGTTGCTGGGCCCCAGCAGCGGCACCAGCGCCAGCGCGGCGAACAAGGCGAGCGCCAGGACCAGGCGGCCGGCGGGAGAGCGGGACTGCATCGCGGAAGCCTTGGATTGCGGAGGGCCCGGGGGAACGTTCACGTGACGCGCGGGCCGCTGGTGCCGCCGAACAGGCCGTTGGGCCGGACCAGGAGCACGATGATCATCAGGGCGAAGGAATAGGCGTCGGTCCACTCCGACAGGCCGTAGCCGGCGCTGAAGCCTTCGACCAGGCCGAGGATCAGCCCGGCCACCACGGCGCCGGTAAGGTTGCCCAGGCCGCCGATCAGCGCCACCGCGAAGCCCTTCATCACGATGGTGCCGCCGGTGAAGGGGGTGATCGGGAACAGGGCGATCAGCAGGGCGCCGCCGAGGCCGGCCAGGGCGCTGCCGAAGACGAAGACGCCGGTGATGTAGCGCCGCACCGGGATGCCCATCAGCGCCGCGGTGTCACGGTCCTCGACGCTGGCGCGCAGCGCCCGGCCGTAGCGGCTGCGGGTGATCATGAAGAAGGTCAGGGCGACCACCGCCGTGGTCACCACGATCACCATCACCCGAACCGCCGCGATGCGCACGCCGCCGACGTCCCAGATGGTGTTCAGCGGCCGCGGGATGCTCTTCTGGTTGGCGTTCCAGAACAGGATGACGATGTGCTGGAGCACCACGATCAGGCCGAGCGAGACGATGAACCCGTTGGTCGGCCGGTTCAGGGTGAAGCGGAACAGCCCGCGTTCCAGCACCAGCCCCAACAGCGCCACCGAGGCGACGCCGGCGACCAGTGCCAGCGGGAAGCCCCAGCCAGCGCCGACCGCCAGCCAGGTGACGATGCTGCCGACCATCAGGAATTCGCCATGGGCGAAGTTGATGATGCCGGTCAGGCCGAAGATCAGGGTGACCCCGACCGCGATCAGCGTGATCACGCTGGCGATCGACAGCCCGTTCAGGATCTGCTGCAGGAGGATGTCCAAGGCGGGGTCCCGGAAGAAACGGATCGGCGGGGCGAGATGGGCCGGCCTGCCGGAGGGGGTGGGGGTTGCCCTCCGGCAGGCCGGGACCGGCGAGGCGAAAAGGCGCCGCCGGCTACCGGTCAGGTCAGTTCCGCCGGCTCACATCGGCGCATCGGCCGGCGGCTGCTGCATGGCGCAGCTGAGCTTGCCGGCGGGGTCGGCGACGCAGACCTCGGTCGCGTGGGTGACCTGGTGATGGGCGTTGAAGCTGAGGTCGTCCGACACCACGCCCTGGTGGTGCAGCACCAGCAGCGCGTCGACCACCTTGTCCGGATCGAAGCTGCCGGCCTTGGTCCAGGCCTCGGCCAGCATGTGGACATAGTCGTAGTAGAGCAGCGAGACCGAGGAGGTGACGCCCTTCGGCGCGCCCGCGGCGAAATAGGCGTCGAAATAGGACTTCGCCTTGGCGTTCGAGGATTCGCCCCAGCACACCGGCACGCAGCTCATCGCCACCGGCACGTCGGCCGACAGCCCCCGCTCCTTCCAGATGCCGGGATCGACGCCGAACAGGAAGTAGCTGGGCGCCACCGCCAGCTCCAGCGCCTGCGGCAGCGCCGTCAGCGTGGAGTCGCCGTTGTACCAGAAGTGCACGACGTCAGGATTGAGGCTCTTCGCCCGGGTCAGGATCGGCGAGAAGTCGGTGGTGTCGGGCGGGTAGAAGATGATGTCCGGCACCTCCTGCCCTTCGGCCTTCAGCGCCTTGATGTAGTAGGAGGACAGGAACTGGCCGGTGGCGTCGTTGCCGGCGATGATCACCGACTTCTTGATCGGGTGGTCGACCAGCGGCTGCAGCAGGCTGAGCACGCCGCGCGCGGTGCTGCCGCTGCGCTGGAATTCGCGCGGTTCGGACTGGAACAGGTAGTGGTTCTCGCCGCCCGGGGCAACCGCCGCGTCGGTCAGGATGGTGTCGAGCGTGCTGTTGCCGGCGAAGTGCAGGATCTTGGCCGGCTGGGTGATCTTGGCCATGGCCAGGGTGAAGTCGTGCGATTCCGACCCGAAGATCGCCTTCACCCCGACGTCGCGCACCAGCTCCTGGGTCGCCGCGACCGCGGTGCCGATGTCGGTGCGGTCGTCGCGGCGCACCAGCTCGATCTTGTAGGTCTTGTCGCCGACCTTGACGCCGCCGGCGTCGTTGATCTCCTTGACCGCCAGGCTGACGCCGGCCGGCAGGGTGTGGCCGGCCGAGACGAAGGCCCCCGATTCCGCCGCGACGACGCCGATCTTGACGGTGTCGTCGGCCGCGGCCGCCGGCAGGGCCAGCGCGCCGAGCCCCAGGGCCAGAAGGGCGGTCCTAGTCGATAATGCCATCATGTGCGTTGCCTCCCGAGCAGCATCGATTATTGCACTGTTATCATACAACCCTATCATCTGATATGTCGGACAACAGGTCTGTCAAGCCACCTGTCGCCCCGGCCCCGAAGATCGTCCCGGGATCGCACTTGCGATCGGGCCGCAGCCTTCCGTCCAGAAGCCGGGGCCCCGCCGTCCAACCCGGCCAACGGCAAAACTCTCCTCGCCCGCCCGATATAGGTCTTGTCAGAGGATCACCAGTTGTATGATAACCCTGTGACCTGGTCGAATCAAGCCGGCGCCGCGTCATGCCGGCGTGAGATGGAGGAAGAGATGCGAGCGAGGGAATTCGGCCGGACCGGCCGCACGGTGAGCGAGGTCGGCTTCGGCAGCTGGGCGATCGGGTCGGCCTGGGGCCATGTCGACGACGGCGACGCGCTCGCGGCGCTGCATGAGGCGCTGGACAGCGGCGTCACCTTCATCGACACCGCCGACGTCTATGGCGACGGCCGGTCGGAGCAGCTGATCGCCCGCGCGCTGAAGGAGCGCGGCGGCGACAAGTCCTATGTCGCCACCAAGACCGGGCGTCGCCTGCCGCAGCAGACGGTGGCGGGCTACAATCTCGAGACCATGTCCGGCTTCATCGACCGCAGCCTGGCCAATCTCGGCGTCGAGACGCTGGACCTGGTGCAGCTGCACTGCCCGCCGACCGACCTGTACTACCACCCGGAGGTGTTCGGTGCCCTCGACCGCCTGGTCGAGCAGGGCAAGATCCGCCACTACGGCGTCAGCGTCGAGCGGGTCGAGGAGGCGCTGAAGGCGCTGGAATATCCCGGCGTCCAGAGCATCCAGATCATCTTCAACATCTTCCGCCAGCGCCCGGCGGAGCGGCTGTTCGCCCTGGCCGAGGAGAAGAAGGTCGCGATCATCGCCCGGGTGCCGCTGGCCAGCGGCCTGCTGTCCGGCAAGTTCCGCGCCGACACCAAGTTCGAGGCCACCGACCACCGCCTGTTCAACCGCAACGGCGAGGCCTTCGACGTGGGCGAGACCTTCTCCGGCGTGCCCTATGAGAAGGGGCTGGAGGCGGTGGAGCGGATCCGACCGCTGGTCGGCGGCGACACCACCATGGCGAAGTTCGCGCTGCGCTGGATCCTGATGTTCGACGCCGTCACCGTCGTCATCCCCGGAGCCCGCAACGCGGCGCAGGCCAAGTCGAACTCCGAGGCCGCCGATCTCGCCGCCCTGCCGCCCGATGTGATGGCCGAGCTGCGGGCGATCTACGACCAGGACATCAAGCCCTTCGTCCACCAGCGCTGGTAAGCGCCCTTCCCTTCCCCGGCCTGCGGAGACCGGCCCATGACCTCCCCGATCATCGATTCGCATCACCATTTCTGGGACCCCGAGCGGGGCGACTATGGCTGGCTGAGCGGCCCGTTCGCGCCGATCCGGCGGGTGTTCGCGCCGGAGGACCTGCGGCCGTCGCTGCAGGCCAACGGCGTGTCGGGCACGGTGCTGGTGCAGACCTGGAACGACCTCGGCGAGACCTGGGACTTCATTCGCACCGCCGCGGCGACCGACTTCGTCGCCGGGGTGGTCGGCTGGGTCGACCTGACCGATCCCAAGGTCGGGCAGACCCTGGCCGAGCTGCAGGCGGCGCCGGAGGGGCGCTGGCTGGTCGGCATCCGCCACCTGATCCATGAGGAGGCGGACCCCAACTGGCTGCTGCGCGACGATGTGCGCCGCGGCCTGCGCGCGGTGTCGGATGCCGGGCTGGTCTACGACCTGGTGCCCAAGCTGCCGCATCTGCCGGCGGCGCTGCGCACGGTCGAGGATTTCCCGGAGCTGCGCTTTGTGCTCGACCACATCGCCAAGCCGGACATCAAGGGCGGCGGCTTCGCGCCCTGGGCGGCGCTGATGCGCGGCTTCGCGGCCCATCGCGACCATGTCTGGTGCAAGCTGTCCGGCATGGTCACCGAGGCCGACTGGCGCGACTGGACGCCGGAGCACCTGAAGCCCTATGTCGCCGAGGTGCTGCGCATCTTCGGCGTCGACCGCTGCATGTTCGGCACCGACTGGCCGGTCTGCCTGGTCGCCGGCAGCTATGACGACGTCGTCGGCGCGCTGAAGACCTGCCTGGGCCATCTGAGCGAGGCCGAGCGGGCGCAGATCTTCGGCCGCTCCGCGATTGAGGCCTACGGGCTGCCGGCCTTCGCCACGGCGGGCGCCTGACGGCCCCATTCATGGGGTGACGCCAGGGCGGCTTCACCCCATGGCTTCAGCGCCGGTTGATGTGCTGGTCGATCAGCCGGCGCAGCGTCTCCGCATCCCGCCCGCGGATCGCGGCGATCATGTCGTGGTGCTCCCGAGCGCTGAGGCGCACCCCCGCCAGCGTGTACCAACGGCCGGTGGTGCCGTCCTGGCCGCGCTCGCGCATCTCCCGGATCATCCCGGCCAGCACCGGGTTGCCGGCGATGTCGTAGAGCCGCCGGTGGAAGGCGAAGTTCAGCTCGGTCCGGGTCGGCGGGTCGCCGGTCTCGATCGCCTGCTCGAACCGCGTGGCGAGGTCGTCGAGCGCCGCGAGGTCCGCCGCCGTCGCCCGGTCGACCACCATCGCCGCCGCCCCGGCCTCCAGGATTGTCCGCACCGCCTTCATCTGCAGCAGCTCGTCGGGATCGGGCGAGGCGACGCGGAAGCCGCTGTTGACCTTGTGCTCGACCAGATGGCGGTTCTTCAGCTCGACCAGCGCCTGCCGCACCTCGAAGCGGTTGGCGGCATAACGCTCCTGCAGGTCGATCTGCTTCAGCCATTCCCCGGCCCGGTAGACGCCGTAGAGAATGTCGTCCCGGATCGCCGCGACCAGCGTTTCGATCCGCCCCTGATCCGTGTCCTGACGCTTCATTCCGCCCCGGTCTCGACTGCCCCCGGACCGCCGCCCTCCCGCCGCGCCCGTCCCTCCTTCTAGCATGCCGGGTTGCGGGATGCGATTTTCACGGATATCGTCACGGAAAAATTGGCGCCAATTTTGGAGCAGACCGACATGGCGGATGGCGGGGCGGCGAAGATCGAGGCGGACGCGGCCGTGGCGAGGCCGGCGCCGAAGCGCCATTACGGCGCCACGCCGGTCATCGCCTGCCGCGCCGATCCGCGCTTTTCCTACTGCCTCTACGTTCCGCCGCGGCTGCGCGAATCATCGCCGGCGCGGGTGCCGCTGCTGGTGTCGGTGCATGGCAGCTTCCGGACCATGGAGGGCAGCCGCGACCTGTTCGCGGATTTCGCCCGCTGGCACGACGCCGTGGTGCTGGCGCCGCTGTTCCCGGTCGATATCCGCGGCGACGGCAACGAGGACGGCTACAAATACCTGGCCGAGGGCGACATCCGCTACGACCGGCTGCTGCTGGCGATGGTGGCGGAGGTCGAGGCCCGCTATGGCTTCGGCTTTGACCGCTTCTGCCTGTTCGGCTTTTCCGGCGGCGGCCATTTCGCCCATCGCTTCCTCTATCTGCATCCGGAGCGGCTGCGCGCCGTGTCGATCGGCGCCCCCGGCTCGGTCACCCTGATCGACCCGAAGCGCGACTGGTGGGTCGGCACCCGCGACATGGAGCGGATCTTCGGCCGCGCCCCCGACATCGCCGCGATCCGCCGGGTGCCGGTGCATCTGGCGGTCGGCGACAGCGACCTGGAGACGGCGTCGATCATCCACCGGCCCGGCAGCGCGCATTGGATGGACGACGCCAACCGCGCCGGGGCGAACCGCATCGCCCGGCTGACCAGCCTGCGCCGCAACCTGCAGGCGCATGGCGTGGCGGTGCGGCACGACATCGTCCCCGGCGCCGCCCACGACCTGGCGGCGGTGGCGGACCGGGCCAAGGACTTCTTCCACGACGTGCTCGGCCCCGGCCGGGCGCCCGCGTTCGGCGGATAAGAAAGACAGGGGGCAGACATGAACCGGCTCACGATCCTGGCCATCGCGGCGGCGGCGCTGGCAGCCCTGCCCGCCGCCGCGGCCGAGACGCCGCAGCGCGGCGGCACCATCCGCACCGTGCTGTCGGCCGACATGCGCAGCACCAATCCCGGCGTCGACCGCGACGGCGCCACCGACATCGTGCACCAGCACATCGTCGAAGGCCTGGTCGGCTTCCGCGAGGATCTCAGCATCGGGCCGATGCTGGCCGAGGGCTGGGACGTCTCGCCCGACGGCAAGACCTACACCTTCCACCTGCGCCACGGCGTGAAGTTCCAGAACGGCGCGACCATGACCTCGGCCGAGGTCAAATGGTCGTGGGACCGGCTGATGGATCCCGCCACCAAATGGCGCTGCCGCGACGTCTACACCGGCGACAACGACCTGAAGGTCGAGAGCGTCACCGCGCCCGACGCCGACACCGTGGTCTACGCGCTGGACCGGCCCAGCGCCGGCTTCCTGTACAACCTGGCGCGGATGGATTGCGGCGGCACCCCGGTGCTGCACCCGTCCTCGGTCAAGCCCGACGGCAGCTGGGACAAGCCGGTCGGCACCGGCCCCTTCATCCTGTCGGACTGGCGGCCCGGCCAGTACATCGAGCTGACCCGCTTCGACGGCTACACCCCGCGCGACGACGCCATGAGCGGCTATGTTGGCCGCAAGGAGGTGTATGTCGACAAGGTCCGCTTCAACATCATGCCCGACCCGGCGGCGATGCTGACCGCGCTGCAGGCCGGCGCGCTGGACGTCGCGCCGCTGGAGTCGCAGGGCCGGATGCAGCTGCAGGGCGACCCGGCCTTCGAGATCCAGTCCGCCGTCACCCCGGGCTGGGAGGCGCTGATCCTGCATTCGGAGGACCCGATCCTGCAGGACAAGCGGGTACGCCAGGCCATCGTCATGGCGCTGGACCGCGCCACCATCGCCAACGCCGTGACCTTCGGCGGCTCGACCTTCTCGGCGACGCCGGTGCCGGCCTTCAGCCCCTACCACTCCCAGGCCCAGACCGACGCCCTGCCCTTCGATCTGGAGCGGGCCAAGGCCCTGCTGGCCGAGGCCGGCTACAGCGGCCAGCGCATCGTGCTGACCGCCAACAAGCGCTACACCGAGATGTACGATTGCGGCGTGCTGGCCCAGGACATGCTGCGCAGCGCCGGGCTGAACGTCGAGCTGGAGGTGCTGGAATGGACCGCCCAGCTCGACGCCTACCAGACCGGCAAGTTCCAGGCCCAGTCCTTCTCCTATTCGCCGCGGCTCGACCCGCTGGGCCAGTGGGAGCGGATCATCGGCACCCAGCCGCGCAAGATCTGGAAGGACCCGCGCGCCATCGCCCTGCTGGCCCAGGCCAACGCCGCCACTGACCCGGCGAAGATGCAGTCCGTGCTGGACCAAATCGGCCGGCTGTTCACCGAGGAGGCGCCGGCCGCCAGCCTGTACCTCCACAGCTCCGACTACGCCGTGGCCAGGCGCGTCGCCGGCTTCACCGTCTGGCCGGCCGACGCCGCCCGGTTCTGGGGCGTGTCGATCCGGAAATAATCCGCTCCTACCCCGCTGCCCGCCGGGATTCCTCGACCACCACCCGGCCGGGGCGGCCCAGCGCCTTGGCCACGGCGTCGAGGCGGCGGTCGACCGCGAAGCCGGTTAGGGCCTCCTCATCGGCCGGCAGGGTCAGCACCACCGCATCGCCGGAGAAGGCCAGGCTGGTACGCTCCAAGAGCGAGGTGGCGCCGCCGGTCAGGGTGTGGGCCAGGCGCAAGGTCTGCCCCAGGATCAGGGCGCGGGTCCGGGCCGCGTCGGTCAGCAGTTCCAAGACCGGCCGGGTCAGCGCGTCGCCGAGGACGGCGCCGTAGCGGACATAGACCGCGGCGGCCAGGAACACGCGCTCGGCATGGTCCAACCCCGCCACCGGCATGCGCAGCACCCTGAGCCAAGCGTGCTCGGCCCGGTAGTCGGGATGCTCGAACCAGCCGATGTCGGACAGCAGGCTGGCGGCCTGGCGCAGCCGGGCCTCGTCCGCGGTCTCGTCGGGGAAGGCCGAGCGGGTCCATTCCGCCACCACCTCGGCATGGCCGAAGCGGTCGAGCCGGTGGGCGATCTCGGCGGCGGCGAAGATCAGCGGGTCGCGCGCCTGGTCTTCCGGCGACAGCAGGTCGAACAGGTGGCCCTCGCGCAGGCCGAGGGCGGAGAACACGATGCGCGCCGGGCGCAGCGCCTTGAGCACGCCCTCCAGCACCAGCGCCGCCATCGGCAGCATCTCGACCCGGCGGCGGGAGATCGAGGCGCCGGACAGCGCCCCCTTGCTCTGCTTCGCCACCAGCCCGACGAAATCGGTCATCGCCGCGGTCGGCACCGTGTACTGGTGGATGATGTGCAGCGGGTGGTTCTCGCGCTCCATGTACAGCTTGGCGATGGCGCGCCAGGCGCCGCCGACCGGATAGAAGCTGCGGCCGGAATAGCGCGACAGCCAGCCCTGCTGCCCCAGCGTGTCCTGCACCACGCTGCGCGCCTCCTTGCGCGCGCCGGTCTCGTCCATCAGCCGGAACGGGCCGAGCGGCAGGGTCACCTGCTCGCCGATGTCGCCATGGTCGAGCCCGACCAGCTCGAGCGAGCCGCCGCCGAGGTCGCCCATCACGCCGTCGACGTCGCGGATGCCGGAGATGACGCCCAGCGCCGACAGCCGCGCCTCCTCCACCCCGCTGATGATGGTGATCGGCAGGCCGCAGCGGCGCTCGACCTCGGCGACGAAGTCGGCGCCGTCCTCGGCCTCGCGCACCGCCGCGGTGGCCAGCACGTCGACCCGGTCGACGCCCATGCCTTCGAGCAGCCGGGTGAAGCGGGCGAGGTTGTCCACCGCCAGGGCCACCGCGTCCGGCGCCATGCGGCGGGACTGGCCCAGGCCGCGCCCCAGCCCGCACATGACCTTCTCGTTGAAGATCGGCACCGGTGACCGGGTCACCCGGTCATAGACCACGAGACGGATGGAGTTCGAGCCGATGTCGATGACACCCACCCGCCCGGGCCTGGACGGCACGATCGGTCCGATACGAAACACCTGACCTCAGATCCTCATTCCGTGGGCTTGACCAGACGGCGTGGAGCCCGTTTCGCATCCTTCAGCGCGCTGCCCCGGCCCGACAGGCTGGGGTTGGTCATGAAGTAGGTGTGGGCGCTGAAGTCATCCGCCTCCGGCGCGTCGAGCCGATGATAGCGGCCATCGGCATCGAGCATCCAGGTGTTCGTTTCGTCCTTCAGGTTGGCCAGCATGATCTGCTCCATCACCTGCTGGCGGACGGTGGCGTTCTCGAGCGGCACCAGGGTCTCGATCCGGCCGTCGAGGTTGCGCGGCATCCAGTCGGCCGAGGACAGGAACACCTTGGCCTGGCGCGACGGCAGCTTCTGGCCGTTGCCGAAGCACAGGATGCGGGCGTGTTCGAGGAAGCGGCCGACGATCGAGTGCACCCGGATGTTGTCGGACAGGCCCGGCACGCCGGGGCGCAGGCAGCAGATGCCGCGGATCACCAGGTCGATCTCCACCCCGGCCTGGGAGGCGGCGTAGAGCTTGTCGATGATGTCGGCGTCGACCAGCGAGTTCAGCTTGACCCAGATCTGCGCCGGCTTGCCGGCGCGGGCGTTGGCGATCTCGGCCTGGATCAGATCCATGATCCGGTTGCGCAGATACAGCGGCGCGATCGCCAGCTTCTCCATCTGTGCCGGCTTGGCGTAGCCGGTCATGTAGTTGAACATCGCCGCCGCGTCGCGGCCCAGCACCGGGTCGCAGGTGAAGAAGCTGAGGTCGGTGTATACCTTGGCGGTGATCGGGTGGTAGTTGCCGGTCCCGAAATGGGTGTAGGTGCGCAGGCCGCCCTGCTCGCGCCGCACCACCATCGAGACCTTGGCGTGGGTCTTGAGGTGGATGATGCCGTAGACCACCTGGGCGCCCGCCCGCTCAAGGTCGCGGGCCCAGCGGATGTTGGCCTCCTCGTCGAAGCGGGCCTTGAGCTCGACCATGGCGGTGACCGACTTGCCGGCCTCCGCCGCCTCGACCAGGGCCTGGACGATCGGCGAGTCCTTCGAGGTCCGGTACAGGGTCTGCTTGATCGCCACCACGTCGGGGTCGCGCGCCGCCTGGCGCAGGAACTGCACGACGATGTCGAAGCTCTCGTACGGGTGGTGGACGACGATGTCCTTGGCCCGGATCGCGGCGAAGCAGTCGCCGCCGAAGTCGCGCACCCGCTCGGGGAAGCGGGCGTTGTAGGGCGGGAACAGCAGCTCCGGCCGCTCGTCGACGATCAGCTTCTTGGTGTCGACCAGGCCGAGCAGCCGGTCCATGGCAAAGACGTCCTCGTCCTTCACCTTCAGCTTCTCGCAGACGAAGCGGCGCAGCGATTCCGGCACCTCGGCCGAGACGGCGAGGCGGATGACGATGCCCTTGCGCCGGCGCTTCAGCGCGCTTTCGAAGGTCTTGACCAGGTCCTCCGCCTCTTCGTCGATCTCCATCTCGCTGTCGCGGATCACCCGGAACACGCCGCTGGCATGCGGCGTGTAGCCGGGGAAGAGACGGTCGAGGAACAGCTTGACCACGTCCTCGAGCAGCACGAAGCGGATCGGCAGGCCCGGCAGGCGGGTGAAGCGGTCGAGCTGCGGCGGCAGCGGGACGATCGCCTCCATCTCCTCATGCGCGTCCTCGTCGTTGGTCAGCGCCAGCGCGAGGCAGAGGCCGAGATTGGGGATGAAGGGGAAGGGATGGGCCGGATCGATCGCCAGCGGGGTCAGCACCGGGAACATCTGGCCCAGGAAGCGTTCCTCCAGCCAGGCCTTCTCGGTCTTGGTCAGCTCGTCGCGGGAGACCACGGCGATGCCGGCCGCGCGCAGCTCCTCGCTCAGCGCCCGCCAGCAATGCTGCTGGTCGCGCATCAGCTCCTGCACCCGGGTCGCGATCTCGCCCAGCTGCTGCGCCGGGCTCAGCCCCTCCTGGCTCGGCGAGGCGACGCCGAGGGCGACCTGCGCCTTCAGCCCGGCGACGCGGACCATGTAGAACTCGTCGAGGTTGCTGGCCGAGATCGACAGGAAGCGCAGCCGCTCCAGCAGGGGGTAGCGGGTGTTGTAGGCCTCCTCCAGCACACGCTGGTTGAAGGCCAGCCAGGACAGCTCGCGATTGATGAAGCGTTCGGGCGAATCCACGGCGATCGCAGGCGGGACGGGGGCGCGCACGGTGTCCGGCGCCTCGGCGGGAAGGGCCTCGGCGGTGGTCTGCAACATGCTCACGGGTCGCCTCCGAACCTTCATCGATCGCAACAAAACTGTAATATCAAGCCCTTATCCGGCTCGATTTCAGACCCACTATACACAAGCCCGAACCGGAAGCGCCATGCCCCGGTCTGGGTTGTCGACCCTGCCGCCGATGATGGCGATGCCGGGGCCCGGCCACCTCGACCTTGCGGACTTCGTACCCTTCATCCGGCGGTTTCATTCGCGTCTCAAAGCTTCAATGAAATCCGAAATCGCCACAAGGCGCGCGCATCGACGATCAAAATTCCATCAACATATCAGCCGGAGGGAGCACCGAAGCGTGGGCGCTCCCGGCGCCAGGGCGCCGGGAGCGGTATCGTCACTTCGCGAGCGCGGCCTTCTCAATCACCGCAGCGACTTCGCCGGCATGGACGACGAGGGAGGCATGGCTCCCCGCGACCTCCGTCGTCTGGGCCTTCATCCGGGCGGCAAACATCTTCTGGGCCTCGGGCGCGAGCAGCTTGTCCTTCGTGCTGATCACGAAGAAGGTCGGCTTGTCGCGCCAGGCGACCGTGTCGACCGGAGCCGCAAACGCGGCGTAGCTCAGCGGAAGCTGGGAGTTCGCCAGGGATTCGGCGATCTTCGGGGGAAGGTCGGCCGCGACCGCCGCCGGAAACACCTTGGGATCGATGGTGAGGTTGCCCTTGGCGTCGGGATGGATGGCCTTGCCGCCTTCGGTGGCCGGGCCGGCATCGGCCAGGGACTTCAGGGATTCCCCCACATCGGGCGCGAAGGCGGAGACGTAGACCAGCGCCGAGACCTTGGGATCGTTGCCCGCCTCCGTGATCACCACGCCGCCCCAGGAGTGGCCGACCAGAACGGTCTTGCCGTCCTGCTTCGCCAGCGCCTGCCTGGTGGCCTCGACATCCGCGGCGAGGGATGTGAGGGGGTTTTCGACGAGGGTTACGGTGTAGCCCTTCTTCGTGAGGATATCGGCAACCGGCTGCCAGCTGGTCTGGTCGACGAAGGCGCCGTGGACCAGCACGATGTTGTGAACCGACCCTGGGGGCAGGCCCGCCGACTGGGCGGGCGCCGCAAGTGTTCCGGCCATGACGACGGTGGCGGCCGAGAGCAGAAGATTTCGCATGGATTGGTCCTGTTCGGGATATCGGACGACGGAATTTCGGGGGAATGGGCGGGCGTTTCTGTAAAGCCGCGGCTCTGCCATATCCCGTTCGGCGAAATGGCCTGCCGCGCCACGCGTTGGTCCGCCCGGGCGGACGCATTGGTCTGCCCGGGCATCAGATGGCATGGAGGCGTTCCGGACGATAGGCTGCCATCGTCCGAATATTGTGTTCGATCGTCCGCGGGCCTAAGCTCGACTGTATGGACATCCTCGCCGAAGTGCTCGATCGCGTTCGCCTTGGCGGGACCCTGCTGTACCACTTCGAGCTCGGCCATCCCTGGGGCGTGGCGCTGCCGGAACGCCCCTACGCCCTGTTCCACTATCTCAGCCGTGGCTCAGCGACCTTCGCGCTCGGACCGGGACAGGAACGGCCCATGACCGAGGGCGACCTCGTGGTCGTGACGCGCGGCGCTCCGCACATCTTCTATACGGATCGCCTGACGACACCGCTTTCGGTTGTGGACCTCGATCGATCGCGCCCGTATTCCGGCGTCATCCGTCACGGCGGCGACGGACAACCGTCCTCGACGATGATCTGCGGCAACTTCACCATGTCGCGCCCCTCGCGCGGCAGCGTGATGGAGCTGCTTCCGCCCGTGCTTCTCCTGAAGCCGGCGGCGGATGGCGACTGGCTCGAGGCGATCCTGCAGCGCATGGTCAGCGAGTCGGCGCTCGAGCGTCCCGGGCAACGCGTCGCGCTGTCCCGGCTGACGGAGCTGCTGTTCGTCGAGGTGCTGCGCAGCTGGATCAGGTCTCTCCGCCCGGGGGAGGGCGGATGGATCGGCGCGATGGCGGACCCGCAGATCGGGCAGGCGCTTCAGCTGATCCATGAACGACCCGACCGGCCCTGGACGCTTCACGAGCTCGGGCAGCATGTCGGGCTGGGCCGCTCGACGTTTTCGGCGCGCTTCACCAGGCTCGTGGGCCAGCCCATGCAGCGCTATCTGATCGCACGCCGGATGGCGGATGCGGCCTTTCTGCTCGAATCAAGCGACGAGGGGATCGCGCGGATTGCCACCCGGGTCGGCTACGAGACCGCGGCAGCATTCTCGAAGCTGTTCCATCGTCACCACGGCCTGTCGCCCGGCCGCTTCCGCGCCGCCCGGCGCCCTGATTCCGGCCGGGGGCAAGGCGACGGCGTGGAGGCGGAAGCCGTCGATTGACATGGAGCGGGCTGAGGTCCGCGCCGGCCGTCACCCCACCCCGCCCGGCCGCACCCCGAGATCGTGCAGCGACAGCCGGAAGCAGGTCAGCGCCGGCGACAGGAAGCGGCTGGCCGGGCTGTCGATCATGCCGCCGATGATGGCGATGTCTCGGCCCGGCCGGATCCCGGCCTCGTTCAGCCGGCGGTAGACGCCGACCGCCATCCGCTCGTTGCTGACCAGCAGCGCCGTGGCAGCGGCCCCTGCCCCAGCAGCGCCCCGGCCAGGCGGTAGCCGCCGGCCTCGGCCATCTCCTCCGACCGCACCAGCGTCGGGTCGAACTCGAGTCCGTGCCGGGCCAAAGCGCGGCGATAGCCGGCCAGCAGGATATGGCCGCGCATCAGGTCGTGCCCGTTGCTGGCCAGCCCGATGCGGCGGTGGCCGAAGCCGACGAAGCGGTCGACCGCGACAGGGGCTTGGGACCGATCACCCGGGTCGGCTTTCGACCCCCAAGCGGACATGTGCTGGCGACAGCGGGCACCCGCGATATCGAAGCCATCGACCGCGCTTTGGGCACCAGGTGGTGACATAGGTGAGTTCGCCGTCGTCGATGCCGCGACGGATCAACAGGCCGCGGGTCCAGAGCCCGGGTGCCGGCGCGGCGTATTCCTCGGCATCGAGATCGGCAAGCGGGCGGTAGGCCCATCACCCCCTCCCGGGAGCAACGGCAACACGCCGAAGCATCGGCGTGGCGGCTCCGCCGCGCCGATGCGTTTCATCCAGGCTCAGGCGATGTTGGGCTCGCCCATGGCGGGGTCGGAGACGCTGGGGGTGCCATCCTCCATGCGGCCGGCGAAGCGGCGGGAGAACAGGTCATCGCCTTCGACCGTGACCGAGAAGTCGTACCACCGGCCCTGACGATCCAGAGGCAGATGGATGGTCGACTGGGTGTGGGCCGGGACGGGCTGCGGAGCCGGCATATCGAGGCCGGGCAGCTTGTAGGCATTGGCCCAGACGGTGAAGGCGCACGGCGAATCGCCGTTGTTGACGAGCGTCACGGCCAGGCTGGAGGCCTGGGTGTCATAGGCGACGGTCACCTCCGGCTCCGGGCCAGGGTTGGGGTCGCCTGGGATGACGGTGCCGATGAAGTGGCGGTGGAAGCCGTTGGGTCCCAGCACCCACAGATCGTATGCGCCGAGATCGGCGGCCGTGTCCCACTCCCCGGTCAGCTGCTTGCCGGCCTCGACCGAATAGCGGCGGGGGATGCGGTCGAGATGCAGCTTGTCATAGACGTGGAAGACGGCGCCGGCATCGCCGGTATTGAGGAAGTGCAGCCGCATCCGCTTGGCTGGGCCATCGGCGTCGCCATTGACGTTGAGCTCATAGGGCAGGGCGCGGGAGGGCTTGGTGCCGCGGGCCTGGACTGGAGCGCTCTGGGCGCTGGGGTTCGGCAGGGGAACCTGAGGCAGGGCCTCCTGCTGCGTCCGCCGGGCGTCGGCCTGGGCCCGGGTGATCGAGGGCAGGCTGGGCAGGCGCTCGGTGTTGGGGTCCTTGAAATTGAAGGCGGTGGTCAGGTCGCCGCAGATGGCGCGGCGGTATGCGCTGATGTTCGGCTCACGCACGCCGAAGCGCTGTTCCATGAACTGCAGGACGGAGGTGTGGTCGAAGAGCTGGGAGTTGACCCAGCCGCCCCGGCTCCACGGCGACACCACATAGCAGGGCACGCGGTTGCCCGGCCCGAACACATTGCCGTCCGGCCCCGGCTGCTTCTTGGTGCCCGGGGGAACCGGCCAGGTGAAGCGTTCGAAGGCAAGATCCTCGTCCGACACGGTGGAGGCGCCGGCGTGAGAGCCATCGGGGTTGAGGGAGTGCAAGGCCGGCGGCGGGGCGTGATCGAAGAAGCCGTCATTCTCGTCGAAATTGACGACCAGGACGGTCTTGCTCCAGACCTCCGGATTGGCGACCAGGGCGGCGAGCACCTCCTGGGTGTACCAGCCGCCCTGGACCGGGCTGGACGGGCCGGGATGCTCGGAGTAGATCTCGGGTTGGACGATCCAGGAGATCTGCGGCAGCCGCCCGGCCATGACATCGGCCCTGAACTCCTCCAGCAGTCCGCCGGCTGGCATGGTGTTGCCGGCGCCCTTGTACAGGGGCTGGGCCTTGTCCTGCGACGGGTCCCAGGGGATGAAGGGAGAACCGTCCGGGCGGTTGCCGATCGCTTCGCTCGCCGCGCGATACTGCCGGAACGAGATCAGCATGTTGTCGTCGTAATTCTCCGGCATGTTCTGATAGACCTTCCAGGAGATGCCGGCCTGCTGCAACCGCTCCGGGTAGGTCGTATAGGTGAAGCCCTCGGTCGACGGACCGCAGGTGTCCCATTCATTGACGACCATGGCGACACCCTGCCCGCTCGGGCCGTTGGTGCCGGTCCACAGGAACAGCCGGTTCGGGATCGTGCCGCCCAGCAGCGAGCAATGGTAGTTGTCGCAAAGGGTGAAGGCATTGGCGAGGGCGAACTGGAAGGGGAGTTCCTCTGCCCGGTAGTAGCCCATCGACTGGTTCTGCTTGAACTCCGGCCAGTTGGTCATCAGGCCGCTTGCCCAGGCCGCCTGGGTGTCGCTCCAGGTATGCGGGGTGCCCTTGACGCGCTGGGCATTGCCGCGCTTCTCGTCGAGGTGATAGGGCATCACCACGCGGCTGCCGTTGGACTGCTGGAACACGCTGGCGCCGCCTGGCAGCGGGATGGTGAATCGGTCACCGAAGCCGCGGACCCCGGCCATCGTCCCGAAATAGCTGTCGAAGGAGCGGTTCTCCTGCATCAGCACGACGATGTGCTCGACATCCTTGATCGAGCGTGTGGCGTTATTGGCCGGGATCGCGAGGGCCTGGCGGATGACCGGCGGAAAAGCGGTCATCGCTGCGGCGGCGCCGGCGACCGAGCCGGCGGTCTTCAGGAAATCGCGCCTGCTTTCAGACGTCATGAGGGGTTCTCCGAACAAGAGCTTGTCACCCAAAGTATTGGGCGGGTGTTCCTGGGTATTCCTGGGTCTTCTATGGCAAATCATGAGAAATCACCTCGGTTCCGAGATGAGCGGCACAGTCGACGTGAGATCACCTTATGCGGATTTGTCTTTAATCTACATTTGTTGCAAAAAAATGTCATATCTTCATATTTTAATCATTAAAGTATTTTAATAATCCCATTTCTGAAACAATAATAACTATACTTTATTGTACTATAAAAATCTGCGTAAGCCGCGAAGTCCGGCTTAAGAATTGTCAATGCGCCCTTACCAGTAACACTGAAGGATCCTATGCTGGCTACTTACGATTTGTTCATCTGGCCCGCATTTCTCATACCCCCCTATACCCTGCGCCGGTTGAATGGTGAGTTTCCGCAACCCAACCACCTTTCCCACCCTCCTCCTGAGCAGTCCCGGCCCTACCCTCCCAGGCGCATCAGGTCGCTCTCGCGCGGCACCAGCTCCAGCGGCCACAGGGCCTGGACGGTGCCGCCGCCATAGGCCTCGGCGTGGTCGGGCATGGTCGCCAGCAGCGCCTCGGCCAGCCGCACCCCGAGATCGTGCAGCGACAGCCGGAAGCAGGTCAGGGCCGGCGACAGGAAGCGGCTGGCCGGGCTGTCGATCATGCCGCCGATGATGGCGATGTCCCGGCCCGGCCGGATCCCCGCCTCGTTCAGCCGGCGGTAGACGCCGACCGCCACCCGCTCGCTGCCCACCAGCAGCGCGGTCGGCAGCGGCCCGTCCCGCAGCAGCCCCTCGGCCAGGCGATAGCCCCCGGCCTCGGTCATCTCCTCGGTCCGCACCAGCGATTCGTCGAAGCCGATGCCGTGCCGGGCCAGGGCGCGGCGATAGCCGGCCAGCAGGATATGGCCGTGCATCAGGTCGTGCCCGTTGTTGACCAGCCCGATGCGGCGATGGCCGAAACCGGCCAGCCGGTCGATCGCCACATCCGCCGCCTGCTCGAAATCGAGGTCGAGCCAGGGATGGCCGCCGCCGGATTCGCTGCGGCCGAGGGCGGCGAACGGAAAGCCCCGCTGGATCAGATAGTCGAGCCGCGGGTCGATCCGCCGGGTCCAGGGGATCAGGATGCCGTCGGCCAGGCGGCGTTCGACCACCCGGCGCAACTGCGCCTCGTGGTCGCCGTCCGGCGTGTTCAGCAGCACGATCAGGTCCAGCCCATGGCGGGCCAGCACCTCCTGCACCCCGCTGAACAGACCGATAAAGAACGGCTCGCCGTACAGCTCGGCGCCGCTGTAGGTCTGCAGCATGAAGGCGATGGCGCTGGTCGACCCCTGGCGCAGGCTGCGGCCGGACTGGTTCGGGGAGTAGCCGAGTTCCGCCGCCGCTGCCAGCACCCGGCGCCGCGTCTCCGGGTTCACGTCGCCGCGGCCGTTGAGGGCGCGGGAGACGGTCCCGATCGAAATGTTCAGGTGCTTCGCAAGCTCGCGGATTCCCAAGCGATTCTCTCCCTCCGGCGGCGACAGAGTGCAACCGAACCACCGGGTGACGCCACAAGCCGATTGACAGCCCGAATTGTCCTACACCACTATCACATCAACTACCGTAAACGTTTACGGCGACACAATCATACGTTTGGCCAAGAAACCGGTGGCCGAGACGAAGGGAGCGAAACCAAGTGCGAGCCATCCTCGTGGGATGCGGTGCCATGAGCCGCGCCTGGTTCAGCGCGGCGGCCGAGATCGACGACCTCGAGATCGTCGGCCTGGTCGACCTGGACCTGGAGCGGGCGCGGTCCCGCGCCGCGGAGTTCGGGCTGGCCCATGCCGAGATCGGCACCGATCTGGACGCCCTGCTAAACCGGCTGAAGCCCGACCTGCTGTTCGACGTGGTGGTGCCCGGCGCGCGCCGGGAGGTGGCGCTGGCCGGCTTCGCCCATGGCTGCCACGTGCTGAGCGAGAAGCCGATGGCCGACAGCATGGCGGCGGCGCGCGACATGGCCGCGGCGGCCAAGGCGGCCGGCCGGGTGCACGCCATCATCCAGAACCGCCGCTACCTCGCCGGCATCCGGCGGATCCGCCGGCTGGTCGAGAGCGGCGCGATCGGCGATCTGACCGGGGTGCATTGCGACTTCTTCGTCGGGCCGCATTTCGGCGGCTTCCGCGAGGAGATGGAGCATGTGCTGCTGCTGGACATGGCGATCCACACCTTCGACGCCGCCCGCCTGGTCGCCGGCCGGCGCCCGGTCGCGGTCTATTGCCATGAGAGCAACCCGGCCGGGTCCTGGTACGCCCATGGCGCCAGCGCCCATGCCATCTTCGAACTGGAGGGCGGCGGCGTCCTGACCTATCGCGGCAGCTGGTGCGCCGAAGGCCTGCGCACCAGCTGGGAGAGCGCCTGGCGCCTGACGGGGACCTGCGGCAGCCTGAGCTGGGACGGCGCCGAGGACTTCCGGGCCGAGGTCGCCACGGACCGGCGCGACGGCCTGTTCTTCGCCCCCGAAGCGATCGAGGTACCGCCGCTGGACCCGGCCGACCGGGTCGGCGGCCATCTCGGCGTGATGCGCGACTTCGTCGACGCCATCCGCGCCGGCACCGAGCCCGAAACCGTCGGCCACCAGAACATCCACAGCCTCGCCATGGTCTTCGCCGCGATCGACAGCGCGCGCCAGGGCCGCCGCGTGGCCATCCCGACCACCGAGGAATCATGAGCCCCAACCAGACCCCGCCCGCGCGAACCGGGCACCAGGACATCCGCATCGGCACCATGGTCCGGGCCAATGCCGACGACCCCGCCGGCTATATCAAGGCGATCATCGCCCACGGCTTCGAGAGCATCGAGCCGTTCTTCTGGCAGACGCTGGGCGGCAAGGATATTCCGCGCCTGGCCGGCCAGATCCGCGAGGCGATCGGCGACAGCGGCGTCACCATCGGCGCGCTCGGCATCTTCGGCAACCCGCTGGAGGACCAGGCGCAGGACCGCGAGACCCTGGCCGGGTGGGAGGCGCTGATCGACCACGCCCACCTGTTCGGCACCGACATCGTCTCCGGCTTCACCGGCCGGGTGCGCGGCAAGCCGCTGGAGGACAGCCTGCCGCGCTTCAGGCAAGTGTTCGGCCGGCTGGCGAAACGCGCCGCCGACAAGGGTGTGCGGCTGGCCTTCGAGAACTGCCCGATGGAGGGCAGCTGGAAGACCGGCGACTGGAACATCGCCCACAACCCGGCGGCCTGGGAGCTGATGTTCGACGCCCTGCCGGACGACAATCTGGGCCTGGAGTGGGAGCCCTGCCACCAGCTGTACTACCTGATCGACCCGGTGCCGCAGATCCGCCGCTGGGCGCCGAAGATCTTCCATGTCCACGGCAAGGACGCCACGGTGCGCTGGGACGTGGTCAAGGAGCACGGCGTGCACGGCCGCGTCCCCTTCGCCTTCCACCGCACCCCCGGCTTCGGCGACACCGACTGGACCCGGGTGATCACCGAGCTGCGGCTGGGCGGCTTCCGGGGATCGATCGACATCGAGGGCTGGCACGACCCGGTCTATCGCGGCGACCTGGAGATGACCGGCCAGGTCGAAGGCCTGCGCTATCTCCAGCGCTGCCGCGGCGGGGGGTTCGTCGCCAATCCGGGGTGAGGCGTCGCGCGGACAATCAACCAAAACAGTGGAGGAAGCTTATGACCAGGACCTTGCGACTTCTGTTGGGAACCGCCGCCCTTCTGGCCTCCGCCACCCTGGCCCAAGCCGAGCCGGTGACGCTGGAGGTCTGGACCCATGACGAGGACGAGACCAAGTTCACCTACGTCTTCGTGAAGGAATTCCAGGCCCAGCACCCCGACATCACGGTCAATCTCAAGCACGTCAACTTCGCCGACGTGGTGAACGACGCCATGCGCGCCTACGCCGCCGGCTCGGCCCCCGACGTCATCGGCATCGACAACCCGGAAACGGCGATGTTCGCGGCGCGCAACGTGCTGCTGGACCTGTCGCCCTATGTCGAGCAGTCGCAGGTCATCAAGGCCGACGCCTTCTATCCCGGGCCGCGCAACTCCTCGACCTGGGATGGCAAGCTCTTCGCCATCCCGCGTGCCTCCAACACCCTCGCCCTCTACTACAACGCCGACATGTTCAAGGCGGCGGGGCTCGACCCCGACAAGCCGCCGCAGACCTGGGATGATCTCTATCAGGCGGCGAAGAAGCTCACCGACCCGGCCAAGAACGTGTACGGCCTCGCCTTCTCCGCCATCGGCACGGAAGAGGGCACCTTCCAGTTTCTGCCCTTCATCCAGAGCGCCGGCGCCGATTACGACAGCGTCGGCTCGGACGGCGCGGTGCGGGCGCTGGAGTTCTGGCAGAAGCTGCTGGACGAGAAGCTGGCCTCGCCGGACACGCTGATCCGCAGCCAGTATGATTCGACCGGTACCTTCAACGCCGGCAATGCCGCCATGGCGATCTCCGGCCCGTGGGAGCTGCCGCGCATGGCCAAGGAGGCCAAGTTCGACTGGCGGGTCGCGCTGTTCCCGATCGAGAAGGACGGCAGCCCGCGCGCCTCGGCCCTCGGCGACTTCAACAACGTGATCTTCAAGACCTCCAAGCATCCGAAGGAGGCGTTCATGCTGCTGGAGTACATCTATTCGCAGAACCACCGGATCTGGAACGAGTTCGGCCTGCTGCCGCCGGTCCAGGACGCCAAGGCCGACTCGCCGCAATGGCCGAAGGCCTATGCCGTGTTTACCGAGCAGATGCAGTACGCCCGGCCGCGCGGCCCGAACCCGGACTGGCCGAAGATCTCCAAGGCGATCCAGACCGCGATCCAGTCGGCCCTGACCCATCAGTCGGACCCCAAGACCGCGCTGCAGACCGCCCAGGCGACGATCGACCGCGTGCTGAAGAAGTGAGGCGGATCGGCACCATCGCAGCAACACCGAGTCCCCCCTCCCCTTGTGGGAGGGGGCCAGGGGGAGGGGGTTGTCGATGACGCGCGCCCAGGCCAGCCAATCGCTGACCGATCGATCGGTCAATTCCCGCTCCGCTCCGGCGGCGCGGGGCCTCTCGCGCCTGCCCCTGCTCCGCACCCTGCGGGACGGCAGCGGCTTCGATGTCGTGCTGGTGCTGTGCGCGGTCGGCTACCTCCTGGTCTTCGCCGCCTTCCCGCTGGTCTATACGCTGGTCATGTCGCTGCAGCAGGTCGACATGTTCTCGCTGGCCTCCTTCGACCGGCCCTTCGCCGGGCTGGACAACTACCGCGACGTGTTCAGCCGGCCGGAGGCGCTGCAGATCCTGAGGAACACGGTGATCTTCGTGGTGCTGTCGATCACCTTCCAGCTCGGCATCGGCTTCGGCCTGGCGCTGTTCTTCCAGCAGCCCTTCCCGGGCGCGACCTATATCCGCGGCGTGTTCCTGGCCGGCTGGATCATGCCGGCGCTGGTGGTCGGCGCGATCTGGAAATGGATCCTGGCCGGCGATTTCGGAGTGCTGAACTACGCCCTGACCAGCCTGCACCTGACCGGCGGCAAGATCTTCTGGCTGTCGGACCCCGACTTCGCCCTGTTCGCGGTGATCATCGCCAATATCTGGCTGGGCATCCCGTTCAACATGATCCTGCTATCGGTCGGCCTGGCCGCGATCCCGCACGACCTGTACGAGGCGGCGGAGATCGACGGCGCCCGCGCCGGCCGGCGCTTCCTGCACATCACCCTGCCGATGATGCGCTCGACCCTCGGCGCCGTTGTGGCGCTGGGCATCATCTTCACGCTGCAGCAGTTCGACCTGATCGCGGCCCTGACCAAAGGCGGCCCGGCCAACGCGTCGAACGTCGCCCAGTACTGGTCCTGGCAGATGTCGTTCGAGACCTACGAGATTTCGGCCGGCAGCGTCGTCGCCGTGCTGATGATCACGGTGGTGATCCTGGTCGCGGCGCTCTATGTCCGCTCGACCGGGCAGGAGCAGCGGGCATGACGGCCGGGCAACGGGTCACCGCCTCACGCAGCCTTGTCGTGATGGGGCTCGATCGCCGCCAGCACCTCCACCAGCTTGTCGCGCGTCGTCTCGAGATCCCATTTCGACTGCATGTTCATGAACCACTGCGGATCCACCTCGAAGAACCGGCCGAGGCGCAGCGCGATATTCGCGGTGATGCCCTGCCGGCCATGGCAGATCTCGTTGATCCGGCTGCGCGGCACGTCGATCGCCTTGGCCAGCGCGTAGACCGAGAGGCCCATGGGGATGAGGAACTCCTCCTTCAGGATCTCCCCGGGATGGGGCAGCGGGATGTCGCGAACCATGATGCTGCGTCCTCAGTGATAGTCGACGAGTTCGACGTCATAGGCGTCGCCGTCCCGCCAGACGAAGCAGATCCGGAACTGGTCGTTGACCCGGATCGAGTGCTGGCCTTTGCGGTTTCCCTTCAGGGCCTCCAGCCGGTTGCCCGGCGGCACGCGCAGATCATCGAGCCGCGTGACCGTGTCGATCAGGAACAGCTTCGCGACGGCGCGACGCAGGATATCGGCCGGAACGCCCTTCACGGCGATGCCGCACGCGATGCTTTCAGTCCTGGCGTCGGCAAACGCCTTGATCATCGATGGAGCGTACTTCTTTCTTGTACGCAGCACAAGAAAAAGCGTACAGAAATCATGTCCGCTCCTGCTTTCTGCCATGCCATCGCTCGGGAGGCTGCGCGATGAGGTCGGCCAAGCCCTTCGTCCTGCTCGGCCTCGCCCTGGTCTTCGCGGGCATCTACCTGTTTCCGCTGTACTGGATGTACGTCACGGCGCTGAAGTCAGGTACCGAGATCTTCGCCTTCCCGCCGAGCTTTTGGCCGACCGACCCGCAATGGCAGTTCGGCAAGATCTTCGCCGAGCACGCGATGGACCGGTACCTGTGGAACTCGCTGCTGATCGCGGTCGGCACCACCGCGGTGGCGACGCTGATCGGCACCGGCGCCGCCTATGCCCTGTCGCGCCACCGCAACGCCTGGACCGCGGTCGCCCTGTTCCTGGTGCTGATGTTGCAGGTGCTGCCGCCGTCGCTGATGGTCACGCCGATCTTCGTCGCCTTCAACCAGGTCGGCCTGCTGGAGACGCCGCGTTTCGCCGTGGTGCTGGCCCAGACCGCCAAGGTCCTGCCGCTGTACATCGTGCTGTGCCGGTCGACCTTCCTGCAGGTGCCCCGCGAGCTGGAGGATGCGGCGCGGGTGGATGGCGCCTCGCGCATCGGCGCCTTCCTCCGCATCATGATCCCGCTGGCCCGCAACGGCATCCTGGTGGTGTCGGTGCTGATCTTCCTGCAGTCCTTCGGCGAATACGTCTATTCACGCTCGCTGATCGCGGCCGAGAGCCTGCAGACCGCGACGGTCGGCCTGTCCGCTTTCATGGGCACGAACACCAATGACTGGGGCGGGATGATGACCTATGCCGCGATCTATGTGACGCCGATCCTGATCGTCTTCGCCCTGCTGCAGCGCCGGATCGTCAGCGGCCTGACCGCGGGGGCGCTGAAGTAGCCCCCGCACCGTTCATCAGTAGCCGCCGCCCTTGGCCCCTCTCGCTCCCGCGCCCTCGCGATAGGCCTTGTACGCCGCCACCGAATCCGAGGCCGCCTGGCGCAGATAGGGCACGTCGCCGCCGCCGGTCACCATGCGGTAGTCACGGTCGAACAGCTCGGCCCAGGTCGAGGCCGAGCTGGGCACGGTGCCCAGCAGCGTGCCGGTCGGCCGCACCGCATCCTCGATCTGCTTCACCAGCGCCTGCACCCTGGGGTCGTGCAGTTCCTCCAGCAGGCCGATCGAACCAGCGAGGTCGTTGGGGCCGATGAACACCATGTCGATGCCGTCGACCTGGGCGATCGCCGCGGCCTGGGGCACCGCATCCTTGGATTCGATCTGGGCCAGCAGCAGCAGGTTGTCGTTGGCCTTGCGCATGTAGTCCGGCTCGAACCCGTAGGTCGAGGCGCGCACCGCGCCGGCGGCATAGCCGCGGCGGCCGGCCGGGGGATAGCGGCAGGCGCGGACCAGGGCCTCGGCATCCGCCGCACTCTCGATCATCGGCACCATCAGGCTGTCGGCGCCGGCGTCCAGCACGCGCTTCAGCCAGACCGGGTCATGCGCCGGCACCCGCACCACGGCCGGGGTGTCGGAGGCCTGCACCGCGCGCAGCAGGTTGATGGTCTCGTCGATGCCGCCGGGCCCGTGCTCGGTGTCCAGGATGACGAAGTCGAATCCGGCATGGGCCATGATCTCGGCCACCGTCGGCGAGCCGCTGCCGACCCAGGCGCCGAACAGCTTGTCGCCGCGCCGCAGTCGTTCCTTCAGCCTGTTGGGGCGAAACATCTAGGGGTTCCTCCTTGCTTTTGCCGGAGTGTAGGGCCGCGGCTTCTTGTCCGACAATAAGCGAGCAGCGCAGGGCAGCTAATGCGATGGCGTGAGGCCCCGCAGCCGCACCGGGTCGGCCAGCGCCAGCGCGTCCGCCACCGCCCCGACGGGACCGGTCAGCAGGCTGGTGGCGACGCGGATGTGGTCACCGGGGCGCGGGCTGTAATTGGCGCCGCGCCCGACCGCGATGCCTCGCGCCGCCAGCGTGACCAGGGCGAATTGTTCCGACCGCACCGGCATCCACAGGCACAGCCCGTCGCGATCGGGCACGGCGACGCCGCGGGCGCCGAGGGCGGCGATCAGCGCACGGCGCCGTTCGCCATAGACCTGCCGGGCGCGGTCGACCATGGCGGTGGTGTCGGGGTCGCCGATCAGCCAGGCCGTCGCCTCCTGCAGCAGGCGGCTGGTCCAGCCGGCGCCGAAGCTGCGATAGGCCTGGATCTGGGCCACGATTTCGGCCGGGCCGGACAGCACGGCGACGCGCAGGTCGGGGCCGAGCGACTTTGAGTAGGAGCGGATGTGCACGGTGCGGTCCGGGAACACCCGGCCGAGGCTGGCCGGCGGCGCGGCCGAGACATCGCCGACCCCGTCATCCTCCAGGATCAGCGCCTCGCTGCCGCCCAGGGTCTTGGCCAGCTCGGCCATGCGCTGCGGGCTGACCATCCGCCCGGTGACCGAATGGGTGCGCGGCTGGTACAGGAACGCCGCCGGCGCCTTGGCCAGCGCGGCGGCGAGCGAGGCCGGCAGCGGCCCCTCCTCGTCGCAGGCGACCGGGATCAGCTGGGCGCTGACATTGTCGAGGATGTCGAGCAGGCGCATCGCCGTCGGGTCCTCGACCGCCACCGCCGTCCCCGGGCGGATCAGGGTCTGCACCGTGACATAGACCGCCTCGTAGCCGCCATTGGCGGCCAGGAACGCCTCGGGCCGGTAGGGCCAATCGGCCCCCGCCGCCGCGGCCAGGCTGTCGAGGATCGGCACGCGCTGGTAGCTGTTGAGGCCCGCCGCCCGCGCGCCGCGGCGCAGCGCCTCCTCCAGCGGCGGCAGCAGCGCCGGGTCCGGCACGGCCAGCCGGAGGTCCAGCGCCTCGGCCCCGTAATCCGCGTCGCCGCCGTAGCGCAGGGGCCGCGGGCTGAGCTTGTCCCCGCACACATGGATGCCGGTGCGGCCGCGGCCGCTGATGACCTTGAACTTGCGCAGGTCGCTCCACGCGGTCGAGACCGTGGCGGGGCTGACGCCGAGGGCGAAGGCGAGGTCGCGCACCGACGGCAGCCTGGCCCCGACCGCGATGGCGCCGGACCGGATGAGCGCCCCGGTTTCGATGGCGATGCCCCGCATCGACCGGTCCTTCAGCCGCGCGGCGAGCCATTCGGCGGAGATCGGATCGGTCATGCGATTCTTTTGTTCAGTGTCATAACAAGCATTGTCCGGCATCGACTGAACAATTAATCGTGGAAAAAAGGGCGGGCCGCAAGACCGGCCGCGCCCGCTTCCCGACAGAGGCTTCAGGATGGCGATCGCGATCAGATTGGCCGTGCGCGACTGGGACTGGGTCACCCCGCTGGCCCTCGGCGATATCAGCCCCGAGGGCTTCACGCTGCAGATCGACCGGGTCGGCACCCTGCCGGGGGATCTGGGCAGCGACCCGAACTACGACGCCGGCGAGATGTCGCTGAGCCGCTACACGCTGGGCCGGGCCCGCGGCGAGACCGCGATCGCCGGCGTGCCGCACTTCCTGATGCGGGGCTTCCGCCACCGCTGCATCATCACCGCCAAGAGCAGCGGCCTGACCGGGCTGGCGCAGCTGGCCGGCAAGCGCATCGGCCTGACCGGCTGGCAGGATTCCGGCAACACCTGGACCCGCGCCCTGCTGCGGCGGGAGGGCATCGGCATCGGCGACGCAAGCTGGTTCGTCGGCCGCCTGTCCGCGGCGCACCCCGTCACCGACCGTCTCGGCGGCTTCGGCCGGCCCGGGCGAATCGAGGCAGTGCCGGGCGAGCGGCCGATGCTGGAGCTGCTGCAGACCGGCGAACTGGACGCCGTGTTCACGCCCTTCATGCCGCAGGGCTTCTTCGAGGCGGCCTCGCCGTTCCGCCAGTTGCTGCCCGACTTCCGCGCCGCCGAGGTCGCCTATGCCCAAGAGGTCGGCTATGTCCCCGGCATCCACCTGCTCGGCCTCAAGCCTGCGATCGTCCGCGAGCATCCCTGGCTGCCTCAGGCGCTGAGCGAGGTGCTGGATGAATCTGCCCGGCTGTGGATCGAGAAGCGCGTCAAATACGCCGAGACCACGCCCTGGATCCTGGACGAGCTGCGCCAGGTCGCCCGCGACCTGCCGACCGGTTGGGACCGCAACGGCTTCGCCGCCAATGAGGCGATGCTGGGCGATTTCATCGCCGAGCTGCAGGCGCAGGAGCTGACCACGGCCCGGCTGTCGCCGCGGGATCTGTTCCCCGCCTTGCCGTCGTGACCGGGCACGACACCTTGAACAGAACGACCACCAAACGGGGAGACAAAAAATGAACGCGAAAATCCTGATCCGCACCGCCCTGCTGGCCGCCCTGGTCGGACCCTTGCCGGCCCTGGCGCAGGACGCCCTCCCCCAGCAGAAGGTCGACGAGGCCCTGCGCGCCAAGCTGCCGAAGGAGATCCTGGATGCCGGCGAGCTGGTCTCGGTCAACAGCGGGTCGTTCCCGCCCTATGAGATCGTCGGCGACGACCGCACCCTGACCGGCGCCAGCGCCGACCTGTCGGACGCGCTGGGCCAGCTGCTGGGCCTCAAGATCCGACACGAGACGGTCAGCGGCCTGGCGGCGGTGCTGAGCGGCATCAGGGCCGGCCGCTACCAGATGGCGTCCGGCCCGATCGGCGACTTCCCGGAGCGGGAGCAGGCCAACGACTTCGTCGACTTCGTGCAGGAGTTCGTCGTCTTCGCCGTGCAGTCCGGCAACCCGACCGGCATCAAGTCGCTGGACGACACCTGCGGCCAGAAGATCGCGGTGATGGCCGCAGGCTCCGCCGAGCGGGTGATCAAGGCCCAGGCCGAGGCCTGCGAGAAGGCAGGCAAGCCCGCGCTGGAGGTCCAGTCCTATCCCGACCAGCCGACCGCGATCCTGGCGGTGCGGTCGAAGCGGGCGGACGCCTTCTTCTCGTCCCAGGCGCCGCTGACCTACTTCATCCAGCAGTCCAAGGGCCAGCTCGAGCTCGCCGGCACCGGCCAGGCCAACGGCTTCCACAACCTGTACCAGGGCACGGTGGTGCCGAAGGGCTCGGTGCTCGGCGAGGTGATGCTGGCCGGCTACAAGACCCTGTTCGACAATGGCACCTATGCCGCCGTGATGAAGAAATGGGGCCTTGAGGGCAACATGCTGAAGGCGCCGGGGCTGAACCTCGCCGGGACCCCGGCGCAGTGACCGTGACGCCCGGGGCCGCCCCTGCCGTGGTGGATGGGCTGGCGGCCGACGACGTCGCCGAAGCCCGCCTGCGCGACGTCGCCCATGCCCGCCGGCCCATCCGCTACGGCAGCGGGCTGCTCTGGGCTCTCACCCTCGTCGTGGCGACCGCGGCCGCCTGGGTGGTCGCCCGCAACCCGAACTTCGAATGGGCGGTGGTGGGCCAGTGGTTCACCGCCGGCTCGATCCTGCGCGGCCTGTCGGTGACGCTGGGGCTGACGCTGGTGTCGATGCTGATCGGCACCGCGCTGGGCCTGCTGCTGGCGGTGGCGCGGCTGTCGACCGACCGGCTGCCGCGCACCCTGTCCGGCCTGTACATCTGGTTCTTCCGCGGCACGCCGCTGCTGGTGCAGTTGATCTTCTGGTACAACCTGTCGACCCTGTTCCCGACCCTGTCGATCGGCGTCCCGTTCGGGCCGCAACTCGCCTCCTGGAAGACCAACGACCTGATCACGCCGCTGACCGCGGCGATCGCCGGCCTGTCGCTGAACGAGGCCGCCTACATGGCCGAGATCATCCGCGGCGGCCTGCTGTCGGTCGACCGCGGCCAGTACGAGACGGCCGAGGCCTTCGGCATGACCCGCGGCCGCGCCCTGCGCCGCATCGTCATCCCCCAGGCCATGCGCTCGATCGTGCCGCCGACCGGCAACCAGCTGATCAGCATGATCAAGGCGACCTCGCTGGTCAGCGTCATCGCCATGGGCGACCTGCTGTACTCCGCCCAGGCGGTCTACAACCGCACCTTCGAGGTCATCCCGCTGCTGATGGTGGCGGTGCTGTGGTACCTGCTGATCACCTCGATTCTGAATGTCGGCCAGTCCGCGATCGAGCGGTACTATGCCCGCGGCGAGCGCAATGCCGTGGCGACCAAGGGCGGGCGCCCGGCGGCGGGACCGGGCGACGCGGTCGAAGCGCCCCCGGGAGACGCACGATGACCGCGCCCCTGGTCCGCATCCGCGGCGTTCACAAATCCTATGGCGACCACGAGGTGCTGCGCGGCATCGATCTCGACGTGCGGGCCGGCGAGGTGGTGGTGATCCTCGGTCCCTCCGGCTCCGGCAAATCCACCCTGCTGCGCTGCATCAACCAGCTCGAGGTGATGAACCGCGGGTCGATCCGGCTGGGCGAGGAGCAGATCGGCTACGAGCTGCGCCACGGCCACCTGCACAAGCTGCCGGCCCGTGCCATCGCCCGGCAGCGCAGCCGCATCGGCATGGTGTTCCAGCAGTTCAACCTGTACCCGCACATGACCGTGCTGGAGAACATCGTCGAGGCGCCGGTCGGCATCCATCGCCGCAGCCGGGCCGAGGCCGAAGCCCATGCCCGCGAGCTGCTGGCCCGGGTCGGGCTGGCGGAGAAGGCAGCCGCCTTCCCGCGGCAGCTGTCCGGCGGCCAGCAGCAGCGCGTGGCCATCGCCCGGGCCCTGGCGATCCGGCCCGAGCTGATCCTGTTCGACGAGCCGACCTCGGCGCTGGACCCGGAGCTGGTCGGCGAGGTGCTGGCCACCATGCGCGACCTCGCCGGCCAGGGCCTGACCATGATCGTGGTAACGCATGAGATCGGCTTTGCCCGCGATGCGGCCGACCGGGTGGTGTTCATGGATGGCGGCGTGGTGGTCGAGGCCGGCCCGCCGGGCGAGGTGCTGGTCGCGCCGCAGCATCCGCGGACCCGGGCGTTCCTGGCGCGCTTTATCTGAGGATCAGATCAGGCCGAGCATCCGCGCGGCCAGGACCATGACGCCGAGGATGATCGCGCCCCAGGTCAGCGTGGTGGTGAGGTTGCGGATGCCGGGCAGCCCCGGCCCCGGGGGCTCCGAGCGCGCGGCCTGGCGTTCGGCGCGACGCGACGAGGCGGAGGGCAGCAGCGCCGCCAGCCGGGTGGCGATGGCCATGACCTCGGCGCTGGACCGCCCGCTGCAGGCCGTGCCGGTGATGATCTCCGCCAGTTCGCGGGTCGCGGCCTCCGGCGTCTGCCGCGCCAGCCGGCCCGCATCGGCCCAGGGGTCCCCGCCCAGCCGGCCCAGCATCGAGACGACGCTGAGCGGCATGCCGTTGGACTCGGTCCCGACATCGGCGAACAGGAACGAGTTCAGATCGGATTTCTGCAGGCGGAAAACGTCGGTGTCTGGCATCTCTCCGGGCCGTCCTCTCGGGTGGTCCATAAGTGTGAAATTTATTTCCAGATTCAATCAGTAACTGCGAATGATCATTCCAAGCGAAGCGGCAGCGGCCAACCGCAATGCTGGCCGTCCTTATCTCGCTCCTCCACCTGCTGTGCAATCTTCGGTTCCAAAATCCGTTAAAAATAAAAATAAATTCCAGAAAACACGCCTCGCATGATATATTTTTTCGTCGAAGGAAGAATGCCTTCCTTCCAGCGAAAGCATCATCATGACAACCCCAGAATGGCTGAAGCCGGCGCTGTATGGCGTCGCCTGCGGTGCCGCCGCACTTGCCATCATCGGCTTCAGCTGGGGTGGCTGGGTCACCGGCGGCTCGGCGAAGCGCATGGCCCAGGACCAGGGCAAGACCGATGTCGTCGCCGCCCTGTCGCTGATCTGCCTCGACCAGTCGAAGCGCGATCCGCAGCTGGCCCAGAAGCTGGTCGAGCTGAAGGCGGCGTCGAGCTACAGCCGCGGCGACGTGGTGGTGAAGGCCGGCTGGGCGACCATGCCGGGGACGACCGAGGCCAACGCCCAGGTCGCCAAGTCCTGCGCCAGCCAGCTCGCCAGCTAGCGGCCCGGTAATGGGTGCGGGATAGGCTCCTAGAAGAAGCCCCGCACCCAGCCCAGCTCGCCCATCGCCTGCCACACCGCGCCGGCGGCGACCGCCAGCATCAGCACCGCCACGGCCAGGGCGACGCACAGCAGCAGGCCGTCCTCCTCGAGATAGGCGATGGCGATCAGCACGATCGCCAGGGCCGGCGGGATGTTGCTCAGCGGGATCGGCGCCAGCAGCAGGGCGCCGAGCAGCAGCACCAGCACGCCGACGCCGCGCCTCAGCGCCGCGAACGGCACCGGCCAGCGGGGATGGATGAAGCCCTCGATCCGGCGCAGCACCGGCACGGCGCGGCCCAGCGTGCGCGCCAGCCCCTGGGTGCGGAAGCTGCGCTTGGCCACTGTCGCCGGGAACACCGGCCCGGCACGGCCCAGCAGCATCTGCACCGCCAGGATGCCGAGCAGCGGCCCGACCACGCCCGACGCGCCCGGCATCACCCCGAGCAGCGCCAGCAGCAGCATCACCAGGCCGAAGGAGCGGTCGCCCAGGGCCTGCACCAGCCAGCCCAGCGTCACCCGGTCGGTGCGGGCGTCGCGCAGCAGGTCGTCGAGCAGGACGGAGGTCGGGATCCGGGTCGCCATGGCCCGGCCAGGATAGCCGAGGACGCCGGTGCCGGGCGACCCTCCCGGCCCCTCGCCCGGGGGCATGGCCGGTCAGCGGCGGCCGGACTTGGGCGACTTCCAGGCGGCGTCGGCCTCGGCCGACTGCGCCGAGGACGACAGCTCGTGCTCCGGCACCATGCGCTCCTCGCTGCCGAGCACGCTGCGGACCCGGTACATCGGGCCGGAGCTCTCGCTGGGATAGCGGGCCAGCACCTTGAACGCGCCCACGGCGGATTGCCCGGACAGCGACTTGCGCGAGACCTGCACGGTGGTGCCCACCGGGAATTTGTAGTCCTTCATGACGACATTTCTGGCCTCCCGGGGGGAGCGCCGGCTGCGGGATCGGATGTGGCGGAGGCGGCGGCACGACCGGCACACCGAATTCCCGATACAGTACACGGGAATGCAGGAACAAGCCCGCCGAATCGCCCCTTCCTGTCAATAATCATTGAAAATTGTGGCAAGATCTGAAGCGTCGATTGAAAAAATGACACCGGCCTTTATTTCCCGACAACAGGCAATTCGACTTGCATGTCGGGGGCGTCATGCGCATTTGAGGAGGAGATAGTGAATTAAGCCCTATCTCCAAAAATTGATTCTCCGAAGGATTCAGCCGATGAAATTCCGCCCGCTGCACGACCGGGTCGTGGTCCGCCGCATCGATGCCGAAGCCAAGACCGCGGGCGGGATCATCATCCCCGACACCGCCCAGGAGAAGCCGCAG
Source organism: Inquilinus sp. 2KB_23 (assembly GCF_052115705.1). Taxonomy (NCBI): domain Bacteria; kingdom Pseudomonadati; phylum Pseudomonadota; class Alphaproteobacteria; order Rhodospirillales; family Rhodospirillaceae; genus Inquilinus; species Inquilinus sp. 2KB_23. The sequence continues at coordinate 24,577 of NZ_JBFRHF010000030.1, read as the reverse complement.
CAGGGCGAGGTCATGGCCGTCGGCCTGGGCGCGCGGGACGCGCAGGGCACAATCCAGGCGCTGGACGTCAGCGTCGGCGACCGCATCCTGTTCGGCAAATGGTCCGGCTCCGAGATCCGGCTCGAGGGGGTCGACTACCTCGTGATGAAGGAGAGCGACGTGATCGGCGTCGTCGCCTGATCCCGGCCGCCTTCCAGATCCCCTTCCCCCTTTAAGGAGCCAACACCATGGCCGCCAAAGACGTCAAATTCAGCGCCGACGCGCGCGACCGCATGCTGCGCGGCGTCGACATCCTCGCCCGGGCCGTCAAGGTCACGCTCGGTCCCAAGGGCCGCAACGTGGTGCTCGACAAATCCTGGGGTTCGCCGCGCATCACCAAGGACGGTGTGACGGTGGCCAAGGAGATCGAGCTTTCCGACAAGTTCGAGAACATGGGCGCCCAGATGGTGCGCGAGGTCGCGACCAAGACCAACGACCTGGCCGGTGACGGCACCACCACCGCCATCGTCCTGGCCCACGCCATCGTCAAGGAAGGCGCCAAGGCGATCGGCGCCGGGCTGAACCCGATGGACGTGAAGCGCGGCATCGACCTGGCGGTCGCCGCCGTGGTCGAGGAGATCGGCAAGCGCGCCCAGAAGATCTCGACCAATGACGAGATCGCCCAGGTCGGCACCATCTCGGCCAATGGCGAGCGCGAGATCGGCCTGATGATCGCCAAGGCGATGAAGAAGGTCGGCAACGAGGGCGTGATCACGGTCGAGGAGGCCAAGAGCTTCGAGACCGAGCTCGAGATCGTCGAGGGCATGCAGTTCGACCGCGGCTACATCTCGCCCTACTTCGTCACCAACGCCGAGAAGATGATCGTCGAGCTGGAGAACCCCTACATCCTGCTGCACGAGAAGAAGCTGCCCAGCCTGCAGTCCTTCCTGCCGCTGCTCGAGGCGGTGGTCCAGGCCGGCCAGCCGCTGCTGATCATCGCCGAGGACGTCGACGGCGAGGCCCTGGCCACGCTGGTGGTCAACAAGCTGCGCGGCGGCCTGAAGGTCGCGGCGGTCAAGGCGCCGGGCTTCGGCGACCGCCGCAAGGCGATGCTCGAGGATCTCGCCATCCTCACTGGCGGCCAGGTCATCTCCGAGGATCTCGGCATCAAGCTCGAGAACGTCACCCTCGACATGCTCGGCCGGGCCAAGAAGGTCGTCATCACCAAGGAGGAGACCACGGTGGTCGACGGCGCCGGCGCCAAGAAGGACATCGAGGGCCGCACCAACCAGATCCGGGCGCAGATCGAGGAGACCACCTCGGACTATGACCGCGAGAAGCTGCAGGAGCGGCTGGCCAAGCTGGCCGGCGGCGTCGCCATCATCCGCGTCGGCGGCGGCAGCGAGATCGAGGTCAAGGAGCGCAAGGACCGCGTCGACGACGCGATGCATGCCACCCGCGCCGCGGTCGAGGAGGGCATCGTCGCCGGCGGCGGCGTCACTCTGCTCTACGCCAGCCGGGTGATCGACAAGCTGAAGCCGGAGAACACCGACCAGAAGGTCGGCATCGACATCGTCCGCCGCGCCCTGCAGGCGCCGGTGCGGCAGATCGTCGAGAATTCCGGCAGCGACGGCTCGGTGGTGGTGGGCAAGCTGCTCGACAGCAAGGACCACAACTGGGGTTACGACGCCCAGAAGGGCGAGTACACCGCCATGATCAAGGCGGGCATCCTCGACCCGGCCAAGGTGGTGCGGGTGGCGCTGCAGAACGCCGCCTCGATCGCCGGCCTCTTGATCACCACCGAGGCGATGGTGGCCGAGCGGCCGGACCCGGCCGGCGCGGCCGCCCCGGGCGGCGGTGGCGGCGGCATGGGCGGCATGGGCGGCATGGACTACTGACCCGAACGCGGCGGCCGGCCCCCGATCCCGGGGGCTGGCCGCTGCGACCTCGTGCCTATCCCCAGCCGGCCCTCAATCCTCGGGCCGGCTGGTCTGTTCCAGGGATACGATGTTGCGGTCCCGGCCGGCCAGCTGCTCGCGCCAGGGCGGGATCTCGTCCGGCAGGCGGCCATGGCGGGCCAGGACGGTGGCCGCCCAGGTTGTGTCGGCGATGGCGCAGCCCTGGGCCCGCAGCCGCGGCGACAGCATCTGCTCGTTGAGGATGGCGAGCGTCTTGCGCTCGAAGAAATCCAGCGTCTCCGCCGTCAGCGCGAAGCGGGAATGCCACTCCACCCCCTGGCCGGTGCCGTCGCCGACCAGCCAGCCGGTGATCGACCGCCGGTAGGAGTCCGAGATCGGCGCCTCTACCCGAAATGGCGCCACCGGGTCGCCGGAGAACAGCGCCGCGCGCCGCTCCGGCCCGACCGAGACCAGCGACCCCAGCCGCCGCAGCTCCGTCGGCGGCAGCATCACGAAGGACGAGCGCAGCCAGTGGCGCGACCGCTCGCCGAACAGCGTCACCGGCTCGGCATAGTAGTCGACATGGCCGCAGGCGATGCGGCGGCACGCGACCTCCGCCAGCAGCGCGTCGTCGAAGCGCTTGAGGTAGCCGGTGTAGAGCGTGTCGAAGGCCGAGGTGGCGAGGTGGACCAGGTCGTACCCGTCCAGCTCGGCCGCGGCGAAGCGCAGGCCGGCATCCCAGGCCGAGAACTCCCAGGCCGCGTTGTCGCCGCCGATCACCGTGACGCCGCCCGGCGCCGCGCCGACGTGGCCTTCGGGCAGCGCGTTGTCGATCACCACGGTGCGGCGGCGGGCGCCCGGCATGGCGCGGCGGAACAGGCGGTCGAGCGCCGGCAGCGCCTCGGGGTACTTCTCGGTGCCGTGCCGGGCCAGCAGCGTCAGCACCCGCGGGCCGGAGGCGGGGCGCAGCCGGCGGAGGGCCGCGACGCCGACCCGCCGCGCCAACCCGCGGATGCCACGGCGTGCCGACGCCATGCCTGACTACCGGTCGAGGCGACCGTGCGGGCCGCCCTCGCCCTCCGCCACCCGCAGCAGGTACTGGCCGTAGCCGCTCTTCTCGAAGCGCTTGGCCTGGACCACCAGCTCGTCGCGGCCGATGAAGCCCTCGAGATACGCGATCTCCTCCGGGCAGGCGACGCGGAGTCCCTGGCGCCGCTCCAGCGTCTGGACGTAGCCGGAGGCCTCGAGCAGGCTGTCATGGGTGCCCATGTCGAACCAGGCGAAGCCGCGGCCCATCTTCTGGACATGCAGGGCGCCGCGTTCGAGATAGGCGCGGTTGACGTCGGTGATCTCCAGCTCGCCGCGCGCGGACGGCTTCATGTTGGCGGCGATCTCGACCACATCGGCATCGTAGAAATAGAGGCCGGTGACGGCCCAGTTGGACGCCGGCTGGCGCGGCTTCTCCTCGATCGCGGCGGCGCGGCCGTCGGCGCCGAAGCTGACCACGCCGTAGCGCTCGGGGTCGGTGACGTAATAGGCGAAGACGGTGGCGCCCGACGGCTCGGCCGCGGCGGCGTGCAGCAGCTCCGGCAGGCCGTGGCCATGGTAGATGTTATCGCCCAGGATCAGGGCGGAGGGCCCGCCGGCGACGAAATCCGCGCCGATGACATAGGCCTGGGCCAGCCCGTCCGGGCTGGGCTGCACCGCATACTCGAAGGCCATGCCCCATTGCGACCCGTCGCCCAGCAGCCGCTGGAACTGCGGCATGTCGTGCGGCGTCGAGATGATCAGCACCTCGCGGATGCCGGCCAGCATCAGCACGCTGAGCGGGTAGTAGATCATCGGCTTGTCATAGACCGGCATCAGCTGCTTGGACGTGGCCAGGGTCAGCGGATGCAGCCGGGTGCCGCTGCCGCCGGCGAGGATGATGCCTTTCAAGGATGGACCTCCGGTGCGGTTGGGCAGATCGGGCGAGCGCGTGGACTCGCCGAGTCCACTGCGATATAGCAGGGCGCCCCGCAATCAGAAAGAGCGGCCCTGATGGTTTTCGACGCCGGGACGGATGCCGGCCTGCCCTCCGGGATGCCGACCGGCCGGCACCGATGAGACTGCGCCGCCGAAGCCTGCCCGAGCGCCTGCGCCGGTCGGTCCGCAAGCGCTGGCGGCGGCTGAGAGGCCTGCCGGCACTGCCGACCAAGGCGTCGCCGCCGCTGCGGCAGGCCGATCCCCGGATGCCCGGCGCGGCGACCGCGTGGCTCGACATTGTCCGGCCCTATGCCCCGGCGGAGCCGCCGCGCGAGGTGGCGTTGTTCGTCACCCATTCGCGCAACGGCCGTACCCTGCGCCGCCATGTCGGGCACTATGTGCGGGCGCTGCAGGCGGAAGGGGTCGCGGTCGTCCTCATCGTCGCCGCGGACACGCCTGACATCGCCGTGCCCGAGGATCTCGCGCGGTCGCTGGCCGGGCTCTACATCAGGCAGAATCTCGGCTTCGACTTCGCCGCCTGGGCCCATGTGATGCAGCGGGAGCTGGCGGTGTTCCGGTCGGACGCGCTGTACCTCGTCAACGACAGCCTGTACGGGCCGTTCAACGCGGTGGATTTCGGCGCCCTCATGGCCCGCATCCGGGCTGCCGGCAGCGACATCGTCGGCCTGACCGAGAGCCACGATAAGGGCTGGCATCTGCAGAGCTTCTTCCTGTGCCTGAAGCGGTCGGCCTTCTCCCATCCCGATTTCCATCACTTCTGGCAGGATGTCCGCGCCTATCCGGACAAGCAGGACGTCATCGACCTGTACGAGGTGGCCTTCTGCGGCCGGATGCGCGACGCCGGCCTGGCCTGCGCCGCCCTGTTCGAGAACCCGACCCGCGACAACCAGACGGCCTTCGCCTGGCGCGAGCTGATCGACCGCGGCTTCCCCTTCATCAAATCCGCGGTGCTGAGCGGCGCCTTGCCGCCGGCTGTGGTGCGGGAGGGATGGGAGGCGGCGCTGGCCGCGCGCGGCTACGACATCGGCCTGGTCGATGAGGCGCCCGCCGGCGACCCGCCGCCGGCGTCCGGCCTCACCCGCACCCGGCGCCGCCGCGCCTTGGCGGAGCGGCTGCGAGCCGACCCGGCGCCTCTGCGACTGGCCTATATCGGGCCCTGGACCCATGCCGGGGCCGCGGGCGAGGCCGGCCGAGACATCGTCGCGGCGCTGTTCCACACCGGGCACGAGATCAACCTGCATCCGCTGGAGCGTGACATCGGCGCGGACCGGCGCCTGTCGCCAGCCTGGGACGTCCGCAGTTTCGACGGCGCCCCGGATGCGGTGCTGATCCAGCTGGAGTCGGCCACTCTCGACGAGGAGCAGCAGGCCCTGTGCGAAAGCGCGACGATCCGGATCGGCTTGTGGGACACGATGCCCGCGCAGGTCCCGGTCGTGACGGTCGATGCGGTGTGGCCGCCCCGGCTGGGATCGGGCGAGGCGATCTCGGCACGGCTGCGCGACCTGTTGGCCGGCCAACCGTGATGCCCCTGCCCCGCCGGCGCCAGACGCCGTCCCTCGCCGCCTTCAGCCACCTGATCCCGGTGCCACTCGACCCGGCCCTGCAGCCGATCGACCCGGGCGTGCTGGTCGGCCGGACCTTCGGCGACGATACTTGGCTGTTTGTGGCGCCCGCCCGGGCCCGGCTGAACCGGGACGCCTTCTCTCATCTCGATGCCACGGCGCTGCGCGCCCGATCGGATGCCGGCATCGTCTACGCCGATAGCGGGCGGATCCGGGGCCGCGACCTAGTGGGGCTGGACTGCAAGCCACAGCTCAACCCCAGCCTGCTCCTGGCCCGAGACTACATCGGCCTGCCGCTGCTGATCCGCGGCTCCGTCTTCACCCGCCTCGGCGGCCTGCGCGCCGAGCACGGGCCGGCCGCCTGGTACGATCTCTGCCTGCGGGCGCTGCGCGCCGGCATCGGCTTCGACCGCATCGCCGCCACCCTAATCGGCCTGCCGCAGCAGCTGGCGCCGCCTGATGCCGCAGCCCGGGAAGCGGTGCTGCAACGGTACGTCCATGAGGACGGCGGCCGGTTCGAGATCCGCCCCGGCCTGGTACCCGGCGCGTTCCAACTGCGCCGGAACTTCGATAGCCACCCGACCGTCACCCTCGTCATCCCGACCCGGCAGAGCGGCCCGCCGGGCGGACCGCCCTACATCGTCGGGCTGCTGCAGAGCATCGAGGCCAGCAGCTGGCCGCTGGACCGCATCCGTATCCTGATCGGCGACGATCGGGCGGAGGATGGGATCTACCAGCAATCCCGCACCCGGCTGGACATCCGGCGCATCGTCACGGCGCGCATAGCAGGCGAGCCGTTCAGCTACGCCCGGAAGATGAACCGGCTGTGGCGGGAAGCGGAGACTGAGCTCCTCGTGCTGCTCAACGACGACATGACCATCCAGTCGCCGGACTGGCTCGAAGCGTTGTTCACCTTCGCATTGGAGGAGGATGTCGGAGGCGTCGGCGCCCGGCTTCTATTTCCCGACCGCCGCATCCAGCATGCCGGCATGGTCGGCGGCCTCTACGGCGGCTGCGGCCATCCCTGGTTCGGCCAGCCGGTCGGCCAGCCGAGCTACGGGGACTGGGCCGATGTTCACCGCGACTGGTGCGCCGTAACCGGCGCCACCTTCGCCACCCGCAGATCCGTGCTCGAACGCGCCGACGGATTCGACGAGCGCTTCAGCCTGGAATTCAACGACATCGACCTGTGCCTGCGCCTGAAGACCCTGGGCTACCGGATCGTCTACACGCCACATGCCGAGCTGATCCACTACGAGAAATCGTCGCGGGGAGAGACGCCGCGCCCCGGCGACGAAGTCGCGTTGTTTCTCCGCCGCTGGGGCGATTTCCTGGCCGATGACCCGATGTACAATCCCCAGTTGGTCCGCTACGCCGAGGTCCAGCCACGGGCCGAGAGCTATGAGGCGGCATGGATGAAATGGGCATGACCGGCCCGATCCGCGGGGCTTCCGGATCTTGGCAGTGCTTTGCCAAGCCCGGCCGAACCAGGAGCGTGTGCGACTTGTCGCCTTGGCCAACGGTCCGCTACTCCGCGCCAAGACACTAGGCCATCTGCAGAAATTTCCGTATAGCTCATCCTCGCCATTCCCAGAGACACAGCGAAAGACGATTGGCACACCGATGAAGGACATTTCGGAGACCATCGAGTTTTTCACGCCGGAGCTCGGTTTCGACGTATCGCCCTACATCGCGACCGACCAGATCCAGGGCATCCATCACGTCGGCCGCTACCAGTGGGCGACATTGGCGCTCGCCGAAAAGCAGCCCGCCAGCGTGCTGGACGTCGCGTGCGGAGCCGGCTATGGCAGCTATATGCTGGCGCGGGCGTCGCCTGGGAGCAGAGTTTGCGGGGTCGATTACGACGAGCGCGCGGTGGCTCACGCGAAAACCCTCTATGACGCTCCGAACCTGACCTATGCGACCGGCGACATGACCACCTGGAGGAGCGGTGGGGCACCGATGCCGAAACCCGACGTCATCGTGTCGTTCGATACGATCGAGCATCTGTCGCATCGCGAAATCGCCCTGATGCGCATGGCCGACAATCTCACCGACGATGGCTGGCTAATCCTGTCCACGCCCTGCGGCCATGACGAAACCCGGTTGTTTCCGGACTGGGAGCACCACAAGATCGAGTATAGCCATTTCGATCTGTTCGCGCTCCTGTCGAGGTTCTTCCACCAGGTCGTCCAGCAGCATGAGGCAGGTTTTCCCGCCGCGGACTTCTGGCCGACCAGGATAAATGTAGGCCGGGAGCTGTATGCGAACCGGATGAATCCGGTGGTCTGCAAAGCCCCCATCCGGCCGCCCGCCTATCGAAACGCTCCGTGACGGGGACCAAAGAGGGGCGCCCTGCCGTCAGCCCGCCTTTGTCGAAGCTTCCGAAACCCAGGACCAGTTCAGCCGTCGAGGAAAAGTTGATCTTGGTGTCAGAGTCCGTTCGCTGCCTAACCCCCACCTCCTTCATCGGGCCCCGTCATCTGAGTCCGTCGGCATGGCTGGAGCATGCGCCGTTCGCATTCTGGCTGATCGAGGCGATCCGTCCGCGCGTGGTCGTCGAGCTGGGCACCCACACCGGCTTCTCCTATCTCTGCTTCTGCCAGGCTGTGCAGCAGTTCGGCATCCCCGCGCGCTGCTATGCGGTAGACACCTGGGTCGGCGACGATCACGCGGGGTTCTATGGCGAAGGGGTCTTCGGCGCCCTCAGCGCCATCAACAGCGAGACCTATACCGGCTTCTCGAACCTGCTGCGCATGCGCTTCGACGAGGCCCTGCCCTACTTCTCGGACGGCGAGGTCGACCTGCTGCACATCGATGGCCGGCACGGCTACGAGGATGTGAGACGAGACTTCGAGACCTGGCTGCCGAAGCTGTCGGATCGCGCCGTGGTCCTGTTCCACGACACCAATGTCCGCGAGCGGGAGTTCGGGGTCTGGAGGCTGTGGCAGGAGATCTCCGGCAGCCATCCGTCGTTTGAATTCGTGCATGGCCACGGCCTCGGCGTCCTGGCCGTCGGTCGCGATATGCCGGACGGCATCCGCCCGTTGTTCGACAGCAACGATGCCGAGACCCGGGCCGGCGTGCAGGTCGCGTATGCCCGGCTGGGCGCGGCCGTCACCCAGCAGCATCGCGCACAGGCGCTGCGGTCCGAGCTGACGGACCGCCAGGCCGATCTGGCCCAGGCGCGCGAGCACCTGGCGACGCGCGAGTCCGAGGCCGATCGGCTCCGCGGCGACGTGTCGGCGCGCGAGGGCGAGCTTGACCGGCTCCGCCAGGAGGCGGCCGCACGCGCCTCGGAGGCTGCCGCACGGCTCGCAGAGATGGATCTTAAGAAGACCGCATTGGAGCAGCAGAAGGTTGCACTGGAGCAGCAACAGAAGGTTGCGCTGGAGCAGCAGAAGGTTGCACTGGAGCAGCAGAAGGCGGCATTGGAGCAGCAGCAACGGCTCCTCGCATCGGTCGAGGCCCGGAACCGGCACCTGGACACGAGCCTCTCCGAGCTGGCCCAGGCGAACGCCCGGCTGCGGTCCGCGGTCGAGAAGCAGACGGAGGTCCTTGCCCGGAAACGCCGGAGGCGGCTCGGCCGGACCGTATCGAAGAAGATTGCGCGGCCGGTTCGCAACGCCATGCGCTCGACGCGCCGCAAGATCAACGTCTTCGCCCATTTCCGCCGCTGGCGCCGGCGGGCGAGGCAGCAGCGCGTTCTGGAGCCGCAGACCGTTAGCATGATGGCGATGGCACTGCCGGTCGCGGCACGACGGACCGAACCCGTCCCGACCCGCTCCCTGGCCGTGGACGTGATCGTCTGCGTCCACAATGCACCGGACGACACGCGGCGATGCCTCGACTCCGTGATCGCCCATACGCTGCCGCCCTATCGTATCATCATCGTCGACGACGGCAGCGGCGATGCGGCGCGGGAGCTGGTGACGCGTTTCGCGCAGCAGCACGGCGCGACCCTGATCCGGCACGATCAGGCGCAGGGCTATACCTTCGCGGCGAATGTCGGGCTGCGCGCCTCGACCGCCCCCTGGGTGGTCCTCCTGAACAGCGACACGATCGTGACCGAAGGCTGGATCGACCGCATGGTTGCGACTGCCGAACGGGATCCGCGGATCGGGCTGGTGGGTCCGCTGTCAAACACTGCGTCCTGGCAGTCCGTGCCGCATGTCGCGAAGAACGGCGATTGGCACGACAATCCGCTGCCCGACGACGTCGACGTCGACAAGATGGGGCAGCTCGTGGCCCAAGCCTCCGTCCAACAGGGAATGCCAATCCCATTCCTGAACGGCTTCTGCCTGGCCGTTCGCCGGGCCACCCTCGACGACGTCGGGCTGTTCGATGAGGAGAACTTCGGCCAGGGCTACGGCGAGGAGAATGATTTCTGCATTCGCGCCCGAAATCGCGGATGGAAGCTGATCGTGGCCGACGACAGCTATGTTTTTCACGCCCAGTCCAAGAGCTATTCTTCGGAAAGGCGGCTGGCGCTTGCCAAACGCGCCGACGATACTCTGAAGCGCAAGCATGATCTGGAAAGGGACGTCCACGTCCCGGTGCTGTTCTGCCGCGACGGCCTGGGCCTGGCGGGGGTCCGCGCCCGCGTCGAGGCGGCCATGCTCCGGGACAGGCTCGCGAAGCAAGGCCGCGAGTTGTGGCACGGTCGTAGGGTTGGCATCATCCTGCCCACCGCCGAGGCCGGGGGTGGATCCAATGTCGTCCTGCAGGAAGCGCGCGCCTTGTGGCGCATGGGCGTCGACGTCTCGATCATCAATTTCGCCCGGCACCGTCCCGTCTTCGAGGCCTCCTATCCAACTCTGGAACTGCCCTGCGTCTATGCTCAGGACGAGGCGGAACTGCGCCATATTCTGGCCAGCCGCGAGCCCGGCTTCGATGTGTTGATCGCCACGCTGTACGCATCGGTGTTCTGGCTGCCCGAACCCGATCCAGACGTCGTGCTGGCATACTACTCCCAGGATTTCGAGCCCTGGTTCTTCGAAAAGGGCTCGGCCGGCTACCAGCAGGCCCTGGCATCCTACACCGCTCGCCGGGATGTCCGGATCTTCACGAAGACGGGATGGAACGCAGACCGGATCGAAGCCATTGGCTGCCCACGACCCCGGACCATCGGCCCGAGCGTGGATCTCGACCTTTACAGGCCGGCGCCCTCGATGAACCCACATCACGCAGATCCGGTCCGGATCTGCGCGATGGTCCGGCCCTCATCGCCACGCCGGTCCCCGGAGTTGACGCTCGACATCCTGCGCCGGCTTCGTAGCGAATTCGGCACCGCCGTCGAGATCACGACCTTTGGAGACGACAGGATCGCGCCCGACACGGCGGTGATCGGGGATATCCGTCAGCTCGGCGCCATCAGCCCGGGCCGCGTGGCGACGATCATGGAGGAATCGGACATTTTCCTCGACTTTTCGGTCTGGCAGGCCATGGGGCTGACCGCCCTGGAAGCCATGGCCAGCGGCTGTGCTGTCATCGGCCCCATCGAAGGGGGCGCCGGAGAGTTTCTGCGCCACGAGGAAACCGGGCTGCTGGTGGACACCCGGGATGCCAAGGCTTGCTACGCGGCCGCGGCCCGGCTGGTCACTGATCGCGATTTGCAGATCCGGCTACGCCTCGCCGCCGTCACGGAGGCCGCGAAGCACACCCCAGAGGCAGCGGCGTTCCGCATGATGTCCGTCTTCTTCGAAGGAACCCTCGAAACCAGCGCCCTCGCGGACATGGCCTCCACGGGCTGAGAGGCCCGGCGGCAGCCGGGCTATCCGCGGCCCTTGCTGGCGCCCGACGCCAGCGCGACGATCCCGCCGGCGACATCCCCCCACCGCCGCAGACTAGCGGCGCGGATGTGATCCTCCCGCCCCCGCACATGATCCGGCTCCGCGATCGCCCGCCCGATCACCCGCCGCATGTCCTCCAGATCATAGGGATCGACATACTCCGCTAGGTCGCCCCCGACCTGGGGCATCGATGATGTCTTCGATGCGATGCAGTGCTTGCCGAACCACAGGCTCTCACCGATCGGCAGTCCCCAGCCCTCGTACAGGCTGGGAAACACGGTGAAGCGGCAGTTGCGGTACAGGAACGCCAGTTCGGCATCCGAGGGCGCCTCGGCCAGCGCGGCGTAGCCGCCGAGATTGCCGGTGGCGCGCAGCAGGTCGAACACGTCCTCGGTCTGCCAGCCACGCTGCCCCGCCAGCACCAGCCGCGGCAGCCCGACCCCGAGATCCTGCCGCAGCTGGGCCCAGACCTTGCACAAGGCCAGCGTGTTCTTGCGCACCTCGATGGTGCCCACGCACAGGACGAAAGGGTGCTCGGCCAGGGCGCGGACGGCATGGCCGATCGGCACCCCGTCGTCGCCGACATCGCCCATGAACTCATGCGCCAGCGGCACCACGCGGGTCGGGATTTCGCCGCCCGCCGCCGGCATCACCATTCGCAGGTCCGCCTCGGTCTGGTCGGAGACGCAGAGGAACCCCGAGACGTAGCCGGGCGTACGCTCCAGGAACCTGCGGAACTCGACGTCGTGCCCTGGCTTCGACAGCCATGGTTTCAGCAGCGGGATGACGTCGTGAATCATCTGGAAGATGGCGGTGCCGGCCTTTTTCCGCCCTGCGAGATAGGCGATGTAGGGTTCATTGCGGAAATTGGGTGCCAGCAGAAGAATGCGATCCTCCGGCCGCAACGACGGTTCGGCGAGGTGCGGGCCGGAGCCGCCATCGCCCAGCGCCCGCCAGCGCAGCCGATCGATCCTGGTGCCGATTCGGCGCCGCAGCCCCTGCTTTCGCCCCTCGGCGTCGTCGGGCACGGCCATGTCGCGCAGGAACGCATCCCGATGCGCCTCGAACCGGTAGTCAGGACCCAGGAAGGACAGGTCGATCTCGACCACCCGGCGCAGCTTCGGATGCCAGGCGATGCCGCGGATCGCCGCCGGCCCATGCGTCGCCACCAGATGGCCGACGACGCGGAGCACGACACGCTGGATGCCGGTCACGGTCGCATGCTTGCGCGCATGCGCCAGGATGGTGGTCATGTCGCAGAAGATGCGGGGCGCGGCGGCCCCTCCAGGCCCAACCACTCAGTCCGACCCGCGGCAAAGCAGCAGGCTCATCCTGCCACCGCAACCGGCAGCGGCGCCTCGGCCTCCGACGGCTCGTCCTCGGCGGTCTGCATCAGCCACAGCCGGGCGTAGAGGCCCCCGCGCTGCAGCAGTTCGGCATGGCTGCCGACTTCGGTGATCTCACCCTGATCCATGACATAGATCAGGTCGGCGCTGCGCACGGTCGACAGACGGTGTGCGATCATCAGCGTGGTCCGCCCCACCATCAGCCGGGTCAGCGCATCCTGCACCAAGCGCTCGCTCTCGGTGTCCAGCGCCGAGGTCGCCTCGTCCAGCAGCAGGATCGGCGCGTTCTTCAGCATCGCCCGGGCGATCGACAGGCGCTGCCGCTGGCCGCCGGAGAGGCGAACGCCGTGCTCGCCGATCTGGGTGTCGTAGCCCTGCGGCAGGCTGGCGATGAAGTCGTGCGCCGCGGCGCCGCGGGCCGCCGCCTCGATCTCCTCCTGGCTCGCGCCGGGCCGGGCATAGGCGATGTTGTCGCGCACCGAGGCGTCGAACAGCGTGGTCTCCTGGCTGACCAGACCGATCTGCTCGCGCAGCGAATGCTGGGTGACGTCGCGGATGTCGTGGCCCTCCACCCGCACCGCACCGCTGGTCGGGTCGTAGAAGCGCGGGATCAGGTTCAGGAGCGTCGACTTGCCGGCGCCGGACGGCCCGACCAGCGCCACAGTCCGGCCGGCCGGAATCTCGATCGAGACGCCGCGCAGCGCCGGGATCGAGGGCCCGTAGGAGAAATGCACGTCCTCCAGCGCGATCGCGCCGGTGGCCTTCTCGATCACCGCGGCGCCGGGCCGGTCGACGATGCCGGGCCGCTTGTCGATCATGGCGAAGATGCCCTCCGCCGCCGTGATGCCCTGCTGGATCGAGCCCCAGGTGTTCACGATCCGCTTCAGCGGGTCGTAGGTCAGCATCAGAGCGAGGACGAAGGCGAAGAACGAGCCGGTGGTGCGGTTCCCGGCGATGACCTGCCCGCCGCCATAGTAGATCACCGCGCCGATGGCGACACCCGACAGCACCTCCATGAACGGAGCGTTGTAGGATTTGATCTTGGTCATCCGCTGCATCATGCGCGACACCGACCACACGATCTTCTCGGTGGCGCTGATCGTCCGCTGCTCGGCGTTGTAGGCCTTGACGTGGCGGATGCCCTGGAACACCTGGGTGAGGTAGCTGGTCATCTCGCCCATGCCGAACTGCGATTTGCGCGTCACCTTGCGCAGATCGCGGCCGACCTTGATCAGGGGATAGACCGACAGCGGGAAGGTGACGGAGGCGATCAGAGCCAGCTTCCAGTCCTGGTAGAACATCGCGGCCACCAGCCCGACCAGCGTCATCGCGTCGCGGCCGATCGCCGCCGCGCTGGTCGAGACCGCGCCGAGCACAGCCTGGACGTTGAAGGTGAACTGGCTGACCAGATGGCCGGAGGCGGTGGCGTGGAAGCTGGCCAGGTCGTCCCAGATCTTCGCTCGGAACATACGCATCTGCAGGTCGCCGACGATGCGCCGGCCGATGCTGTTCATCACCACGGTGAAGCCGTAGGTCGCGCCGCCGCGCACGAAGAAGACGGCGATCACCAGAAGCGAGATCGGCACCAACAGGTCCGTCCGCCGGTCGGTGAAGATGCCGTCCAGGATGTGCTGGCTGACGAACGGGATGGCCGAACTCGCCGCCGCGGTTGCGAACAGGCAGGCGAAGGCGATCACGAAGCGCCAGAAATGGCCCTTCATGTGCTCGGTCAGCAGCCGCTTCGTGATCTGCCAGTCGGTCAGCTGCCCGGGGGCGCGTGGCGCGCGTGGTAACTTGCTCATGGGGTGCTCATATAGCGCCCCGCGGCCGATCCGCCAAATGACAGTCGCGACAAGGGGCAGGAAATTGGCCCGGATGCCCGGTCACGGCAGCTCTGGCCGGAAACACGACGGGGTGCGCCGACCTTGCCGCCGGGCCGGATCGTCCGGCCGCGGCAGGGCGCGCACCCCGCGAATGGCTGCCGGCCGCCGCCGGACGGGCGAGGCCGGTGGGTCACATGGCCTCAGCGGCTATAGGTACCGCGGGCGATGGAGTCGAAATCGGCCGGGCCGATGCCGAGCTCTTCCATCTCGCGCCGGTCGAGCTTCAGCAGCTCGTTGTGGATCCGCGTGTATTCGCGGTGCTCGGCGATGCGATGGGCCACGGCCTGGCGGACACGACCGAACAGGGTGGTCGGGCGGGCGGCGGCGGGGGCGAAATCCAAAACGTCGATATGCATGCTTACCTCATTGCCGGCCAGTGCCGGCTCCTTCCAGAGTCTTCGTACCCATCCAATGTAGGATGTTTGGGTCGGAACAGGATCAGCGTTTTTGCAGTGCAGCAATGGTAAGCCCGCATGTCATGACTTTGCCACGCTTCCGCCCGGGCGAGCGCGCGCTGCCTCTAGGTCAGATGGTTGCCGATCGAAAGGTCTGCGCGCCTATGGCTTTCTTGGGGCCGAGAGGCCGAATTCGGCCAGCCAATTCATCCGATATTGTGTTGTGAAATTCTGAGATCCACACAGCGCATGCCGCGATTCATTGACGCGCCCGCTGCGGCGTTCTATCTAAACGGCAACGGAATGATCCCCCGCAACGGATCCGCGGCGATTTGATGGGAAGCAGCTTGCGCCCGCGACACCAACCGCTAAAGCGCCACGATGCAGGTCGTGGTTCCCTCGGATCGCGAGGCGAGGACACGACGATGACCAGGACGGTTCCCCACAGCCCTTTTGCGCCCCGGCCGCTTTCGACGGCAGCCGCGATGCGGATGCGCTGTCGCCGCGCCTGATCCCGGGGCCCCGCCCCTCGTCCTGCGGCCCCTGCCCTGCGCCGGCCGGCCGCTCCCCGATCCCGACCGCTCCCACCATCCGGCATCCCTCATGATCCGCCTCGACTCCGTCTCCAAGACCTTCAACCGCGCGGGCCAGGCCCAGGTCGCGGCGCTGGCCGATGTCTCGCTCACGGTCGAGCGCGGCGAGATCTTCGGCGTGATCGGCCCCAGCGGCGCCGGCAAGTCGACCCTGATCCGCCTGATCAACCTGCTGGAGCGCCCGACCACGGGCACCGTCACGGTCGACGGCACCGACCTGACCGCCCTGCCGGAATCCGCCCTGCGGGCGGAGCGGCGGAAGATCGGCATGATCTTCCAGCATTTCGCGCTGCTGTCGTCGCGCACCGTGTTCGGCAATGTCGCGCTGCCGCTGGAGCTGGCCGGGCTGGACCGTCGCACCATCGCCACCCGGGTCGACCGGCTGCTGGAGCTGGTCGGGCTGACCGACAAGCGCGACCGTTACCCGGCCGAGCTGTCGGGCGGCCAGAAGCAGCGCGTCGGCATCGCCCGTGCCCTGGCCAGCGAGCCCAACGTCCTGCTGTGCGACGAGGCGACCTCGGCGCTCGACCCCGAGACCACGGCCTCGATCCTGCAGCTCCTGGCCAAGATCAACCGCGAGCTGGGCCTGACCATCGTGCTGATCACCCATGAGATGGCGGTGATCAAGGCGATCTGCCATCGCGTCGCGGTGCTGGAGCAGGGCCGCGTGATCGAGCAGGCCCGGGTGTTCGACCTGTTCACCCGGCCGCAGACCGCCACCTCCCGTGCCTTCGTCGCCAGCGTCACCGGCGCCGAGCTGCCGGGCGACCTGGCGGCCAAGCTGTCCGAGGCGCCGCTGGCCGGCGGCGAGACCGTGCTGCGGCTTGTCTTCGCCGGATCGCAGGCCGGCACCACCGCGATCGGCCAGCTGGCCCGCCGCCTGGGCGTCGACGCGGCGCTGCTGCACGGCCGGGTCGACAGCGTGCAGGGCGCACCGTTCGGCACTCTGATCGTCTCGATCCCCGGCGGGCCGGAGACGGCGCGGCCGGCGATCGATCTCCTCACCTCCCTCAAGCTTTCCGTCGAGGTCCTGGGCCATGTCCCCGCAACTCTTCGCGCTGTTGGCTGACGCCGCCTGGGCGACGCTGTACATGGTCGCGGTCGCCGCCGCGATCGGCACCCTGCTGGGCGGGCCGATCGGGGTGTGGCTGGCGACCAGCGGCAAGGGCGAGCTGTTCGCGGCCCCTGCCGCCAACCGCATCGTCGGCCTGGTGGTCAACGCCACCCGCTCCACCCCCTTCATCATCCTGGTGGTGGCGATCATCCCCTTCACCCGACTGGTGGCCGGCACCTCGATCGGCACCACCGCCGCGATCGTGCCGCTGACCATCGCCTGCGTGCCCTTCATCGCCCGGATCATCGAGGCGTCGGTGCGCGAGGTCGACCAGAGCCTGGTCGAGGCGGCCAAGGCGATGGGCGCCTCGCCACTGCAGATCGTGCGCAAGGTGCTGGTGCCCGAGGCGATGCCGGCGATCGTGCTGGGCCTGACCCTGACCGTGGTCAGCCTGATCGGCTATTCCGCCATGGTCGGCGCGGTCGGCGGCGGCGGCCTGGGCGATCTGGGCATCCGCTACGGCTATCAGCGCTTCATGCCGGAGATGATGGCCGCGGTGGTCATCGTCCTGATCCTGTTCGTGCAGGCGGTGCAGATGGCTGGCGACCGGCTGGCCCGCCGCGTCAACAAGCGCCAGCGCGCCGGCTGAACTTTTTCCATCCGAGGGGGATACTGATGAGCCTGAAGACCATTCTGGCCGCGGCGGCGCTTGCCCTGCTGGCGCAATCGGCGGCAGCCGAGACCGTGAAGATCGGCGTCACGCCGGGCCCGCATGCCGAGATCCTGGAGCAGGTGAAGCCGATCGCGCATGCCAAAGGCCTCGACATCGAGATCGTCGAGTTCACGGACTACGTCGTGCCGAATGCGGCGCTGGACACCGGCGAGCTCGACGCCAACTCGTTCCAGCATGAGCCGTACCTCGTGAACGAGATCGAGAAGCGCGGCTACAAGATCAGCAAGGTGGCCAACACCGTCACCTTCCCGATCGGCATCTATTCCAAGAAGATCAAGGCGATCCGCGAGCTGCGCGACGGCGCCGTGGTCGGCATCCCCAACGACCCGACCAATGGCGGCCGCGTGCTGCTGCTGCTGCAGAGCGCCGGGCTGATCAAGCTGGCCGACGGCACCGGGCTGAAGCCGACCGTGGCCGACATCACCGACAACCCGAAGACGCTGCAGATCGTGGAGCTGGATGCGGCGCAGCTGCCGCGGTCACTCGACGACACCGACATCTCGGCGATCAACACCAACTACGCGGTCGAGGCCGGGCTGGACCCGGCGAAGGATGCGGTGCTGCGCGAGGCCGCCGACGGTCCTTACGTCAACATCATCGCGGTGCAGACGGCGCGCAAGGACGAGCCCTGGGTCAAGATCCTGGTCGACAGCTATCACAGCGATGCGGTGAAGCAGTTCCTGGCCACCCGCTTCAAGGGCGCGGTGGTCGCCGGCTGGTAGGCCGGAGGTGGGGCGGACGGTCAGTCCTGCGGGACGTTGTCGAGCGAGTGGCGGCCGCCGCCGGCCCCGGCGATGAAGAGCAGCGCGCCGAACAGCGCGACGTTGCTCATGAACACGACGAAGTCGAACTCGAACCGGTCCGGCGGCGAGTTCCAGAAGCCGTGGAAGATCACGGTGGCGACGACGGTGAAGCCCGCCAGCACCAGCGCCGCCAGCCGGGTGTGCCAGCCGAGCAATAGGAAGGCACCGGCGACGATCTGCAGCGCCGCGGCGCCGCCCAGCAGCAGTTCCGGCATCGGCAGGTCCTTGGCGGTCATCATCGCCATCGTCGCCGCCCAGTCGGGGATCTTGAACAGGCCGGAGGCGAAGAAGACCATCGCCAGGCAAAGCCGGCCGAACAGCTGGATCAGGTCGAGCCCGGAATTCCGCTCGATTGTGGTGTGCGCGTCCATGGTGGTCGAGGACATGAAAAAGGTTCGCTTGTGCAGTGACTATGGGTGGAATCTAACACCACCATTGTGGCCGCGCCGTGTCGGCGATCACAGGATCCCGCCAAGCCCTGCCTAGCCCTCCGGCTTCGTCCGCCGCAGCAGCCGGCTTTCCCCGGCCAGGTCCGCCAGCAGCCGGATCAGGGCGCCCTGGCGGCGCGTGCCGGTCTTGTCGAACACGAAGCGCAGCTGGGTGCGCAGCGTCTCGCGGCTGAGCCGGTGCTGCGCCGCGATCTCGGTCAGCGACAGGCCGTCATGCAGCGCCAGGGCCAAGCGCGCCTCGGCCGGGCTGAGGCCGAACAGTGCCGGCAGCAGGCGCAGCAGGTCGCCCTGCCCTTGCCCGAGCGGCGTCAGGAACAGGGCGGCCGCCGCCCGCACCGATCCCATGGCGGGAGGCCGGCGCACCGGCAGGCGGCAGCCGCGGGCGATCAGCGCCGCCGGGCCGGCCGCGCCGAGCAGCCGGGTCAGCGCGGCATCGGGCGCGGGGTCGAGCACGGCCGCGATCAGGCCGCGCAGCGCCGTCGCCTCGGCCGGATCATCGGAGTCCAGCCGATGGCCGCGCAGGCGCAGCCGGCCGCTCTCGAACAGCTGCTCCGCCGCGGCGTTGCTGTGCACCACCCGGCCATCCGCGGTCAGCAGGATCAGCGCCTGGCCCAGCCGGTCGAGCACATCCTCGGCCTGGCCGGCGCGGCCCGACAGGCCGTCGAAGCGCTGATGCAGCGCCAGCACCCGCCGGACATGCGGCACCAGCAGGTCGAGCCGGCGCAGCTCCACCGCGTTGAACGGACCAGCCCGGCGGGCCCGATGCACGCCGATGCCGGCCAGCCCGCCGAAGCCGGGCTCGATCGCGCCCATGGTCCAGCGATAGCCGTGCTCGTCGAGGAACGCGCCGAAGGGCTGGCGGTCGAACCAGCCGGGATCGACCACGACATGGCAGGCCTGGGCGGTCGGCGGCAGGCGGCGCCAGGCCGGCAGGCGCGGGTCCTCCAGCGCGTACTCCTTGAGGTAGCGGTCATGGGCCTCCGCGTCGTAGCCGACCGTGGCGGCGAGGCCCGGCGCCGGCGCGCCCTGGTTCAGCACCAGGACCTGCGCCGCCTCGCCACCGGTCCAGCTGCAGATCTCGTTCAGCGCCGGAATCCAGGCGTCCGGATCGTTCCCAGCGTCATAGATACGGCCGATCAGATCGCTCAGTCTTTCGAGATCCCCCAAGGCGGGCCTCCGTGACGGCAGCGTCGAATGGCATTTTATTCAAACCGGCCAGGACGGCGACAGGGGGCCCCGCCCCCCTGATTGCTGCGACAGATCAGCCCGTTGCCGCGATTTCCGCGACCAGGCGGTTGACCTCGGCCGCGGCCTCGATCGGCAGCATGTGGCCCTGGCCGGGGAAGAGGTGCAGCGCCACGGTGCCCGGCAGGCCCCAGCCGTGATGGGCCGGCAGGATGACATCGTTCATCCCCCACAACACCTTGACGGGCATGGTGAGTTCCCCCAGCCGGTCGCGCAGCACCAGGCGCTGGGCGCCGGCGGTGAAGCACTGGTCGGCCAGTCGGCGCAGCGTCTGCCGCGTGCCGGGGCTGCGCATCACCGTCAGCACCAGTTCGCCCAGCGCCGGGGTGATCAGCGCCGGATCGGCATAGAGCGGGCGCAGCGTCGCCGCCAGCGCCTCCGGGTCGTCGGCGGTCAGCAGCCGGTCGATGAAGCCCGTGTTGACCTGGGCGCCCAGGCTGCCGGGCGCGATCAGGGTCAGCGACGCCGCGCGGTCCGGCCGGGCCAGCGCCGCCTGCAGCACCACCGCGCCGC
Source organism: Inquilinus sp. 2KB_23 (assembly GCF_052115705.1). Lineage (NCBI taxonomy): Bacteria > Pseudomonadati > Pseudomonadota > Alphaproteobacteria > Rhodospirillales > Rhodospirillaceae > Inquilinus > Inquilinus sp. 2KB_23. The sequence goes on along the minus strand of NZ_JBFRHF010000030.1, from coordinate 4,346 downwards.
CCATGGAGTGGCCGACCAGATGCGCCCGGCCGACGCCCACGGCATCGAGAAAGGCCAGCAGCGCCTCGGCCAGGCCGGGCACGCCGCCCGGGCCGAGATCCTTGGACGACCCGCCATGGCCGGGCAGGTCGAGCGCATAGACCGGGCGCCGGGCCGACAGCGGCCCCTGGTTGGCGGCCCAGGTCAGGAGTTCGCCGGCGAAGCCATGGACCATCACGATCGGCGTGGCCTCGGCCGCGCCCATGCGGCGGTAGCGGATCGACCGGCCGTCGGCCAGGGCGACCTGCTGGGTGCGGACCCCGGCGGCCAGCGTCGCCGGATGCGCGGCCGGGGCCGGCGGTGCGGCCGTGGCGGCGCGGACATCGTCGGTGGTGACGCGGCCATGCGGCCCGGTGCCGGCGAGGCCGGCCAGGGCGACGCCGCCGCGATCCGCCAGCCGGCGCGCGGCGGGCGAGGCGCGGACGGAGGCACCTTCTGTTGTCCCCCCTCCCCCTGCGGGAGGGGGTAGGGGGAGGGGGTTGGTGCCGGAAGGACCGGCGTCGGGCTCAGCAGAGCCGGCTCCCTCCGATCGGGAACCCCCTCCCCCTAGCCCCCTCCCGCGAGGGGAGGGGGGACTCAATGCCACCGCCCCGGCCGTCCCATCCTCCACCCGGGCGATCGGCGCCCCCACCGGCAGTCGGGTGCCGGCCTCGACCAGGATCTCCAGCAGGGTGCCGTCGGACAGCGCCGGCACCTCGACCACGGTCTTGTCGGTCTCGACCTCCAGCAGCACCTCGCCGCGGCGGTAACGGTCGCCGGGCTGCTTCAGCCAGGCCACGACCACGCCCTCCTCCATGGTCTCGCCGAGCCGCGGCAGGGTCAGCAGCGCGCTCATCGCCGCAGCAGCCGGCGGGCGGCGGCGACCACGCCGGCGGCCTGCGGGATCGCCGCCTGCTCCAGCCCCGGCGCCACCGGGATCGGCACGTCCTCGCCGGCCAGGCGCAGGATCGGCTCCTCCAGGAAGTCGAACGCGCCTTCCTGCAGCCGGGCCGACAGCTCGGCCGAGACGCCGCCGGTCAGCGCATCCTCGGTCAGCACGATGGCCCGGCCGGTGCGGCGCAGCGAGGCGGTCATGGTCTCGTGGTCGAGCGGGTTCAGGGTGCGCAGGTCGATCACCTCCGCCTCGATGCCGTGGGCCGCCAGCGTCTCCGCCGCCTCCAGCGCGGTGAACACCATGCGCGAATAGGTGACGATGGTCAGGTCGCGGCCCGGCCGCCGCACCGCCGCCTTGCCCCAGGGCAGCGCCTCGTCCGGCGTGAAGGGCATGGCCTTGGTGTAGAGGCCTTTGTGCTCGATGAATACCACCGGGTCGGGCGATTTGAGCGCCTGGCGCAGCAGGACATAGGCGTCGGTCGCGGTCGCCGGCATCGCCAGGCGCAGCCCCGGCACGTGCAGGATCCAGGCCTCCAGGCTCTGGCTGTGCTGGGCGGCGGCGGACCGACCGGTGCCGCCCTGGGTGCGCAGCACCATCGGCACGCCGATCTGACCGCCGAACATCGAGCGGATCTTGGCCGCCTGGTTGGCGACCTGGTCCATCGCCAGGCCGATGAAGTCGACATACATCAGCTCGGCCACCGGGCGCAGGCCGGTCATGGCCGCGCCGATCGCGGCACCGACGATGATGGCCTCGGAGATCGGGGCGTCGCGCACCCGCTCGGCCCCGAACTCCTGCAGCAGGCCCTTGGTGACACCATAGGCGCCGCCGTAGCGGCCAACCTCCTCGCCCAGCACGATCACGGCCGGGTCCTCGGCCATCGCCTCGCGCAGGGCCAGGCGCAGCGCGTCGCGGTAGGTGATCTCGGCGGGATGCGCGGTCATGGCCCGAACACCCGGTCCAGCATGGCGGCCACCGGCTCCGGCGCCGGGGTCGCGGGGTCGTAGACATCCTCGAACAGCGCGGCGGCCTCCGGCGCCGGCGCGGCGATGGCGGTGTCCAGCGCCGCGTCCATCTCATCCGCCGCGGCGTCGCGGATCGCCTCCAGCTCGGCTTCGGTCGCCAGGCCGGCGGCGATCAGGCGGGCATGCTGGTGGGCGACCGGGTCGCGCTGGCGCCCCGCCGCCTCCTCCGCCGCGTCGCGATAGGGGCTCTTGTCCATCCGGGCGTGGCCGTGGAAGCGGTAGCAGTCGATGGTGAGGAAGGCCGGCCGGCCTTCCCGCGCGCCGTCCAGCAGGCCGCGGGCGACATCCAGCACCGCCTCGACATCGGTGCCGTCGGCCTGCGCCGCGGCGAGGCCGAAGCTGCGGGCGCGGCCGGAGAAGTCGAGCGAGGCCGAGGCCTGGTCGATGCGGGTGCCCATGCCGTACTGGTTGTTGATGCAGACGAAGGCGACCGGCAGCGACCACAGCGCCGCCAGGTTCATGCTTTCGTACAGGATGCCCTGCTGCAGCGCGCCGTCGCCGAAGAAGGCGACCGCGACCTGGCCCTGCCCCTGGGCCCGATACGACAGGCCGGCGCCGACGACATGGGCGATGCCGCCGCCGACGATGGCGTTGGCGCCGAGATGGCCGACGCCGCGGTCGGCGATGTGCATCGACCCGCCCTTGCCGCGGCAATAGCCGGTGGCCTTGCCCGCGATCTCCGCCATCATCCGGTCGGGCTCGCCGCCGCGGGCCAGGAAGATGCCGTGGCCGCGGTGGTGAGTGGTGAAGCTGTCGCCGTCGCGCATCGCCGCGGCGACGCCGACCGCCGCCCCCTCCTCCCCGATCGAGAGGTGCAGCATCGACCCGGCGGTGCCGCCGCGCACGAACAGCTCGCCCACCCGCTCCTCGAACAGGCGGATGCGGACCAGCCGGCGGTAGAGGTCGAGACCGGCGGTGTTGCTGGTCATTCCTTGATTCCCGCCAGGGCGAACTGGACCTTGTGCACGGCATTGGCCTGCAGCTCGCCATAGCCGGCGGCCAGGGCGGCGCGGTACAGCTCCGCGGTCACGGCGGTGCCCAGCATCGGCACGCCGCTGGCCTTGCCGAGGTCGAGCATCAGCCCGATGTCCTTGGCCATGTTCTTGAGGTGGAAGGCAGGCTCGAAGTCGTTGGCCAGGGTCTTGCGGGCGGCGCCGCGGATGACGCTGGAGGACCCGCCGAAGCGGTCCAGCACCTCGATCACGCCTTCCGCCGCCAGGCCGTTCTTGCGGGCCAGGGCCAAGCCTTCGCCCAACGCCGCGGTCTGGGCGGCCGACAGCAGGTTGCCGATCAGCTTCATCACCGCCCCGGCGCCGTTGGGGCCGAGATGGAAGGCGCCGCCGGAGATCGCCTCCAGGATCGGCCGCACCGAGTCCAGCACCGCCGCCTCGCCGCCGACGATGAAGCCGATGGTGCCGTCCCAGGCCTGGGCCTTGCTGCCATAGACCGGGGCGTCGAGATAGGCGTGGCCGGCCTCCGCGGCAGCCGTGGCCAGGGCGCGCGACACCGCGGGGTCGGTGGTGGTGCTGTCGACGATCACCGCACCCTTGGCGGCATGGGCGAAGGCGCCGTCGGGGCCCAGCAGCAGGGCGCGCTGGGCATCGGGCCCGGTGACGCAGAGCATGATCCGGTCGCGGCCCGACACGGCCTCGGCCACCGAGGCGGCGGCGTGGTAGCCGGCATGGCCGGTGACCTCCTCCGGCAGGTCTACGGCGCTGCGGTTCCAGGCGTGGACGCTGTGTCCCGCCTTCAGCAGGTTGCGGACCATGCCCCGGCCCATCAGCCCGAGCCCGAGATATGCGATGTCGGCCATGGGTTCCGCCCTCCCGTCATGACGCGGCGCGGCCGGGGTCCGGTCGCGCCGTTTCACACATCCTACAAAGGCTGGGCCGGGATGCCAGCGGCATCCGCTGCGGGGGATGGCGACATAGCGCGCGGGAGACCGCGAGCCTCTTCCCTCGGGAGAACGGGAGTGCGTCACCTCTCCCGCCTGGCGGGAGAGGCCGGGCTCGCGCAGCGAGACCGGGTGAGGGCTGGTCCCGGCCTCGACAAAACCCCCTCACCCGGAGGCGCAAACGCCTCCGACCTCTCCCTGAACGGGAGAGGCAATGCGATCAGCAGGCTTCGACGACAGTTCGGGAGTGGCGCGGCCCATCGCCCGCTCAGCTGCTGTCCGGCGCCGCCAGCTTGGACGGCGCCCAGCCTTCCCCGGACTCCTCCGGCAGCTCGGCCCAGCCCTCCCCGGTCCCGGAGCCCACGGCGACCGCACCCGTGCCCTCCCCGGCCAAGCCGGCATCATCGCCGGTGCCATCATCCCGGCCCTGCGGCAGCGGGACCGAAGCCGGCGGCCGGCCGATCCTGCGGCAGACCTCGCGCACGAACTCCTCGGGCGACAGGGTGTCGAGCTG
>NZ_JBFRHF010000029.1:0-109391 GCF_052115705.1 Inquilinus sp. 2KB_23 | reverse complement strand
CGGGAGAACCGGTCCTCCAGCAGCAAGGTCAGCCGCAGCGAGCGGGTGACAGTGGCGATGCGCTGGCAATAGTCGACGCCGGGCTGCGGCGTCTTCACCGCCTCGGCGCGGGTCGCCTCCATCACCTCCATCTGGATCTCGGCCGCCCGGGCCAGCAGCCGCAGATGCCGCGCCGCCCGCTCCTCCTGGGGAGCGGCCGGGGCCTCTGCTGTCTGAGCGGTCTGCGGTTTGTTCATGGAACACATCATGAACAAAGATCGGAGTTAACGCAACGGCACAGGCCGAAACGAGTTCGGCTCCAGTCACTTCGGGATCTGATGCCGAGCGCCTTCGCGACCCCTCGTTGCCTCGGTGCGATCAGATGATCCGATCTAAACCATTCCGCTCAACCAACGCGAACTGCAGCGGACTGATCTGCGGTTCGGCGAGGTCCCGAGAAGCTTGGAGATGCCAGCCGGGACGGATGTGTGGGGTCTGGATTCCGATGGCACCGACCAGTTCCTCTGCGACGGCAGCAGCACCGAGAAGGCCGGCTAAATGCGCACTGTCACCATAACCCGTCACCGTACTCTGCGAGAGACCGCTTCGCGACGGCCTCCCACTTCCACTCCGCGGGTATCGGCAGTCGTCAGCCGTCTTGAACAGCGGCCGCGGCCTTGCGGATTACGCTGACAACAACGTTCGGGTGCGAAAGCATGGGAACATGGCTGCTCGCCACCTCGGTGACGGTCGCTCCCATGCGCTCCGAGACCCAGCGCTGCAAATCGGGATGCACAGTGTGGTCTTGCGTAGCCAGAACGTACCAGCTCGGCTTCGACTTCCACGCGATGTCGTCGGCGCTGAGCTTCTGTTGGTGGAACAGATCGAAGACAGGAGCATAATGGGTAGCCCACACGAGCTTCTGGTCTTCCCCGGAGAGATCTCCGGCAAAGAACTCGGTGCCGTTCGGAAGCATCCACGCACGCCCATCCGCGACCTCGACGCGAGTGAAAATATCCGATGGATATTTGTCGAGTTGGTTCTGTACGGTCTCGCCCGCATCGGGGGCGACCGCTGCGATATAGACGAGGCCCGCCACACGCTCATCGACTCCCGCGGCCGTGATGGTGGCTCCGCCATAGGAATGACCGACGAGCAGGACGGGGCTGCCGACGCGGTTGAGCGTGCGCTTCACCGTCGCCACGTCCTCTTCGAACGAGTCCAGGCCATATTGAACCGCGATCACCTCGTGCCCGTCGGCCTGCAAGGGCGGGATCACCTTGCTGAAGCACGAGCCATCAGCCCAGATGCCGTGGCAGAAAACGATGGTTGGTTTGGCTTGCGTAGACACATTGCACTCCTTGCTTGTACGAAATGAGACTGAAAATCTAATTCTGGCTATCCGCTCGGCCCTTGCTCGATTGGGTCGGCGACGACCGCCCCGGCGCCAGGCGGTGAGAGGCAAAGCGCCCCGGTTCCCTGCGCTGGTTACAATCATTCGATCATCGATCGCCGAATAGATGATAGCCTTTCCGTTCTTTCGAGAATGGATGTCCCGAATGGCGACGATTCTGGAAAAGACGGCCGGTCTGCTCGCCTTCGTGCGGACCGTTGATGCCGGGTCTTTCGCTGGCGCAGCCCGGCTGATCGGCGCCAGCCCTTCGGCGGTATCTAAAAGCGTCGCGCGCTTGGAACAACGTCTTGGCGTGCGCCTTCTGCAGCGGTCGACGCGCACGCTCAGCCCGACTTCCGAAGGCGCCGCGTACTATGAGCAGGTGGCCGCCCATCTGCGTGCCATCGAGGAAGCCGAGGACATCGTGCAGGTGCCGGGTAATGTGCGCGGCGTGCTCCGGGTCACCGTGCCAACAACGTTTGGCCGCCCCCTGATCTCGGCATGGGCCGGCTCGTTCCTGGATCGCTATCCAGACATCAAGCTCGACCTCAGTGTCACGGACCGCCGTATCGATCTGATCCGCGAAGGCTTCGACATCGCGGTGCGGATCGGGGAACTGGAAGATACGACTTTGATCGGCCGCTCGTTGGGTGTCCTGCACTATGTCCTGGGCGCATCGCCAAAGTACCTGCAGCGACGGGGCATCCCGCAGGCAGTCGATGATCTCAAGCGGCACGCCTGCCTTCGCCACCTGCTCGGGGGCCGGCCGCAACCATTCACTTTTGCCGACGGCACGCGGATCGTACCCGATGGGCCTTTCGATTCAGACGATGCTCAGTCGTTGATCGAGGCGGCCGTAAGGGGGGTCGGCATCACGCAGTTCATGCGCCTCGCGATCGAGGATGATCTTGCCGCCAGCCGCTTAAGTATAGTGCTGCCAGAGATACCGATGTTCACAACGCCAGTCCACGTCTTACATCCGTTCGGACGCCAACTCCCGCTGCGAGTACGCCTGTTCATTGATTTTCTAGTCGAGGCGCTCGGCGTCGACGGCAATTCGAACTTGGGATCGCAGAGCTGATAGATTCATCACAGGCAACCTTCGAACGACCATCAGCGTCACGCCGACTTGCAACAACGGAGCTGCAGCATGGAGATGGCGTATCAGGAGCGGTGGCAGGCCGAGATTGCCGAGCTGCAGATGATCTTGTCTGGGTTCGACTTAAGAGAGGAGTGCAAGTGGGGAAAGCCCTGCTACACAGTGGATGGAAAAAACGTCGTCATCATTCAGGGCTTCAAAGAATACTGCGCGTTGGGCTTCTTTCAGGGTGCGCTGCTGAAGGACCCGAAGAAGCTGCTGGTGCAGCTCGGGCAGGTTCAGGCAGCGCGGGTGATGAAGTTCAGCAGCGCCAAAGAGATTGCGACGAAGGCGGCCACCATCGAGGCCTACGTGCGCGAGGCCGTGACGGCCGAGAAGGCCGGTTTGAAGGTCCAGACGAAGCCCCCGGAGTTTCCCGTGCCCGAGGAGTTGAAGGAGAAGTTCCGCAACGATCCGCAGTTCAAGCGCGCGTTCGAGGCGCTGACGCCGGGTCGGCAAAGGGGATACCTGTTTCACTTCGCCGGCGCGAAGCAGTCTGGAACGCGGACCGCGCGGATCGAGAAGGTGATGCCTGCGATCTTCGAAGGACGAGGGCTTCTGGAGCGGCGATAGATGGTGAAACTGTGGATGCGTACCGAGAGATGATCAGCGACTATCGAAAACATTCGGTTGATCTCGCTCTGCAATCCTATCCCGCACTACCCGAAATTAGCCCATTCTACGGCCGAACGCCGCTTGGACGCCCGCGACAGCCGTGGCGCGGACGCTATCCAGTCGGCCGCGCATTCGGGAAGAACAACTGCAGCCCGTCGATCCGATACCCGGCAATGGCCGCCTGACCTTTGCCGGACACCAACCAGTCGATAAAGGCTTGGCCGTCTGCCGCTTTCACTGTGGGATGTTTCGTCGGGCTCACCAGGATCACGCCGTACTGGTTGAACAGTGCCGGGTCGCCCTCGACCAGGACGACGAGGTCGCCCTTGGACTTGAAGCTGGCCCAAGTGGCACGGTCGGTCAACACGTAGGCCTGCATCTCGCGGCCCGTGTTCAGGGTCGCGCCCATGCCCGACCCGGCCTCGCGGTACCAGCCGCCGCTCGCCGCCTTGACGTCGATACCGGCCGCCTTCCACAGCGCCAACTCGGCCAGATGAGTGCCGCTGTCGTCGCCCCGCGACAGGAACGGAGCCCGCGCCGCCGCGATCTTCGCCAGCGCGGCGGCGGCATCCCTCGTGTGGCCGATGCCCGCGGGATCAGCGGTCGGTCCGACCAGGACGAAATCGTTGTACATCACGTCAAAGCGGGCGACGCCATCGCCCGCGGCCACGAACTTCTCCTCCGAAGGCTTGTGGTGCACAAACAGCACATCGGCGTCTCCCCGCCGCGCCGTTTCTATCGCCTGGCCGGTGCCCTGGGCCACCACCCGAACCTCGATCCCGGTCTCCCGGGTGAATATCGGCAATAGATAGGGGAATAGCCCGGAATTCTCAGTCGAGGTGGTGGACGCGACGGTAATGAAGCGGTCGGCGGCCTCGGCCGGGATGACGAGGCCGAGCAGAAGTCCGACAATCAGAACGAGACGCTTGGCGATCATGGCGCCCTCCCCGGTTGTTACGATCACGGTCGGCCGCCGAGAGCATAGCGCAAGAAGCATTTGCGCTATCCTCAGATGAGCTGACCCGCAAGGAATCTGGCGGCGGTATCGGTCTCGGGCTGGGCGAAGAATGCAGCTGCCTGCCCCTGCTCCAGCATCCTGCCGCGATGCAGGAAGATGATTTCAGCCGCGATTCGCCGCGCCTGGCCCATGTCATGGGTCGTCATGACGATCTTCGTACCCCCGGCGGCGATGCGGCTGATCAGCGCTTCCACCGCAAGCGTGGCGCCCGGATCCAGGCTGGCGGTCGGCTCGTCCAGGAAAAGAACCTCGGGTTCCACGGCCCACGCCCGGGCGAGGGCCAGCTTTTGCTGCTCGCCGCCCGACAGCAGCGGCGCCAACCGCCCGGCCAACCCGGACAGGCCCGCCTCGGCCAGCAATGTGGCAATGCGCTCGGACCGCCGGGATCTCTTCAGCCCACGCAGAGTGAGCACGTAGTCGAGATTGGCGGCGACTGTCCGACGCAGCAGAACGGGCCGCTGGAACACCATCGCCTGTCGCCTCGGCGCATCCTGGGCGTCGGGCCCGAGCCAGCACACCGTCCCCGCGGCCGGGGCCAACAGGCCGTGGCACAGCCGCAGAAGCAGGCTCTTTCCGGCCCCGTTCGGGCCCAGGATCACCGTCGGGGCCCCGGCTCCTATCGCCAGGTCGACGGCATCGATCAGCGCCCGCCCGCCTGCCACATAGGACAGGCCCGAAAGCCGCAGCGGCAGGATGGTCACGACGCAGCACCCGCCCCCCGCCGCGCGGCCTGGCCCAAGGCCAGCGCCCCAGCATTGATGGCCAGCGACAGGCACAGCACGATCAGGCCCAATCCGAGCGCCAGGGCGAGGTCGCCGCGGCTGGTCTCGAGCGCGATCGCCGTGGTCATTACCCGCGTGACCTTGTCGATGTTGCCGCCGACGATGATGACGGCGCCGACCTCGGCCGATGCCCGGCCGAACCCGGCGAGGAGCGCGGTGGCCAGGCTGAGCCGCCCGTCCCACAGCAGTGTCGCCACGGCGCGCAGGCGGCCGACGCGGAGTGAGCGGAACAGCTCGTCATAATTCGCGTGGAGATCCTCGACCGTCTGCCGCGCCAGGGCCGCGATGATCGGGGTGATCAGGCAGGCCTGGGCGATGACCATTGCGGCAGGCGTGAACAGGAGCCCGAGCGATCCCAGCGGCCCGGCCCGGGACAGCAGCAGGTAGACCACCAGACCAACCACCACCGGCGGCAGCCCCATCAATGCGTTCAGCACGATCACCACCGCCGACCGCCCGGGGAAGCGGGACACGGCCACCAGGGCGCCGAACGGCAGCCCGACCAGCCCCGCCAAGGCTGTCGCCGACAGGCTGATTGCCAGAGACCGCAGCACGATAGCGACCAGCTCGGGGTCGCCGCCCAGGATCAGATGCAGGGCGGCGGCGAAGGCATCCATGAAATCCGTCATCTCGCGGCTCCTGCGTCCAGCTGCCCATGATAGAGGTCAACAGTGCCGCGGTGCCAGCCGGCGGGGGAAGAAAACGGCGCAGAACTGCGCGACCATCGCCGATGGCGATGACGGAAGGGGCGTTCGGTCTATGCCTCGCGGGAGGTGAGATGCTGGACCAGGAGGTGGACCGGCGGCGGCAGCGAGGCCGCGTCGCGGGTGCAGATCTTCCAGTGCCGCACGGCCCAGGGCTCATCGAGCCTGACGGCGACCACCTGGCCGTTCTCCACATATCGCGCGGCATGGAGTTCGGGCACGAGGGCGATGCCGAGCCCGGCCTCGACCATGCCTCGGGCCGGCTCGAATCCGTTCACCCTGAGGCGCAGGCGCAGCGGCTGGTTGAGCTCTGCGGCGGCGCGCGTGACCAGGGAATCGAGATAGCTGCCCAGCTGGGGCCCGACCAGATCGTGCTTGGCGATCTCGGCGAAGGTCACCCCATCCGCCCCGCTCAAAGGATGGTCCGGCGGCATGATCACCGTGAGACGGTCGCTGCGATAGGGGAAGACGCGAAGATCGGAGAACGGCATGGGGCCGCCGAAGATGCCGATATCGGCCGCGTTCTCCGATACGGCGCGGCTCACCTCGCGGCTCAGCCCCTCTTCCAGGTCGATGCGGATGGCTGGGTGGAGGGCCAGGAAATCGCGGAGGTCGGTCGACAGGTACTGCACGATGGTCGACACGCTCGCATGGATGCGGATCTGGCCGCGCATCCCCGTCGCGTGGTCGACGAGTTCCCGCTCCATCTGCATCAGGTCCCGCATAATGGTGTGGGCGTGGCGCAGCAGGGCGTGGGCGGCGGAGGTCAGCTCGATCCCGCGGTTGCTCCTGTGGAACAGCGGGGTCCCCAGTCTCTTTTCCATATCGGACATGCGCTTGCTGACCGCCGATGCGGCGATGTGCTCGACCTCCGAGGCGCGGGAGATGCTCCGGTGCTCGCAGATGGAGACGAAGAGCTTCAGGGACACCAGGTCGATCTGCATTCCGCGCTCCAAACCGATCTCGCAGTCGCCGGAGCCTGATGCTCCCGCGCCGAGGCTTGCACTCTGACAGATCGGGCCGGGCCTGCCATCGCCGATCGCGATGGCAGGGTCCCCAATCACGATTCCGGGCGGCGCATGAACTGTTGCAGCATGGTGAAAATCGAACCGCAACGCCCTGAAGCGAGGCCGGCCGAGATGGCCCGGCGTCCCGCTCCACGATGTCGCCGCGGGCGGGTTTTCGGGGTGATCGCCGCCCCTGCCCCGCCGCGCGGCATGGGAAGGAAACCGTGAGCCCGGAAGCGAGCACTGTGCCGCAGACCATGTTCGACAAGATCTGGGACCGGCACCGGATCATGACGCGGGAGGATGGCCAGGACCTGCTGTTCATCGACCGCCACTTCATCCATGACGTCACCGCCACGGCTTTCGACATGCTGCGCCAGCGCGGCCTGAAGCCACGGGCGCCGGAGCGCATCTTCGGCATGCCCGACCACTACGTCCCCACCCACGGGCGGGACATGGCCTCGATCAACCACCCCGAACGCCGCGCCATGATCGAGGCGCTGAAGCGCGACGCCGCGGCTTCCGGCATCACCCTGTTCGGCCTGGAAGACCCGCGCCAGGGCATCGTCCATGTGGTGGGGCCCGAGCAGGGGCTGAGCCTGCCGGGCATGACCATCGTCTGCGCCGACAGCCACACCTCCACCCATGGGGCGCTCGGTGCGCTGGCCTTCGGCATCGGCGCCACCGAGGTCGGGCATGTGCTGGCGACCCAGTCGCTGTGGCAGCGCCGGCCGCGCCGCATGCGCATCAGCATCGACGGCACGCTCGGGCCGGCGGTGACCGCCAAGGACATCATCCTCGCGATCATCGCCGAGATCGGGGTCGCCGGTGCGGCGGGGCATATTCTGGAATATGCCGGCAGCACCATCCGGGCGCTGTCGATGGAAGGCCGGCTGACGGTTTGCAACATGTCGATCGAGGCCGGCGGCCGGGCGGGGATGATCGCCCCGGACGACACCACCTTCGCCTATCTCGCGGGCCGCCCCTATGCCCCGAAGGGCGCCGACTGGGACCGGGCGGTGGCGCAATGGCGCGGCCTGCCGTCCGACGAGGAAGCCGTGTTCGACCGGGAGGTCGCGCTGGACGCCGCGGCGATCGCGCCGATGGTGACCTGGGGCACCACGCCCGAGGATGCCGTGGCGATCACCGCGCGGGTTCCGGACCCGGCCGATGTGGCGGATCCCGACCGGCGCGACGGCATGCAACGGGCGCTGGCCTATATGGGTCTGGTGCCCGGCACGGCGCTGGAGGAGATCGGCATCGACCGGGTGTTCATCGGCTCCTGCACCAACAGCCGGATCGAGGACCTGCGCAGCGCGGCCGCGGTTGTCGAGGGCCGGAAAGTGGCCGGCGGGGTCGAGGCCTGGGTGGTGCCGGGATCTCAGCAGATCAAGGCGCAGGCGGAGTCCGAGGGGTTGGACCGGATCTTCAAGGCCGCCGGCTTCGACTGGCGCTTCGCCGGCTGCTCGATGTGCCTGGCCACCAATGGCGACATGGTCGCGCCGGGCCAGCGCTGCGCCTCGACCTCCAACCGGAACTTCGTCGGCCGCCAGGGGCCGGGGGCACGCACCCATCTGATGAGTCCGGCGATGGCGGCGGCGGCGGCCGTGACCGGCCGGCTGACCGATGTCCGCCGGCTGATGGCGGGAGGCTGACCATGGATCGTCTCGACCATCTGGAAGCCGTGGCCGTGCCGATCGCCCGGGTCAATTGCGACACCGACCAGATCATCCCGGCGCAGTATCTGCAGAAGATGCGCTCCGACGATTTCGGGCGGTATCTGTTCGCCGAGTTTCGCTTCCGCCAGGATGGATCGGAGGTCGCGGATTTCATCCTGAACCGGCCGCCCTACCGCCCCGCCCGGATCATCGTCGCCAACCGCAACTTCGGCTGCGGCTCCTCCCGCGAGCACGCAGTCTGGGCATTGTACGACTACGGGATCCGGGCGGCCATCGCCCCCAGCTTCGGCGACATCTTCTTCACCAACTGCCTGAAGAACGGCCTGCTGCCGATCGTGCTGCCGCAGGAGGTGGTGACGCCGCTGCTGGCGCATCTCGAGGCGGCCCCGGGCGCGACGGTGGCGGTCGACCTGCCGGCGCAGCAGGTGGTCCTGCCGTACGGCACGCACCATCCCTTCGAGATCGAGGCCTTCGCCAAGACCTGCCTCGTCAACGGCATCGACGAGCTCGGCTACACCCTGGCGCAGTCCGACCGGATCGACGCGTTCGAGCGCAGCCACGAGGGCCGCGACGCCTAGCCCTCGCCGTTTCAGACATTCGTGTTCGCCCAGAGATTCGAGTTCAAGGAGAGACGTTCGTGAAGATCGCGATCATGGCCGGCGACGGCATCGGCCCCGAGGTCGTCGGCCAGGCGGTGAAGGTGCTGCGGCTGGTGGCGCCCCAGGCCGAAACCGAGGAGGCCCCGGTCGGCCAGGCCGGCATCGACGCGCGCGGCAAGCCGCTGCCCGACGAGACCCTGGCCCTGGCGCGGCGCGTCGATGCCATCCTGTTCGGCTCGGTCGGGGTGGCCGACGAGGCGAGCATCCCGCGCGAACGCCGCCCCGGCACCGGGTTGCTGCAGCTGCGCGAGGCGCTGACGCTGTACGCCAATTTCCGCCCCGCCTTCATGTTCCCCGAACTGATCGGCGCCTCGACGCTGAAGCCGGAGGTGGTCGACGGGCTCGACCTCGTGATCCTGCGGGAGCTCAACGGCGACGTCTATTTCGGCAAGCCGCGCGGCTTCGAGACCAATGAGAAGGGCGAGCGCGTCGGCTTCAACACCATGCGCTATTCCGAATCCGAGGTCGAACGCATCGCCCATGCCGCCTTCCGGGCCGCGCGCAAGCGCCGGCGCAAGGTCTGCTCGGTCGACAAGGCCAATGTGCTGGAGACCATGCAGCTCTGGCGCGAGGTGATGACCCGCGTCGGCCGCGAATACCCCGATGTCGAACTGAGCCATCTGTTCATCGATGCCGCTTCCATGTCGCTGATGCGGAACCCGAAGCAGTTCGACGTGATCGTCACCGGCAACATGTTCGGCGACATCCTGTCGGATGCGGCGGCGATGCTGACCGGATCGATCGGCATGCTGCCCTCGGCCTCGCTCGGGGTCGACCGCAAAGGCCTGTACGAGCCGGTCCACGGCTCGGCCCCTGACATCGCCGGCCAGGATGTGGCCAACCCGCTGGCCGCGATCCTGTCGCTGGCGATGATGCTGCGCGAGAGCTTCGAGTTGGAGGACAAGGCGCGGCAGGTGGAAAACGCGGTCCGCACCGTGCTCGCCCAGGGCTATCGCACCGGCGACATCTATCAGCCCGGCACCCGGCGGGTGGGCACCACGGAGATGGGCGACGCGGTGGTCCAGGCGCTGCGGGCGGCAGCCTAGGGATTGTCGGCCGGGCCGGAGTCGCCCGCTTCGCCCGGCCGTCCCCGGAACGTTCGGCCCACCTGCCTCGGACTCACAACCAACAAGACGAAGCAAACGGAGGAGACATCATGAAGCTCGGAACAACGCTGGCGCTGTGTGCGGCCACGATCCTGTCGGTGACCGCGGCGGCGAGCGCCCAGGACCGGCCGGAGAAGGCGGAGGTCCATATCGGCGCCGCCTCGACCGGCGTGACCTACCTGCCCCTTCTGGTGGCGAAGCAGCTCGGCTACTTCAACGACGAGGGGCTCGACGTCACCATCGCGGCCTTCTCCGGCGGGTCGAAGGCGCTGGAGGCGCTGATGGGCGGCAGCACGGACGTCGTCGCCGGCGCCTATTCCAACACCATCACCATGGCCGCCAAGGGACAGAGCCTAGTCACCTTCGCCGCCCAGGTGAACTGCCCCGCCTGGATCTTCGGCATCGCCAAGAAGAACGAGGGCAAGGTGCGCACGGCCGCCGACCTGAAGGGCATGCGGGTCGGCGTCAGCGCGCCGGGGTCGAGCACCCACATGGCGCTCAACTACATCCTGCACCAGGCTGGGCTGCAGCCGGAGGACGTGTCGATCATCGGCGTGGGCCAGGCCGCCGGCGCCGTGGCGGCGATCCGGGCCGGACAGATCGACGCGCTGATCGTCAACGATCCCTCGGCCACCATCCTGACGGACAGCGGCGACATGATCCCGCTCGCCGAGATGCGGACGGCGGAGGGCAACAAGGCGGTCTTCGGCTCCGACTATCCCGAATCGAGCCTGTACTCGACGAAAGCCTTCATCGACGAGAACCCGAAGACCGTGCAGGCCGTGACGAACGCCATCGTCCGCGCCGAACACTGGATCGCCCAGGCGACGCCGCAGCAGGTGGCCGACAGCGTCCCGCCGGAATATGTCGGCGACGACAAGGTGCTCTACGCCAAGGCGTTCGAGAACAGCCGCCGCTGCATCTCGCAGACCGGCGTGCTGTCGGACCAGGGCGCGCAGACCGTGCGCAACGTCCTGACCGCCTTCGACCCCAGCATCGGTTCGGCGCCGATCGATCTCGGCGCCACCTATGACAACAGCTTTGCCACCAAGGCGGCGGGGGCAGTCCGGTGAGCGTCGCCGTCCGCAGGATCAGCGAGCAGGCCATGCCGCAGGACGCAGCGCATGCCCTGCGGTTCGACGGGGTGACCTGCACCTTCGCCAGCAACGAAGGGGCCGGCAAGACCTACACCGCCGTGCGGGACGTGAACCTGACGGTGCGGGAGGGCGAGTTCCTGTCCGTCGTCGGACCGACCGGCTGCGGCAAGTCCACCCTGCTCAACGTGGCGGCCGGGCTGATGCGCCCCTCCTCCGGCACGCTGAGCGTCTTCGGCCAGCCCCTGAGCCAGGGGCTGAACAAGGACGCATCCTACCTGTTCCAGGTGGATGCGCTGATGCCCTGGAAGACGGCGGAGGACAATGTCGCCGCCGGCCTGCTGTTCCACGGCAAGCCGAAGGCGGAGGCGCTGCAGATCGCGCGCGAATGGCTGGTGCGGGTCGGGCTCGACGGGCACGGCCGGAAATATCCGCACCAGATGTCGGGCGGCATGCGCAAGCGGGCCGGCCTGGCCCAGGCGCTCGCGCTCAACCCCCGCATCCTGCTGATGGACGAGCCGTTCAGCGCGCTCGACATCCAGACCCGGCAGCTGATGGAGGACGAGCTGCTGCAGATCTGGTCGACCGACCGCAAGTCGGTGGTGTTCGTGACCCATGACCTGGAGGAAGCCATCTCGCTGTCAGACCGCGTCCTGGTTCTGTCCGCAGGTCCCGGCACACGGCCCATCGCGGAATTCGAGATCGACCTGGAGCGCCCGCGCCAGGTCGCGGAGATCCGGATGACGCAGCGGTTCCTGCAACTGCACGCCGCGATCTGGGACGTGCTGAAGGGAGAGGTGCTGAAAAGCTATGCCCGCAACCGCTCGTGACCCGCGCAACCACGGCCTGGTCCTGGCCTGCCGCCTGGTCCTGCTGTTCGGCGGCCTGTTCCTGTGGTGGCTGTTGACCACGACGGGGCTGCTGTCGACCTTCTTCTTCGGCGATCCGGTCGGCGTCGCCAGGCGCCTGTGGATCTGGTTCGCCACCGGGTCGGTCTTCATCCATCTCTACACCACCCTGCTGGAAACCCTCCTGGCCTTCGCCATCGGCACCGTCCTGGGACTGGGGATCGGCCTGTGGCTGGCGCTCAACCCGTTCCTCGCCGCCGTGACCGACCCGTTCATCAAGGCGTTCAACTCGATGCCGCGCCTGATCTTCGCGCCGGTCTTCGCGCTCTGGTTCGGGCTCGGCATCTGGTCGAAGGTCGCGCTGGGCGTGACCCTGGTCTTCTTCGTGGTGTTCTTCAACGTCTACCAGGGCGTGCGCGAGGTCAGCCCGGTGGTGCTGTCCAACACGCGGATGATGGGCGCGAATTCACGCGAACTGCTGCGCCATGTCTATGTGCCGTCGGCGATGAGCTGGGTGTTCTCCAGCCTGCACAACGCGGTGGGCATCGCCTTCGTCGGCAGCGTGGTGGGCGAGTATCTCGGCTCGGAAAAAGGGATCGGCTACCTGATCCTGCTCGCCGAGGGAGTGTTCGACATCAATTCGGTGATCGCCGGCATCCTGCTGCTGACCGTGTTCGCGCTCGTGCTCGACACCACGGTGTCGATGTTCGAGGAGCGCTTCATGCGATGGCGCCCGGTCGCCGGGCAGCCGGTGGGCGCCAACGCTTGAGAGACCCTACAGGGGATCGGGGTGGGCCGGCATCCCCTGCCCGCCCGACCCATTTTCATCAGAGGCAACGATCTTGCAGCTCAACACGATCAATCTCGACGGGCGCGTCGCCGTGGTGACCGGCGGCGCGCAGGGCATCGGCCATGAGGTGGCCGACCGCTTCCTCCGCTCCGGCGCGCGACTGGTCATCTGGGACATCAACCAGGACGGCCTGCAGGCCGCGAAGGGCACGCTGGCCGCCGCCACCGGGCGGGACGACATCCACACCATGCGGGTCGACATCGCCGACAGTGCCAGCGTCGAGGCCGCGGTGGCCGGGACGGTGGAGGCGCTGGGGCGCATCGACATCCTGGTGAACAACGCCGCGATCGTCGGTCCGAACGCGCCCCTGGCGGACTATCCGCTGGACGCCTGGCGCAGCGTGCTGGACGTCGACGTCAACGGCACCTTCTATTGCTGCCGGGCCGTCGCGCCGGTGATGACGGCGCAGAATTACGGCCGCATCGTCAATGTCGCGTCGATCGCCGGCAAGGAGGGCAATCCCAACGCTGCCGCCTACAGCGCGGCCAAGGCCGCGGTCATCGCCATGACCAAGTCGCTGGGCAAGGAACTGGCCGGCCACGACATCGCGGTCAATTGCGTCACCCCGGCCGTCGCCCGCACGCCGGGCGCGATGGAGCAGGCACCGGAGCACATCAAATACATGCTCAGCCGGATTCCGCGCGGGCGGTTCCTGGAGCTGGCGGAGGCCGCCGCCATGATCGCCTGGCTGGCCAGCGCCGAGAATTCCTTCACGACCGGCGCCGTCTTCGACCTCTCGGGCGGCCGCGCGACCTACTGATCGAAAGGACCGTCTTCACGCTGTTCCAATCCCTGCGCGACGGCCGCCTCAGCTCACCCGGGAGCATCAGGCCGGTTCGCGCACCCGCCCGGCGAGCACGTCGCCGGCAGTCCCCGGCAGCGCCAGGAACGACAGGAACGACAGCGAGGACACCAGCGCCACCACCAGGAACGCCAGCTCGAAGGCATGGCCAGTCGGATGGGCTGCCCCGCCGCTGAACAGGTGCAGCAGGGTGGCGGCGAAGGCCACGCCGACGCTTTGCGAGATCCGCTGCGCCATCTGGGACAAGGCCGTGGCGTGGCTCATCTCGGTCGCGGAGGGTTCGGCGAAGGCCAGGGTGTTGATGCTGGTGAACTGGAGCGCGCGGAACACGCCGCCCAAGAAGATCACGATCATCATGACATACGGCGCCATGCCCGCCGTGAAGGTGGCGCAGAGTGCCATGGAGGCGCTGGCGATCAGGGCATTCCAAAGCAGCACCCGGCGGAACCCGAACCGGTGCAGGATCCGCCGTGCCACCGTCCGCATGCCGAAGGCGCCGATGGCGGACGCGAAGGTGATCCCGCCCGATTCCAGCGGCGTGTATCCGAACACCTCCTGCATCAGCAGCGGCAGCATGAAGGGCAAGGCGCCGAAGCCGATCCGGAACAGCGACCCGCCCAGCATGCTGGACCGGAACGCAGGCAAGCGGAACAAGCGGAGGTCGAGAATGGGGTGCCGGGCGCGGCGCGCATGCAGCCCATAGATCGCAAGCGCGGCCGCGCCGGCAATCGCGAGCCCGACGGCTTCGAGGTCGCCGCCCCGTGCCATCGTATCGAGGCTGAAGATCAGCGCACCGATGCCGAGGCCGGTGAGGATGAAGCCGGGCCAGTCGAACGGCTTGGGCTCGGAGGGCGGAATGGGCTCGATGAACAGCGTGGTCAGCACGATCCCCAGAAGGCCCACCGGCAGGTTGATCCAGAAAATCCACCGCCAGGAGGCGAATGTGGTGATGAAGCCGCCGAGAAGCGGACCGACGGCGGGGCCGATCACCGCCGGCAGGCCCATCAGGATCATCGCCGACACCAGCTCCGCCGGCGAGACCGAGCGCACCAGGATCAGCCGCCCGACCGGAAGCATCAGGGCGCCGCCGAAGCCCTGCAGGATGCGGGCCAGGATGAGGGCCGTCAGGCTGGTCGACGCCGCACACAGCAGGGAGGCGACGGTGAAGATACCGATCGCCCAGCGGAACACGGTGTGGGCGCCGAAGCGGTCCGCCACCCAGCCGCTGATCGGCAGAAAGATGCCCAGCGACAGCAGGTAGATCGTGATCGCGGAATGCAGGCTGAGGGCGGGAACGCCGAAGGAGTCGGCCATCGAGGGCAGCGCGGTCGCCAGCGCCGTGGAATCGATCTGCTGCATGATGATGGCCGAGGCCACGATCAGCGGCACGCTCTTGCGTTTTTCCATTCTCACCTCAGGCCCGACGCCGCGCCGCCGGTCATCCCCGCGAAGTCGTCGCCCCACGCCGGGGAGGTCTATGACAATCGGGCCGCAAAGGCGACCACGACGGAACGGCCCGGGCCTGTCCCGACCGTTCCGTCGTCGCCCCGCCTCACTGGTCGACGACGGAGCCGTCCTTGTGCAGCCGGGTGTGCATCTTCCGGGCCCGGTACGGGAACTTCTCGGCGGCATCGGGGCGAAGCGAGATGCCGATCCCCGGCTCGTCGCTGATCGTCAGGAAGCCCTCGCCGTCGTGCCGCGCCGCGCCGATGAGGAAGCTGTCGGAATCCGGCCGCTTGTCGGTGACGTCCCAGGTGTCGTTCGGGAACTCCTGGAGCACGAAGTTCGGGGCGGTCGCCGCGATCTGCAGGCACGCCGCCGTGGAGACCGCGCTGAGCGGATTGTGCGGCACGACCCCCGCATGCGACGCCTCGGCCAGCGCCGCGATCTTGCGGGCGCCCGAGATGCCGCCGACGATGCAGACATCCGGCCGCACCAGCTGGACCGCGTTGCGGGCCAGCAGCATCTGGAATTCCCACAGCGAGGTCATGCGCTCGCCCGTGGCGATCGGGATGGAGATCTTGTCCGCCACATAGGCCATCTCGTCCAGGTTGTCGGGCGTGATCGGATCCTCGATGAACAGAGGGTGGAACGGCTCGATCGCCCGCCCGAGCTGGACCGCCTCATAGGGGGTCATCCGGCGATGGATCTCGATGCACAGATCCATGCCCCGCCCGGCGATCTCGCGATACTGCCGGACCGTGTCGACGGCGTCGCCGATCTTCTCGGCATGGGTCTGGAAATACGGCACCTCGCGGCGGCTGTCGAGGAAGGGGGTCAGGTGGCCGACCGCCGTGAACCCCATCTTCTTGGCGTCCTCGATGCCGGAGAACAGCTCCTCCTTGGTCTCGCCGAACACGTGGTAGTAGGCCCGCGCCTTGTCCCTGACCTTGCCGCCGAGCAGCGCGTGCACCGGGGCGTCGAAATGCTTGCCGGTGATGTCCCACAGCGCGATGTCGATGGCGCTGATCGCCGCCATCACCGCCGAACCGCGGAAATGGGCCCAGCGGTACATGTACTGCCAGTGGTGTTCGATCCGCAGCGGATCCTGCCCGAGCAGGTAGTCCTTGAAGCGGAGGACGGCGCCGGCCGTCGCCTCGTGGAAGCCCCACGCCCCGCCTTCGCCGAGCCCCACGAGACCGTTGTCCGTCCGGATCTCGACGAACAGGTACTTGTCCACCAGGATGGTCTCGATGCTGTCGATGCGCATGTCTCTGTCCTTCAGGAAAGATTGAACGGCCGTTCAGCCATTCGGAATCAGGGTGACGGCGTCCGGCTCGATCCGGACGCGGATGGTCTCTCCCGCGGCGGGCGCGGTGCGGGCCGGCAGCTCGGCGCGGAGGGTGAGCCCGCCGATGCGCAGGAGGCAGGTGACCACCGGCCCGAGGAAGCTGGCGGACGTGACCTCGGCATCGAAGGCGTTGGGGCCGTCATCCGCGTCCCGCATCCGTTGGATGCTCTCGGCCCGGATGCAGACCAGGATGGCGCCCGACAGCCTGACGGCCTCCGGCCGCGAGAACAGCCCCTCGATCGTCAGCCCGTCCGCCAGCGAGACCAGCGCGCGACCATCGCTCGAGGCGCGGACGATGTCGCCCTGCAGGATGTTGGCGTTGCCGATGAATTCGGCGGCGAAGCGGCTGGCGGGCCGGTCGTAGAGGTCCCGCGGGCTGCCGGATTGGATCATCTCGCCATCCTTCATCAGGATGATCCGGTCGCTCATCAGCATCGCTTCGGACTGGTCGTGCGTGACGTAGAGCGAGGTCTGCCCCAGCCGCCGCTGCAGCGCGACCAGCTCGAACCGCATGCGGTCGCGCAGCCCCGCGTCCAGGTTGCTGAGCGGCTCGTCGAACAGCAGCAGGCGCGGCGAAGTGACGATGGCGCGCGCCAGGGCCACCCGCTGCTGCTGGCCGCCGCTGAGCTCGGTGCCGTAGCGCGCCGCGAACCCGTCGAGACCGACCATCTTCAGGGCCTCGCCGACCTTGGCGTCGACGGTGGCGGCGGGCTCGCGGCGGGTCCGCAGGCCATAGGCGACATTCTCGAAGACGGTCATGTGGGGCCAGACGGCATAGGACTGGAACACCATGTTGATGCCGCGCTTCTCGGGCGGCACGTCCCGGCCGTCCGCCGCCACGACCTCGCCGCCGATGCGGATGGTTCCCGCCGAGGAGCCTTCGAGGCCGGCGATGCAGCGCAGCGTCGTGGTCTTGCCGCAGCCGCTCGGCCCCAGAAGCGAGACGAACTCCCCGTCCTCGACGGTGAAGGAGACGTTGCGCACCGCCGTGACGCTGCCATAGGCCACGACGAGATCTTCCACGCTGAGCTTGGCCATGATGCTCCTTCGAGAATTCCGGTCGCCGGTCACACCGCCTGGGACAGCCGGACGCGCAGCACATACCGGCCGACGACGATCCCCGCGACCAGGATGGCCGTCTGCAGCAGGCCGATGATCGCGGCGTTCTGCACGTTTCCGAATTCGAGATAGTCCCAGGACATCACCGACAGGACCTTGTTGCTCGGCGACGCCAGGAGGATCGCCGCGCTGATCTCGCGGATCGAGAAGATGAAGACCAGGATCCAGGCCGAAAGGACGCCGGGCCGGATCAGCTTGAACGTCACCTGCCGCGCCGTCCGCCAATGCGAAGCGCCGCAGACCGCGGAGGCCTCCTCCAGCGACTTGTCGATCTGGATGATCGAGGTGTCGATCATGCGGTAGGCGAAGGGGATGTAGGAGGCGACGAAGGCGATCACCAGGATCCAGATCGTCCCGTAGGCCGGCGTCATCAGGTAGGTCCAGAAGATGCCGGTGCCGAAGACGATGCCGGGGACGGCGATCGGGAACATGGCGATGTAGTCCAGGATGCCGCTGCCGCGCACATGCAGGCGCCGCACCGCATAGGCGATGACGATGCCGAGCAGGACGCAGAGCGTCGGCGCGAGGAGCCCGACGAGCAGCGTGTTGCCGATCGATTGCCGCACCGCCACCGAGCCGGCCACCGACCAGAAATTCGCCAGGGTGAAGGTCGCGTCGAGGATGGAGGAGGAGGTGAAGCTGGTGAAGGCGACGTACAGCAGCGCGAGATAGGGCAGGATGATCGCGAGCGTGACATAGACCAGGATCATCAGGATCGCCGGCAGCCGCCAGCCGCGCAGCTTGACCATGCGGGTGCGATAGCCGCGGGCGGTCACCGTGACGAAGCGCGTCGCGACCCTCGACGCGAAACGGTAGAAGAACACGCCGATCAGCGAGATCCAGAACAGCAGCGTGCCGATCGCGGCCGCCCTGGAATAGTCGAGCGGGAAGGTCGCGACCGCCCGGTAGATGTCGACGGCCAGGAACGGCATCGCCTGCGTGCCGCCGAGGGCGGCGGGGATCGAGAAGGTGCCGCAGGTCAGCACGAAGACGAAGAAGAAGGCCGAGATGATCGACGGGCGGACCACCGGAAAGGTCACCTTCCAGGCGGTCGCGAGCGTGCCAGCCCCGTTGAGATAGGACGCCTCCTCCATCGACGGGTCCATGCCCTTCAGCGCGGCCGAAACGGTCATGTAGGCGTAGGGCACGTTGTACAGCGCCATGACCAGGATCACCCCGCTGGCCGTCATGACGTTGATCATGGATCCGGTGACGCCGAGCAGATCTCGGGCGAGGACGTTCAGCAGGCCGGCATTCGGCGACGCGAGGATGAGCCACGCCAGCGCCCCGACGAACGGCGACAGGTAGAGGGGGGCGATGACTGCGTTCTCCATCACCCCCTTGGCGGGCAGATCTGTCCTGGCGAGCAGCCAGGCCAGGGCGATGCCGATGACGCAGGCGACCAGGGACACCAGAAGCGATGCCCCGACGGTGACCGCGAGGGTCTTGAGGTAGGGCAGCGTCGTGTAGACCGCGGCGAGGCTGCGCAGCGAGAACTGCGCCCGCGGGTCCACGAAGGTCCCGGTTCTGACCGCGCCGACGAACATCAGCGCGATCGGAACCAGGACCAGCACCGTGAGGAGGAGCCCGAGGGCGAGCGGAAGCATCAGGCCGCGCCGGCGGCGGCGCATCGCGGCGTAGCCGGCCGGATGGTCCTCGGTCTTCAGCACGGGCGCGGTCGCGGAGACGGTCATCGCGCGCCTCAGCGGCCGAAGATCTGGTTCCACTCGGCGATGATCGGCTTCGCGGGATCGACGTAGCCGGGGTCGTTCAGATAGTCGATGTAGAGGTCTTTCGGATCCGCGTACCAGTCTTCCTTGTACCAGTCGGCCTTCGCCGCCTTGCGGGGATCGACGGTGTCCGCCCGCGCCGAAGCGACGCCTGCGACCTTGAACCAGGCCGCCTGCCCCTCGGCGCTCGTGGCCCAGTCCTGGAACAGCCGGGCCGCGTTCGGGTGCGGGGCCTTGGCCGAAATCGTCTGGACCGTCAGGTTGGCGGGGGTCGGGTCCGGGAACACCCAGCGGATCGGCGCGCCCTTGAGGTAGAAGCCGCCCATGTCGCTCTGCGACGCCTGGTCGACGATGGCGTGCTCGCCCGCGGCGAGGCGGTCGTACATCGGTGACTTGCTCTCGTAGACCTGCGGCTTCAGGGCGGCCATCTTCGCCAAGAAGTCCGGCCCGAACTGTTGCCGCTTCCCGCCCAGGAACATGTAGACATAGGAATAGCTGCTGCCGCCGGAGGCCGGGGTGCCCGTCGCGATGCGCCCGGCCCATCGCGGGTCGGTCAGGACGTTCCAGCCGCCCTCGCGGATCAGCTTGTCCTCCTCCGGCGTGACCTTGCTGGAGTTCCAGGCGATCCCCATGGCGTTGACGAAGATGGTGTACCAGACGCCGTCCTTCTTCATCTCCGGCCGGATGCCCGCCGCCGAAGCCGGGACGTAGTCCGCCACCAGCCCTTCGTCATGGGCGGATTCGATCAGGACGGTGTCGGTGATCTGCACCAGATCGGCGATGTGCTGCCCGACCCGCTCCTCGGTCAGCCAGCGCTCGAACAGGGGGTAGCTGGGGCCGCGGACGTTCTGCGTCGTGATCCCGTATTTGTCGGTGAAGGCCTTGGTCCACACCGCGGTCGGGTCGATCGCGGTGGTGTGATAATAGGTCAAGGTGCCTTCGGCCTTGGCCGCGGCGACCAGCCCGGCATCCGGCTCCGGCGACGCCGCCAGGGCGAGGCCCGATCTCCCGGTGAGGGACAGGCCGAGGGCGCCCAGCCCGGCCAGTGCGCCCCCCTGCAGCAGCTTGCGGCGCGACCAGGCGCCTTGTGAACCGAAGAACGAGCGATCGTCGGAATGAGCCATGACGTTCCTCCCAGACTTTCTTTGGCCAGACTTCTTTGGCCAGGCTTCGCTGGCAACGGCGCCTCCCGGACGCCTCGTTTTGTCGGATCATACATTTGCGCAAATATATTTGCGCGTCAACGCCGGACTGCGATAATCTGGCGAGGTAAGATGATGTCAGGAGAAGACTTGTGGACCCTTGGGCGAGCCCGGCTCTCGAAGCGCCGCTCAACGAGCCGACCTATCTCAGGGTCAAGCGCGCCATCATCGGAGACCTGGTGTCGGGGCAGTTCGTCCCGGGGACGCATCTGACGATCGAGGCCCTGACGTCGCGCTATGCCGTCAGCCACATGCCGATCCGCGAGGCGCTTCGCCAGCTCGAGGGCGAAGGCATCCTGATCTCGCTGGCCCATCGCGGCTTCCGGATCGAGGCCATCACCGAGGGCTACATCCGCAACATCTACGACATCCGGGTCGGGATCGAGTCGATGCTCGCCCACCGGGCGGTCGAGCGGGCCACGGACGCCGAGGTCGCCACCCTCCGCCGGCTGCACGAGGATCTGAGCGTCCTGATCCGATCCGGAAAGCCGATGGTGGCGTCGCGGGAGAACATCGTCTTCCACAAGCGGATCTACGAGATCGCGAAGAACCCCGAAGCCGAGCTGATCCTGGAGGGGCGCACCCGGGTGGTGCGGACGGTCGCGGACAGTCTCGGCGGCTACACCCCGGATGTGTATGACGCGGTCATCGCCGAGCATGAGAAGATGATCCTGGCCTTCGAGGCCCATGATCCGACGGCGGTGGGCGAGGCTGTCTTCGACCACGTCACGGCGGCCAGGGACCGCCTGCTCGCCCGCATTTCCGAGAGAGGCGCATTCTCGGCAAAACCATGAGACGGCTACGCGTCGAGCACCCCCTTCATCACCTTGTACAGGGCAGGCTTGGCCTCGAAGCCGATCCCGGGCAGGTCGGGCAGGCCGACGAAGCCGTCCTCCACCGCGATCCCGTCGGCGAAGCCGCCGAAGGGCTGGAACACGTCGGGGTAGGATTCATTGCCGCCGAGATGCAGGCCGGCCGCGATGTTCAGCGACATCTGGTGCCCGCCATGCGGCACCACCCGGCGGGTGGACCAGCCCGCCGCGGCGAGCACGTCCAGCGTGCGCAGATATTCGACGAGGCCGTAGGACAGGGCACAGTCGAACTGCAGCACATCCTGCTCCGGATTCATGCCGCCATAGCGCAAGAGGTTGCGGGCGTCCTGGTGCGAGAACAGGTTCTCCCCCGTCGCCATCCGACCGGGATAGACGGCCGAAAGCTCCTTCTGCAGGGCATAGTCGAGGGGGTCGCCCGCCTCCTCGTACCAGTAGAGCCCGTAGGGCTCGAGCGCCCGGGCATAGGCGACGGCGGTGGCAAGATCGAAGCGGCCATTGGCGTCGACCGCCAGGCACCCGCCCTCCCCCACCACCCCGAGCACCGCCTCGATGCGGCGCAGATCCTCGGCCAGGGGGGCGCCGCCGATCTTCATCTTGACCACCCGGTAGCCGCGGTCGCGGTAGCTGCGCATCTCGTCCTTGAGCTGCGTCAGATCCTTGCCGGGGTAGTAGTAGCCGCCGGCCGCGTAGACCCACACCTTGTCGTCGGCCTGCCCGCCGCGGTAACGGTCCGCCAGCAGGCGCCACAGCGGCTGCCCCGCAATCTTGGCGACGGCGTCCCACACCGCCATGTCGACGGTGCCGACCGCGACCGAGCGCTCGCCGTGGCCGCCGGGCTTCTCGTTCGCCATCATCGTGGCCCAGATGGCGAAGGGGTCCAGGTTGTCCGCCCCCTCGTCCACCAGCGCCGCCGGGTCCGCCTCCCGCAGGCGGGGCACCATCCGCTCGCGGATCAGCGCCCCCTGCCCGTATCGCCCGTTCGAGTTGAAGCCGAACCCGACCACCGGCTTCCCGTCCCGCACCACATCGGTCACGACGGCCACCACGGAGCACGTCATCTTGGAGAAATCGATGTAGGCATTAGCGATGGAAGAGGCGATCGACACGGTCTTCTCGCGGATATCGACGATCCTCATACCTGCAATCCTCTTTTCCGTTTGGCGTCGGCCGCTGCCGGCCGCCTGCGGATACCAACCCTTCGGACGGCACCGTAGCGAAGAGACCCGGCCGAGGGCCAATGCCGTTGGAGCGTGAAACCATGTGCGTTCGGCATCATCGATGGAGCTGACCTGGCTCGAGGACTTCGTCGCCCTGGCCGAAACCGGGAACTTCTCCCGGGCGGCCCGGGCGCGCCATGTCACCCAGCCGGCCTTCAGCCGCCGCATCCGGTCGCTGGAGGATTGGGTCGGGACGCCGCTATTCGACCGGGCGACGCACCGCGTCGGGCTGACCGAGGCCGGCCGCCAGTTCCGGCCGGCCGCGACCGAGACGCTGCGCCGGCTGCACCAGGGCCGGGAGGCGGCGCGCGAGGCCGGCAGCAGCGAGGCCACGGCGCTGCGCTTCGCCGCCACCCATTCGCTGTCCTTCGCCTTCTTCCCGGACTGGCTGGGTTCGCTGGCGCCCAGCGCCGCGGTCGGCAGCGTGAGGCTGATCTCGGACAGCATGCAGGGCTGCGAGCAGGTGCTTGCCAACGGCCAGGCGCATTTCCTGATCTGCCATTACCACGATGCCGTGCCGAACCGGCTCGACGCCTCCCTGTTCAAGGCCCTGCCCATCGGTCACGACGCCCTGCAGCTGGTGGTCGCGCCGGACCTTGCCGCGCAAGACCCGGCGACCCTTCCCTACCTGGCCTACAGCGCCGAATCCGGGCTGGGCCGCATCGTCTCCGGCGTCCACGGGCGCCGGATCAGCCAGCAGCCGGTCTTCACCTCGCATCTGGCCGCGGTCCTGCACAGCATGGTGCGGAACGGCCGCGGCGCCGCCTGGCTGCCGCGCAGCATCTCCGGCGACGACCTCGCGGCCGGCCGGCTGGCCGCCATCGGCCCGGCCACGCCGCCGATCCCGATCGAGATCCGCCTGTTCCGGCCGCGGGCGCGCCAGAGCGCCCAGGCCGAGGCCTTCTGGCTGCTGGCCCGCGCCTGGGCCGCCGGCCAGGGCCTCGACCCCGAGGCGGAGTAGAGCCGGACGAATTTGGATCAGATCGCGCTGGGAGGGACCGCACCAATGCGTTGCCTCTCCCGCTTGCGAGACCTTTTCAGAATAGACCGAGCCCGCCCCTTTCTTGTCCCCCCTCCCCTTGCGGGAGGGGGTCAGGGGGAGGGGTCTGCGCGCGTCCGCGCGCGAATGGGCAAACGACAGGCTTCGCCATCGGGGCCAGATTGCCAGAATCCTGGCCGGTTCTGGACATCGAGAACCCCCTCCCCCTACCCCCTCCCACAAGGGGAGGGGGGACTCATTTTTGAGTGCGGCCGATGTCGTCGCGAGCCGCCGAGAAGATCCAGGGGATTTCTGACAAGGTCTCGCTTGCGGGAGAGGCAAGGTGAAGACGCTCGACATCCTGCCAGCCCCTGCCCCGATGCACTGACGTGACCCGACCTCAGTTCATTCCGGTCTAGCCGATGCGGTGGGGCGCCAGCGCCTCCTCGTTCGGGTCGAGGCCGATCCCCGGCAGGTCGGACACCGTGACCGTGCCGTCGTCGTTCAGCACCGGCGGGTGCAGGTAGACCTCGCCCGCCATGGCGTTGACCTTCTTCGGATAGAACTCCAGCAGCCGGGCGTTCGGGATCGCCGCCAGCAGATGCAGATGGGCCTGCTGGTCGCCATGCGGGCAGATGTCCAGGCCGTGGGCCTGGGCCATGGCGGCGACCTTCATGAACTCCGTCACCCCGCCCATGTAGCGCGCATCGGGGTTGAGGATGGCGACCGCCTGGGTGGCGATCAGGTCGCGGAAGCCGTGCTTGGTGTATTCGTTCTCGCCGGTCGCAATCGGGATCGACGTCGCCGCCGCGATCTTGCGGAAGCCGTCATAGTCGTCCGGCTGCACCGGCTCCTCGAACCAGAACGGCTCGTACTCCTCGGCCCGCTGCGCGAGCTGGATCGCGTCGTAGTAGCGATAGGCGCAGTTCGCATCCATCAGCAGCTTGACGTCGGGGCCGATCGCCTCGCGCACCGCCTTGATGCGGGCGATGTCGTCTTTGATCGGCACCGCGCCGATCTTCATCTTCACCGCCTTGGCGCCGAGCGCCACATAGGACTCGACCTCCTGCTGCAGCTCCTTGAAGCCCTTGCCCTCGGAGTAGTAGCCGCCGGCGATGTAGAACGGGATCCGGGTGCGGTAGCCGCCCAGCAGCTTGTAGAGGGGCATGGCGGCCAGCTTGGCCTTGATGTCCCACAGCGCCAGGTCGATCGACGACAGCGCCCGGGTCTCGTAGCCGCGCCGGCCGGACAGCTTCGGGCTCCACAGGCTGGCCCAGATGGCCTCGGTCATCGTCGGGTCGCGGCCGACCAGCGTCTCGAGGAAGCTGGCGCGCAGTTCGCGCTCGCCCGGGCGCGGACGGCCGACGCCATAGCCGGTCACCCCCACATCGGTCTCGATCTTGACCACGGTCATGTCGGAGGTGGTGTAGGTGTGCAGGCCGTTCGAGATCGGCCGCGCCCGCTTCCACTGGTAGTCCGCCGTCGACACGCGGGTGATCTTGACCGCCCCGCGGCCGGGCGCGGCGTCTTCTGTGGCTGACATCGGATGATCCTCGGAATGGTTGACGCTACTGGTCGACGACGCTGCCATCGGCATGGGGACGCATTTGAATGGGCCGCGGCCGCACCGGCTCGCGATGCTCGACCCCCGGCACCAGCTCGATGCCCAGGCCGGGGCCGTCGGGGATGCGGATGAAGCCGTCCCGCGGCTGGTCCAGCCCGGTCACCACGTCATGCGCCGGCAGCAGGGCCGAGCCGTCCGCGCCGGGGGTGGCCGACGGGTATTCCTGGATCGCCAGGTTGGGGATCGCCGCGCCGAGCTGCAGGCAGGCGGCCAGGCTGACCGGCGACAGCGGGTTGTGCGGCACGATCTGCACGTCATGCGCCTCCGCCAGCGCCGCGATCTTGCGGCCGCCGGTGATGCCGCCGCACAGGCAGATGCAGGGCCGCAGGAACTGCGCGCCGCGCCGGGCCAGCAGGGTCTGGAACTGGTGCAGGCCGGTGTAACGCTCGCCGGTCGCGATCGGGATCGGGATGTGGTCGGCGACCCAGGCCATCGCGTCGGGATTGGCCGGCGGCAGCGGGTCCTCGAAGAACATCGGGTGGTAGGGCTCGATGCCCCGCGCCAGGGTCACCGCCTCCGGCACCGTCAGCCGGCGATGGATCTCGATGCAGAGATCCATGTCCTCCCCCGCCGCCTCGCGCAGCCGGGCGACGTTGCGGATCGCGTCCCGCATCTTGCGGGCATGGGCGCGGAAATACGGCTCCTCGATGTTCTCGTCGAGCAGCGGGTTGAGATGCCCGACCGCGGTGAAGCCGGCCTTGCGCAGGGCGGAGACATGCGCCGCCTGCTCGTCGATGGTGCGGCCCTTCACATGGGCGTAGAGCCGGGCCTTCCGGCGCATGGCGCCGCCCAGCAGCTCATGGACCGGCACGCCGAGCTGCTTGCCCTTGAGGTCCCACAGCGCGATGTCGATCGCCGAGATCGCGCCGGTGATCGCCGCGCCGGTGAAGTGGTGCGAGCGGTGCATCACGTTCCAGTGATGCTCGATCGGCCGCGCATCCCGGCCGACCAGGTAGGCGCCGAATTTGGCGATGGCCGCGGCGCTGGCCTCCAGATGCCCCCAGGCCCCGGATTCGCCGATCCCGACCAGGCCGGATTCGGTGGTGATCCGGACATAGAGGTAGCGGCCGATCGGCAGCGGTTCGACGGTGGCGATCTTCATCATCATGCTCGCCCCTCAGGGGTTGACGCAGAGGCAGTCTTCCGCCGGCAGCAGGACTCGGGCGTCCTGGGCCGGCGGCGCGCGGTCGGCCAGCACCCGCAGGTCGCCCAGCGGCGTGGACCCGGTGATCTCGAAGCTGGAGCCCTGGTACAGCACCGTCCCGGGCGTGAAGGGCAGCACCGTCCCCGCCCCCTCGGCCACGTCGCCGGGCGCCAGCAGCCGGATCTTCTGCGGCCGGATGGCGACGCAGATCGGCGTGCCCTCGGCCAGGGCCGATGTGGTGCGGGCCGCCACGGTGATGCCGGCCTCGGTCACCACCTCGGTGCCGGAGGCGCCGATGCGGCCGGGGATCAGGTTGGCGCCGCCGACGAACTCCGCGACATGCGCGGTGCGGGGCCGCTCATAGACCTCGGCGGCGGTGCCGACCTGCTCGACCGAGCCGCGGCTGAGCAGGACCACCTGGTCGCTCATCGACAGCGCCTCGCTCTGGTCATGGGTCACCAGGATCGTGGTCAGGCCGAAGCTGTCATGCACCGAGCGCAGCCAGGCCCGCGCGCGCTCCCGCAGCTGGGCGTCGAGGTTGGACAGCGGCTCGTCCAGCAGCAGCAGGCGCGGGCGGTAGACCAGGGACCGGGCGATGGCGACGCGCTGCTGCTGGCCGCCGGACAGCTGGAAGGGATAGCGGTCGGCAAGCGCGCCGAGCTCCAGCTTGTCCAGCATCTCGCGCGACCGCTGCTGGCGCTCGGCGGCCGGCGCGCGACGGATCTTCAGGGCGTAGCCGACATTCTGCAGCACGGTCATGTGCGGCCACAGCGCATAGCTCTGGAACACATAGCCGATGTTGCGGCGCTCGGTCGGGACATTGATCCCCTGCCGGTCGGAATAGATCGGGTCGCTGCCGAACCGGATCTCGCCGGCGGTCGGGCGGTCGAGGCCGCCGATGATGTTGAGCAGCGTGGTCTTGCCGCAGCCGCTGGGGCCGAGCAGCGAGGTGAACGAGCCTTCGGCGACCGTCAGGTTGACATCGTCCAGCACGGTCAGGCTGCCGAACGACTTGCTGATGCCGGAGAGGCCGACGGCGATGTCCATCCGGGTGATCGCGTTCAATCCCTGGCCCCCCTCAATCCTTGGCATAGACGAGCACCGCGATCGGCAGCGTCAGCGCCAGGACGATGACCGACAGCGCGGCGACGGGGCCGAGATTGCCCATCAGGTCGAGCTGCAGCATCGTGGTGCCGACCACTGCCGTGTCAGGCCCGAACAGGAAGGATGCGGCCGCGTATTCCTTGAAGAACTGCACGAAGTACAGCAGGAAGCAGCCGACCAGCGCCGGGCGCAGCAGCGGGATGGTGACCGCCCAGATCGAGCGCATCTCGCCCCCGCCCGCCACCCGGACCGCGCGTTCGAGATCCTGGCCGATCTGGTGGAAGGACGGCCCCAGCACGGCGAAGCCGCCCGAGAAGTAGCGGATGGTGAAGGCGATCATCAGGATCGCCAGGCTGCCGCGCAGGTAGCCGCCGCCGGGCAGGATCACCGCCGCGTAGAAGATGCCGATGCCGACCACCATGCCGGGGATGGCGCGCGGGATGAAGGCCGTCTGCTCGACCACCCGGCGCAGCAGCGGCGGCGAGCGGTAGGCGACGACGCTGGAGGCGAAGGTCAGGACCAGGGCGCCGAAGCCGCCGACCGTGGCGATGATGATGGTGTTGATGATGCTGCGGACATAGGCGTCGTAGCCCAGCACCAGCCGGAAATTGTCCAGCGTCAGCACCTGGCTGATCGGGATCAGCGGCGACATGAAGGAGCAGAAGGAGCGCAGGATCAGGAAGGCGCTGGGGATGCCGGTGGTCAGCAGCGTGTAGGCCAGCAGCGCGCCGGAGACGGCCCAGCCGGCGGCGCCCAGCCGGATCATGCCGCGCTTCATGCTGCGGCCGCCGATCGTGGTGTAGCGCCGGACGTCGCCCAGCGCGTATTTCTGCAGCGCGATCACGACCTGGACCACGACCAGCATCACCACCGCCGTGGCGCTGACGATGCCGTAGTCGGACTGGGTCTGCAGCCCCTTCTCGTAGAGATAGGTCGCCAGCACCTTGATCCGCGCAGGCTCGCCCACCACCAGCGGCACGGCGAGCTGGTCGAACTTCATGACGAGGTTGAGCAGGATGCAGTAGATCAGCGACGGCCGCATCAGCGGCAGGACGACGCCGAGCACCGCCCGCAGCGGTGTGGCGCCGGCGGTCCGCGCCGCGTCCTCCAGCGTCGGCGGGATGTTCCGCATCGCCGAGGCGAAGAACAGGTAGCTGATCGGCGCCGCGGACACCCCGGCCAGCACGCTCATCCCGACCAGCGAGTTGAGGTTCGGCAGGCTGACCCCGAGCGACGCCTTGAGCAGGATCGCGGCATAGCCGCTGGGCCCGTACAGCATCGACCAGGAGAAGGCGAGGATCAGCGCCGAGATGAAGATCGGCGACAGGAACAGGATCTTCAGCGTGCGGCGGAACGGCAGGTCGAACCGTTCCAGCGCCAGGGCCACGATGAAGCCGGTGGTGGTCGAGATCGCGGTGCCGAGAATCGCGAACCACAGCGTGTTGACGCAGGCCGACTGGAAGTTGGGGTCGGAGACGAGCTCCCGGAAGTTCTGCAGCGTCCAGACCTGGCCGTCCTCGTAGAGCGGACGGTCGATGAAGGCCTGGTACAGCAGCGGCAGCATCGGGGAGATCAGCAGCGCCAGCAGGAACAGGGCGATGGCCCAGCGCACCACCAGCGGCAGCCGGTTGCGCCAGAAGCGCCAGAGCCGGGCCACCGGGGTGTCGCGATGCGTGCCGAAGCCTGGCGCCCCGCTATAGCCGGCGCCTGCCGGTCGAGCCTGTGCCATGACGACCGGGCCCCGCCGCTCAGCCCTGGACCTTGTAGGCGGCGTTCACCTTGTCGACCAGCTCCTGCGGCGGGCGCAGCAGCCGGGGCTCGAAGGTGGTGCGGATGATGTTCTTCTCGCCGATCTGCTGGGCGATCTTCTGGTAGGTGTAGCCGTTCGGCCCGTCCGGCAGGCTGACATCGCTGCGGTAGGGCATCAGCCCGCCGGAGGCCAGGGCCACCTGCCCGTCCCGCGACAGGACGAAATCGATCAGCAGCCGGGTCGAATTGCGGTTCTTGACCGTCTTCGCCATGGCGATGTGGCGCATCAGCATGAGCGTGCCGTCGGCCGGGAACGCCCAGCCGAGCACGCTGGCGCGGGTCGGGTCGGCGATCAGCGGGAACAGCTGGATGCCCGACAGGCGGTAGCCGATCAGGTACTCGCCGGTGGTGATCTTCTCCATGATCGGGCCGGCCGAGCGGTACAGGTCGGAGATCGGGCCGAGGGCCGAGAATTCCGCCAGCGCGCGCTCTTCGCCGACCGCGTTGACGTAGTGGGCCATCATGTTCTGGCTGGCCGCGCTGGCCATCGGCTGGCCGGTGGCGATCTTGCGGTCGAACTGGCCCGGATTGTCCTTCACCAGCTTGACGATGTCGCCGATCGACTTCGGCCACTGCGCTTCCGGCAGCAGCAGCTTGTTGTAGGCAATGACGTAGGGATCGACCGAGATGGTGTAGATGTTCGGCGCCGGCCGGGACCAGTCCGGCAGATGGCTGTCCTCGGCAGACTGGAAGGGTTCGGCATTGCCCTTGTCGACGAAGTCGAGCCAGGTCGCGGCGCTGTGCGACACGACCATGTCGACCGCGCTCTTGCCGGTCGCCTGCTCCGCGTAATAGCGCTCGAAGACCTCGTTGCTGCTGAGGTCGAGCGTCTGCACCTTGATCCAGGGATACAGCGCACTGAACTGCTGCAGCACCGGGCGCCAGTTCATCTCGCCGACATTGGAGTAGACCAGGATGCCGCTCTCGGCCTTGGAGGCTTCGATCACGCCGGAATAATCGGCCGGATAGTAATCCGGCAGCGCGGCGGCCGCGGCCGGCCGCCATTTCACAGTCAACAGCGGGGTTGCCAGGGCAAGCGAAATCGCCGAACGCCGACTCAGCGTCTCCATCAAGCGTCTCCCCATTTGATTTATATCGGCCGACAGGAGTTTATCCTGTCGATCTTCTCTTTTCGGGCAGTTTGCCGAGATTGCTTGTCACGATAGACAGCAGGATCAGGCGAGGCCAATGCCGATACGGCGTGAATTGATGCCGAAGTGGCATCGTCTTACCGATGCCAGTTGCCGCAGCCGAGCTTTGCGCCAGAAGTCGAGCCGCGCACGCGTCCTGATGATGCCCTATCAGGATGGCAGCGAGAAAGGCCCCGCGGGGTACTCCGCCATCGGCTCCCTGCCGCGCATCAATCGCGCGATATGGACAGCCCCGTGAGAAGCGGCGCGTACACGGCGAGCCTGCGGGATACGAACTCGGTGAAGAGCCGCACGCGCTTCGTCTTGCGTGTCTCCCCCTGCGTGAGAAGCCAGAGCGTTCCATGCATGTACAGGCCGGTGCCCGGCACCCTCACCAGCAGGGGGTCGGCATCTCCGACGAAGCACGGCAGTATCGTCATCCCGAGCCCTTGCCGGGCTGCCACGATCTGCGCCTCGCCGTCCGTGGTCCTGAACGGAACCCCTGTGGTGCGAACCTCGCCCTCGCGGGCCCAGTCCGGGATGCCATGCATGCTTATGACGATCCACCGGATGGGATCCGGCGCACCCGCACGCCACGCGGCCAGCCGAGCGCGGGACATGTAGACACCGCCGAACAGCTCCGGTCCCTTCAGGCCGTGAAGATTGAGCGGCAGGGTTTTGCGGTCGTAGACGACGCGGATCGCGACGTCGGCCTCTCGGTTGGTCAGGTTTGCCAGCTCGCCGGACGACAGGATTTCCATCTCGATG
Organism: Inquilinus sp. 2KB_23; assembly: GCF_052115705.1. Classification (NCBI taxonomy): domain Bacteria; kingdom Pseudomonadati; phylum Pseudomonadota; class Alphaproteobacteria; order Rhodospirillales; family Rhodospirillaceae; genus Inquilinus; species Inquilinus sp. 2KB_23. The sequence continues at coordinate 78,267 of NZ_JBFRHF010000029.1, read as the reverse complement.
TCCGGATGCAGACGCGCGAAATCGGCGAAGTCCGGCATGAGCAGGTGTGTCGCGAGGGGCGGCGCCAGCGTCACCCGCAGAAGCCCGCGCACGCTCTGGTCGCGCCCGAAGACCCGCGTCTCCAGCTGGAGCGACGACGCTTCCATCTGGTTCGCGAGCTCGAGGACCTCCTCGCCCGCAGCCGTCAGGCGGTAGCCCGAAGGCAGCTTCTCGAACATCTGCGCCCCGAGGCGCTCCTCGAGCTGGGCGACGCGCCGCAGCACGGTCGAGTGATTCACCCCGAGGCGCTGGGCGGCGGCCCGCACCGAGCCTCCGCGCGCGACGGCAAGAAAGTAGCGAACGTCATCCCAGTCGATCATGGTGCAACCTTGCACCGCGCGGCGCGTTCTCCAAGCCTTAACTCGTCGTGCAGCCGTACGGACGGTCATCGTGGCACAGGTCGACCAGCACGGCCCAATTCCGAACGGCGGGCACTTATCGTCGCGGCTGGTGTTAGCAGACCACCGGATCGATTTCGCACCACCGATGTGCGCGCTTCCGCGCTCAACGCCTGACCTCAGCGTACCCACGTTGAGGTGCTCGGGGGCGTCCCCCCAATGATCAAGGCGAAAGCCTGGAAGGATGCACGTCATGACCAGATTGAATGGAAAGACCGCCGTAATCACCGGCGGCGCTACCGGCATCGGCCTCGCCGCGGCAAAGCGCTTCATCGAGGAGGGCGCCTTCGTCTTCATCTTCGGCCGCCGGCAGGAAGCGCTCGACGCCGCCGTGACCGACCTCGGGCCCAGTGCCCGCGCGGTGAAGGGCTCGGTCTCCGACGAGGCCGACCTCGACCGGCTTTACGCGGCGGTGAAGGCCGAGCGTGGAACCCTCGACATCGTCTTCGCCAATGCCGGGGCGGGAAGCCCGCTTCGGCTCGGCGAGATCACCGCCGAGCACATTGACGAAACCTTCGACACCAATGTGAAGGGTACGATCTTCACGGTCCAGAAGGCGCTGCCGCTGATGGGCCAGGGCGGCTCGATCATCCTGACCGGATCGAGCGCCGGCACCACGGGCGCCCCGGCATTCACCGCCTACAGCGCGAGCAAGGCGGCAGTGCGCAACCTCGCGCGGACCTGGGCGGAGGACCTCAAGGGCACCGGCATCCGGGTGAATGTGCTGTCGCCCGGGGCGACGGCGACCGAACTCGCGAAGGAAGCGCTGGGCGAGGAGGGCCAGAAGGCCTTCGCCTCGATGACTCCGCTCCAGCGCATGGCCGATCCGGCGGAGATCGGGGCCGTGGCGGCCTTTCTCGCATCGTCGGACAGCAGCTTCATGACCGCCAGCGAAGTCGCCGTCGACGGCGGCCTGGCGCAGCTCTGACCCCGGCGCGGTCCCGCGTCTGGGCCACAAACGAAGGATAGAACATCATGAAAAAACTTGAAGGCAAAGTCGCTGTCATCACCGGCGGAAGCAGCGGGATCGGGTTGGCCACAGCCAAGCGCTTCGTGGCAGAAGGCGCGCACGTCGTGATCACCGGCCGACGAGAGAAGGAGCTGAAAGAGGCCGCAGCCTCCATTGCGGGAAACGTTACGACGGTCGTGGGCGACGTGTCGCGCCTGGAGGATCTGGACCGGCTCTATGCCGTCGTGAAGGAGAAACATGGTCACATCGACATTCTCTTCGCGAACGCAGGCGCGGGGACGATCGCACCGCTCGCGGCGGCGACTGAGGCCCATTTCGACCAGACCTTCGATGTGAATGTGAAGGGGCTGTTCTTTACGGTCCAGAAGTCGCTTCCGCTCTTCAAAGACGGCGGTTCGATCATCCTGACCTCCTCGGTCTCCAACGTGTTGGGGCTGCCAGGATTCAGCACCTACGCCGCGAGTAAGGCCGCGGTGCGAAGCTTCGCGCGCGCTTGGACACTGGAGCTGAAGGATCGCAAGATCCGCGTGAATTCAATGAGCCCCGGACCCACCGAGACCCCGGCGTTGGAGACGACGACGGGCCTTACCCCCGAGCAAGCCGAACAAGCGGCCGCCCAATTTGCTTCGCAGGTCCCGATGGGTCGCAGAGGTAAGCCAGAAGAAATCGCGAATGCCGTCACGTTCCTTGCTTCTGACGAAAGCTCTTACATCACCGGCGTGGACCTCGCCGTCGATGGAGGCATGGCTCAGGTCTGACCCGGCGTCACAAGAGATCGGATAACCATTATGAGCTACGCAATTATTGGCTTCGGCAAGATCGGCCGAGCCCTCGCCAAGGCATTTGCCCGCAAGGGCATCGAGGCGTCCGTGGCCACCACGCGCGACCCGGAAAGCTTTGCAGCCGACGCGGCCGCGATCGGACCCACGATCATTCCCAAAACACTGGCCGAAGCCGTCAAGGCGGACGTCATCTTTTTGGCCGTCCGTTTCGAGGCGCACCCGGACGTCGCGAAGGCGCTCCCCGCCTGGCAGGGGAAGACGATCGTCGATGTGACCAATGCCTACGGCGTGTCACCCGACGAGCTGGTGGACCAATCCTCCGCCAAGAACGTGGCGCGGGCCTTCACGGGCGCCAAGCTGGTCAAGGGCTTCAACCATTTGGGTGCTGCCACACTTGACCAAGATCCGGCGGTACATGGGGGCAGGAGAGTCGTGTTCCTGGCGAGCGACGATGACGGCGCGGCAGATGAGATTGGCGCACTTGCGGAAAATCTCGGTTTCTCGCCGATCAAACTTGGCGGGCTTTCGGAAGGCGGGCTGCTGGTCCAGGCGCGCGGAAATAGCTGGGGTCATCTGATCTTCAAGGACTTGGTCAAGTTCGACTGATGAACACGATGGGCTCACCGGCAGGGCCACGATGCACGGATCGGGTCGAGGGCGATCCGATCCGTGCGAGATGGAGAAATTCCCATGAGCATTGAGAAGAACATCCAGACCGTGAAGGACTTCTTCGCCGCGGTCGGACGCGGCGACAGGGAGGCTCTGCTGGCGCTGGTCGCCGAAGACATCGAGTGGATCATTCCGGGCGAAGACTGGCCGCTGGCCGGAACGCGTCACGGACACGCCGGGCTGGCGGATTTGCTTGAGACGGCATCCAAGTCGATAGAGACGTCCACGGAACCCCGGGAGTTCGTGGCGCAAGGAGACCGGGTCCTCGTCGTCGGCTTCACGAGGGGAAAGATCAAAGCCACGAACAAGACGTTCGAGGACGACTGGATCTTCGCCATCACGGTCCGGGACGGCAGACTGACCAACATCCGGGAGTATGTCGACACGCAAGCACTGGCCCGGGCCTCCCAGATAGACGCGTCCGAGCCTGGGTAGCGCCGGCCCTCTACAGCCATCGGGTCGGGGTAGACGGTGGATCAGCCGTGGATTGCCCTCCTCGCACGCCGCCCGCTCGCCGCATGCCCAACCGCAAGGGAGATTTCGATGTACGACCAATCCAAGCTATCCGAGCTGATCCGGTTCGCCCGCATCGGTGCGGGCTCCACCGTGATCGACGTTTACCCGGGCGACGGCGACTGGACCCGTCTCTTCTCCGACATCGTGGGCCCCGAAGGACGGGTCTACAGCTTCGTGCCGGCCGAAGTCGCCCACTTCAAGAACGATCCGGTCGGCCGCATGCGGACGCTTGCGAAGGAGCCGGGCCGAGAGAACGTCGAAGCCGTCTCGGCGGACCTCGTGGCGATGCCGGAGGCCACGCAGCCCGCGGATGTCCTGTGGCTGCACCTGTTCTATCACGATCTCCACACCGCGCTGATCCAGGACAAGGGCGCGACAGCGGCCGACTTCAATCGAGCCGTCTACGAGCGGCTTAAGCCGGGTGGGTTCTACGTCATCGTCGACCACGCCGCCGCCGCTGGGTCGGGCACGGGCGACACCCAGTCGCTGCATCGGATCGACCCTGCCTCCGTCCGCAAGGAGGTGGAGGCGGCCGGCTTCGTACTGGACGCGGAAAGCACCATGCTCGCGAACGAGGACGATCCGCACGCGATCAAGGTGTTCGATCCCTCGATCAAGGGCGAGACCGATCGCTTCGCCTATCGGTTCGTGAAGCCCTGACAGGTCCCGGCGCCGACTTCGCGCGACCGGATATCTGAAGGCCACAGCGTCGCGAAGGTTGGGGTGGGCCTGACGGCGCATGGGCGCCGTTCGAAGAGCGGGGAGACGCCCGACGGAGCGGTGTGCCTTTACGATGGCCCCGTCGGCAAAAGACCGTCACGGCTCGCAAGAGTCTGCACGATGCGCCACGCACACTCTGCCAGCACGCGGTTCCTCTCATGCCCGAGCCTTACACCTTGGCGGCGTTCTGTGCAGCCTCGAATACATCGCGTGCGGACGTCGTACCCGCTACGTGCTCCGTGTCCCTGACGCCAAGGTCCATCCAGCCCGCGTTGACGGCCTCGAACATCGCTTCGGCCGGTCCGGTCTGGCCCTTCGGAATGCCGAGTTGCTCCAACGCTGCTGGCCACCCGGCCCGTGGGACGGCAAACGCCTTGACGTCGCGCTGCATGACTTCGCCCAACTGAGCCGCGACTTCATCCGCGCTGACCATCGAGCCTAGCTCGACGATGCGACTCCCCGACCACGCCGGCCCGATCAGCAGCGTCGCCACTTCAGCGCCGATGTCGTTGGTTGCGACCATCGTCGATTTCCGGTTGGTCGGAGCGTAGTAGACGGGCAGCGTGCCGCCCTGGGCGACGTGCAGGCCGTAAAGGAAGTTCTCGAAGAACCCGCCGGCGCGCACGAAGGCGATTGGCGATGCCAGGTCGCGAAAGCCCTGCTCCAGCAGCGACAGCGCCGTGATCATCCCCAATCCGCTGGTCCTGTTTGCCCCCATCGACGAGAGCGCGACCACCCGCGGCGGCGCGGCCCTGGTGAGCGCCTCGACATAGCTTGCAATCACACCCTTTGCTTCTTTGAAATCGGGCGACGGCGCCCAGACAGCGGGCAACATGACGAACGCGCCGTCGACGCCCTTGAGCGCCCGCTCGATGGCGGCCGCATCGTTCCAATCGCCGTCGACCAGTTCCACGCCCTGGTCCGTCCAGCTTGCCCCCTTCGCGCGGTCGCGGACCAGCGCACGGACCTTTTTGCCTTGCGCCAGCAAATGCCGTGCCGTCGAGCCGCCGACTTTTCCCGTGATTCCCATTACTAGAAACATGTGTTTTCACCTGATCTTGAGGGACAGCGCACTGCCCCAGTTGGTTCAACGGTTGAGCGGCAGAAGAGCCCGGATACGGGGATCGCGCGCGTAGAGGCCGCCCCATGTCAGCGCCCCCAGAAGCAGGGAAACGATTTCCGGCGGAGACCCCAACTCACCGATGCGGACATGAGCGCAGATGGCGCCTCCCAGAAAGCCCGTCACCAGGATCGCGCCGAGGACGGCGGTGGCCGGGATCGCGTAAAGGATGGCGCAGGCGAGGATGATCGGACCCACGACATGGGTCAGGTCCATCGCGAACCCGGTTTCCTGCAACATGCTGGCGATCTGCGCCGGCGCAAAAAGCTGAATAGTGCCGTCTGCCACCAGAGCGATAACGACAAACGCGCTCATGATTCGGCCGGCCCACAGGGCGCGATGCAAGGTCATGGCGTCAGGCGCCTGATGTGGGTTCATCGTTTCAGACATTTGTGGTTCTCCGAAGGGTTACTGCCTTCGAGGCGCACTGCTTACTGTGCCTATGGAATATGATAAACACCGAAGAAATGAACTCACTGTTCTCTCTGCGGTGAACAATGACGAGGCCCGAAAATGCAGAATCTCGAACCCATCCTCATTTTCGTAACGGTCGCGGAAATGGGGAGCTTCACACGCGCGGCCGATAGCCTGGGCATTCAGAAGGGACGGGCCTCGACGGCGGTCCGGAAGCTGGAAGAAGATGTCGGTGTCAGACTTCTGCACCGGACGACGCGCAGCGTGCAGTTGACGGAGGACGGACGGGTCTTTCATGCCCGCGCTCGCGATCTGCTTGCCGAAGTCGATGACCTGCATTCGATGTTCGCAAGCGATCGCGTGGCGCTCCGCGGGCGTTTACGGGTCGATCTTCCGACCGAGGTGGCGCGCTCAACGGTCGTGCCGGCCTTGCCGGATTTCATGGCGGCTCACCCGGAGTTGGAGCTGGAGGTGTCGAGTACGGATCGGCAAGTCGATCTGGTTCAAGAGGGCTTCGACTGTGTATTGCGGCTGGGACCTATCAGGGACGAGACGCTGATTGCCCGCCCTCTGGGCAAGTTGCGCATGGTCAACGCTGCCAGTCCCGCCTATCTGGCGCGCTATGGCGTCCCTCGATCGCTGGAAGATCTCGAGCGTCAGGAACATCGGACAATTCATTTTTCGGCGGTGCTGGGCGCAAGACCCTATGGATGGGAATATCCGGACGGCGACAGCTACGCGACGCTTCGGTTGCCAGGGGCGCTGCACGTCAACAGCGCGCAGACCTACGAAGCCGCTGCCCTCGCCGGCCTTGGCCTGATTCAGGCGCCGCTCTTGGGGATTGGCCGATACTTGGAGAGTGGAGCGCTTGTGGAGATCATACCCGATTTTCGTCGCCGGGCGCTCGACGTGTCCCTCGTCGTAGCCCATCGGAGTAATCTGTCGCGCCGAGTCCGCGCATTCATGAAATGGATCGAAGATGTGCTGACGCCGTATCTGGAATAGCGAGACGAACATCTTCGTCCGGCCCTCGAAATCAACATTCTGAAGTTACGTCTGTCGGTTTGGGAACGGCTCACTTTGCCCGGGAACGGCGAGGATGGGCGCAAACCAGATCCGCCAATTTGCACGCCATTCTACGCCATATCCCTCCCACCGAAGGCACTTTGCATACTCCGAGGATTGCGCGCAGATCGGTTCTGCAAGCGACCCGAGAACGCGGACATAGAAGAGCTTCCGAGCCAGTGACGAAGGGATCGACAGAGCAGCAGCACGGCAGCGAAATTCGCCGCCCCAACTATGCTGTCGCCGTCGGTTGCCCCCTCACTCCCAATCGATCGTCCCGGGCGGCTTCAAGGTGATGTCGTAGACTACGCGGTTGATGTCGCGAACCTCGTTGACGATGCGGGTCGAGACCCGCGTGATCCTAACCGATAAGGCATTGGCATTAAACGAAATCGGCATTCAACACTGACTATTTGCGCGGGGTCAGCTATCCTCAACCCGCACCTAGTTCGGATAACTGAAGATGGCTGCTATCTGGCCCATACTTGTAGGCGCAATCGTTACCGGCATCGTCGGAAACTTCCTGGTGCAGCGATGGCAGCTCGGGGTGTGGCGCGCGCAGCAACGCCAACTCGGGTACCAAGCAGAACTGGAAGAGCTGAAAAAGCTTTTGGAGGAAATTTCAACCAAGTCGGCAGATCGGCACAACGCCATGCGCCGCCTCATCGGCTCGTTGGCGCCAAACTCCAGCCAGGACAGCAACGAAGCGCTGACAACCTATCGAGAGCAGCTTTTCATATGGAATGGAGCACTCAATTCAATCTATCTACGGATCAGGCTGGCTGTCGATTACAGCCGCACTCTTCGCTTCGAGCGGGAAGTTCACCAGCGCTTTTATCATGCTGGCCAATCAATCGAACAGGTGCTGCGGGAGCGGGCGAGCGGCGCGTCTCCTAACTGGTCCGATTTGATCGAGCCGAAAGCCCGGCTCAACAGCGTACAGGCCGCAACGTATGCATTTTTGCGCGATCTGACCGACATCGTCGAACATCGACGCGAGGAAATTTACTTCGGTCGGCGACTTCCCTACTCGGAATCAAGTCTAGGAGAATATTCTTTCCTCGATCTTGTCAAAGCGCTCTTTGTATCGCGCGTAGACCGCTTTTATGTAATTCGCCCTTCGTAAATGCTTGCGCGTCCAACCCTCGCCAGGATCGCGAGGACGCGGAAAAACCAGCATCGCGGCGACGCTCGCGGCCTGATCAACGTTCAATTGTGTCGGATGCATATTGTAAAGTCGATAGGCAGCCGCCTCGCTACCTTTCATGCCAGTTCCGAAATAAGCGATTCGCAAATATGATCGGAGTATTTCGAGCTTCGAATATCGATGCTGGATAATGTAGGCGAGAAGCGCTTCGTGTAATTTCCGCCGGATTTTCCGGTCCCGATAGCCTGTCGCAGTTCGCACGAGCTGCATGTCGATTGTGCTTGCGCCGCCGTGCTTTTGGAAAGCGACTGCTCTGCACCCTTCGCGGACAAGTCGCCGCCAATCGATCCCCATATGTTTGAAGAATCGACGATCCTCCAGGGTCAGAACGAGGCGCTCAAAGGTACTCAACTCGGCTGGATAAGCGGCGGCAAACGGATCGATGACGCCATCTATCGTTAGCAGGTCGACATGGAGCTTAAGCAACCATCGCCGTAGAGATGGATATTGCCTTCTCGGCCGGGACACATCGATTCCCCTTCACTCCCATTCGATCGTCCCGGGCGGCTTCGAGGTGATGTCGTAGACCACGCGGTTGATGCCGCGGACCTCGTTGACGATGCGGGTCGAGACCCGGCCCAGGAATTCGTGGTCGAACGGGTAGTAGTCGGCGGTCATGCCGTCGGTCGAGGTCACGGCCCGGAGCGCGCAGACGAAGTCGTAGGTGCGGCCGTCGCCCATCACGCCCACCGTGCGCACCGGCAGCAGCACGGCGAAGGCCTGCCAGATCGCGTCGTACAGGCCGGCGCGGCGGATCTCCTCGAGATAGATCACATCGGCCTTGCGCAGGATCTCCAGCATGTCGCGGCGGATCTCGCCGGGGATGCGGATGCCCAGCCCCGGCCCCGGGAAGGGGTGGCGGCCCACGAAATCCTCGGGCAGGCCGAGCTCGCGCCCCAGCACCCGGACCTCGTCCTTGAACAGCTCGCGCAGCGGCTCGACCAGCGCCAGCTTCATCCGGTCCGGCAGGCCGCCGACATTGTGGTGGCTCTTGATCGTCACCGACGGGCCGCCGGTGAAGGACACGCTCTCGATCACGTCGGGGTAGAGGGTGCCCTGGGCCAGGAAGCGGGCGCCGTCGATCTTCTCCGCCTCGGCGTCGAACACCTCGACGAAGGCGGCGCCGATGGTCTTGCGCTTCTGCTCGGGGTCGCTGATGCCCTCGAGCCGGCCGAGGAACATTTCCGACGCATCGACATGGATCAGCGGGATGTTGAAATGGCCGCGGAACAGCGACACCACCTGCTCCGCCTCGCCGGTGCGCATCAGGCCGGTGTCGACGAAGATGCAGGTCAGCTGCTCGCCGATCGCCTCGTGGATCAGCACCGCCGCCACGGCGCTGTCGACGCCGCCGGACAGGCCGCAGATGACTTTTCCGGTGCCGACCTGGGCGCGGATCTTGGCGATCTCCTGGTCGCGGAAGGCGGCCATGGTCCACAGGCCGGTGCAGCCGCAGACATGGTGGGTGAAGTTGCGCAGCAGCGCCGCGCCATGCGGCGTGTGCACCACCTCGGGGTGGAACTGCACGCCGTAGAAACGCCTGGTGTCGTCGGCGATGGCGGCGAAGGGCGCGTTCTCGCTGGTGGCGACGATGCGGAAGCCGTCCGGCAGCCGGGTGACCCGGTCGCCATGGCTCATCCACACCTGCTCGCGCGCGCCGAGCGCCCAGGCGCCGTCGAACAGGGTGCAGTTCTCGCGCACATCCAGCCAGGCGCGGCCGAACTCGCGATGGTGCCCCGCCTCGACCGCGCCGCCGAGCTGCTCGCACATGGTCTGCTGGCCGTAGCAGATGCCGAGCACCGGAATGCCGAGCTCGAACACCAGCTGCGGCGCGCGGGGCGAGGCCGCCTCGGTGACCGAGGCCGGGCTGCCCGACAGGATGATGCCGCGCGGGTCGAAGGCCCGGATCCGGTCGTCGCCGGCCTGGTTGAACGGCCAGATCTCGCAATAGACGCCGGATTCACGCACCCGGCGGGCGATCAGCTGGGTGACCTGGCTGCCGAAATCGAGAATGAGAACGCGGTCCGGCGACGGCGTAGCGGTCGGGGCGGTCATGGCAACTCCGGGGTCGGGCGGTGAGACGGAGATTTATACGTCCGCCGCCCGTACGACAAGCGATGGCGCCCGCGCCCGGCGCGAGGCGTCCATGCGCGAAGATGGAGGCAGCGGCTCAGAGCATCGCCAGCGCGCATAGCGCCACGACCAGCAGCGCCTGGGCGATGGCGATCCACCGCAGGCGCGAGCGGAACGGCTGCTTCTGCGTCTTGTGGCGCAGCAGCCGCTGGCCGGCGATGGCGCCGGGCGTGCCGCCGGCCAGCGCCAGGGTCAGCAGCGTCCGCTCCGGAATCCGGCGCCGGCCGGCCCTGGCGCAGCTTTTGTCCCAGGCGAAGGCGGCAAAGGCGACGACGCTGATCGCCAGCAGATACAGCGCCAGGATGGCCCAGACACTCGGCCAGACACTCGGCATCGGCCCTCAGCCGTCCAGCGCGCCCGGGATCCGGCCGTCGAAGCGGAAGCCGCTCTCGGCCAGGGTGGAACCGCCGAAGCGTTCCATCTTCTCGGCGAAGACGGCGCCGCCGAGATGGCGGTAGAAGCCGAAGGCGCGGAAATTCGCGGTCAGGACCCACAGCAGGAAGGGCGTCCACCCCTGCTCCGCCAGATGGTCGGCCGCGGCCACCATCAGGGCGCGGCCATGGCCCAGGCCCTTGGCCTCCTCGAGCAGGTAGAGGGCGTAGACCTCGCCCCAGCCGGGATGCGGCGCGCCGCGGGCCGGACCGCACTGGACGAAGCCGACCGGGCGGCGGCCGTCGAGCGCCAGGAAGCTCGCCCCCCGCCCCTCCTTCTCCAGCCAGCGCGCATGGCTGCGGGTGCGTTCGGCGACGCCGAGCCGGTTCAGGTAGTCGTCGGGGATCAGCCCGCGATAGCTCTCCTGCCAGGCCTGGACGTGGATCGCGGCGATCGCGGCCGCATCCGCGACCCCGGCCCGTCGGATCATTCCGGGTCGACGGGCGCCGATATGTCGGCCGCCGCTCCGGCGCTGGTGCCGCGCTCCATCACCGCGACGAAGAAGCCGTCGGTGCCGTTGGCCGCGGGCGACAGGCGCAGCATGCCGGTGGTCGGCGCCGGGCCGGTGCCCACCACCTCGTCCCAGATCGTCTCGATCGGCAGCAGATGGTAGTCGGGATGGGTCGCCAGGAAGCCTTCGACCTGGGCCTCGTTCTCCTCGCGCAACAGCGAGCAGGTGGCGTAGATCACGCGGCCGCCATCCGGCTTGGCCAGGCGGGCGGCGCTGTCCAGGATCTCGCGCTGGACGCCGAGCAGGCGCTCCAGGTCCATCGGCCGCCAGCGCGCATCCGGGTTGCGGCGCCAGGCGCCGGTGCCGGTGCACGGCACGTCGACCAGCACGCGGTCGAACTTGCCGCGCTGCTTCTTCACCCAACGGTCACGCTCGTTCTCCAACAGGCGCGGCTCGACATTGTCGATGCCGGCGCGGCGCAGCCGCTCCTTGCCGCGGTCGAGCCGGCCCTTGGACACGTCGCAGGCGACGACCCGGCCCTTGCCGCGCATCCGCGCCGCCAGGGCCAGCGCCTTGCCGCCGGCGCCGGAGCAGAAATCCACCACCTGCTGGCCCGGCCGGGCGTCGACCAGGAGCGCGATCAGCTGCGAGCCTTCGTCCTGCACCTCGATCAGCCCGGACTGGAAGGCCGGGTGGCGGCCGAGCTGGGGCCGGCCCTTGACCCGGATGCCGACCGGCGACAGCGGCGTCGGCACGACGTCCAGCTTGCCGGCCAGCAGGGTCTTCAGCACCTCGTCGCGGTCGGCGCGCAGCTCGTTGACCCGGAGGTCGAGCGGCGCCTGGTCGAGCAGCGCGTTGACCTCGACCTCGAAGCGGTCGCCGAACATGGCCTCCAGCGAAGGCGAGGCCCAGTCCGGGATCTCCGACCGCACCGGCTTCGGCATCGCCTCGTCGTCCAGCGCCTGGCCGGAGGTGGCCTTGACCAGCCTGTCCTCGGGGCCGTCCAGGGGAATCGGCGCATAGGTCTCGCCGGAGAACAGCCGGCCCATGTCCTTCACCGCCACGCCCTCGGACAGGGTCAGCTCGGCGATGACGCGGTTGCGCGGCGTGTCCTCGGCCTCGACCCGGGCCAGCCACCAGCCCAGCCGGGCGTGGTGGCGCAGCACCGCATAGACCCGGGCGGCGACCTCGCTGCGGTCCTTCGAGCCGATGAAGCGGCGGGTGCGGAAATAGGCCGAGACCAAGGCATCGGCCGGGCGGTTTTCGATGGCGAGACGCTCGAGGATATCGATCGTGGCCTGGATGCGGGCGGAGGGGGTCATGGACTCGAGCGTAACAGGAAAACGCGCCTTCTACCGCGCTTCCGCCGCCAGGGCCAGCTTTGCCCGCCCGCCTGGGGCACAGGCCAGCCGCGCGCCTCGTCCCGGAGGCCGTCAATGCAGGGGCCCCACGTCACCTCTCCCGCGTCCGGCGGGAGAGGTGACGCCCAACCTGCAACCGGAGAGACACGCCGTCAGGCGCTGCGGCGGTCGGTCCAGACGAAGCGCGAGCGGTAGCGCGGCGCCCGGCGGGCGCGGTGCTCGGCCAGGTCGTCGACCGGCGCGGCCGGGGCCGTCGGCTCGGTCGGGCGCTCGGACCATTGGGCGGCGAGCTTGCCGGTGCCCGGGTCGCGGGCCCAGCGCTGCACCACCGTCTCGTGGTCCGGGACGGGATCGTGCCGCAGGTCACGGTTGCGGAACCGCGGCAGGGCGGCCAGCGCCTCGGCACGGGGGGACACGACGGCACCCGGCGTGACGCGCAGGCGGCGATCGAAAAAGGCGAGAAAAGCGAGGTTCATCGTTCGCTCCGTATCCGCACGCGGCGCGGATGGGGCGAACGGCGTACCGACCCTAGGTCCGGCTCACGCCATCCACCCGGCCGGAGCCGAGCGCGATTCTGTGATGTTCCGGTGACGTCACCGCGGCCCGATCGGCCTTGGCGACGCCACGACTAGGGTGGTCGTCCATCTGTCTCTCGTTGTGCGATAGGCGCCGGCGGGCTGGGCTCGTTCGGCGTCACAGGCCATGTATGCCCGCCCCCGGGCGGAGTCAAGGTCAAAGCGGCGGGCCCGCGGGCGCCTGGAGAACGGGGCCCGGAACGGCCGCAGATTCGGCCGTCGGAGCACCGCTCCCGGCTGGACAGGACCCGCCGGAGTCGTTAGGGAATGGGCCGACGCCGGATTAGCTCAGTCGGTAGAGCAGCGGTTTTGTAAACCGAAGGTCGCGGGTTCGACCCCTGCATCCGGCACCACCCCCTGCCCTTCGGTTTCGGTTTTGGGGGCTGTGGTCGCCACGACGGCGAAGCGCCGGCTCCGGGCCGGGCCCGCAGCGCCCGATCCAGGCTCCGCCCTACACCAATTTCAGGACGGGCAACTCCCTCAGATGGGGGATGCGGGGCGCCCCTGTTCCATGGTCCGATGAAAGCCGTCCACACCCAGGCCGTTTGTCATCGAGTGCAAAACGTCGCTTGCGTCCCCGGGCAACGGCCGAGATCGGAATAAAATTACCGTAAACATGAAATAATCACACACCCCGAAATTGTCGACGGACCAGGAGTTCGTTATGGCCAAACCGGAAAAGGGATCTGCACCCGCCTCGCAGAAAGACATCCAAGCCTTCACCGCCAAGTTGACGGAATGGTCGAAAGACCTTCCGGCCGAGCAGCGGTCCATCGCCCAGCTTCTGGTCGAGATGGCCCGGGACCTGCACCCCGAGACGATCGCCATCTCGCGGATCACGGCGGACCTCCGGACATCCGCCCGCGCCATCATCAGCGCCTTGAACCTGCCCGCCGGCGGCCCGCAGGGATGGGTCCGGATCGATCCGGTCTGGGAGCGCAAGGACAAGATCGAGTTCGGCGAGGATATCGAGATCCTCCAGCGCCTGTTCGTCAGCGTGAAGCGTTAGCGCGTGGTGCAGCCATGCTCAAATCCCCCTCCGAGCGGCTGACGATCGACCCGACCACGACCGAAGCCTTCGCCGAAAGCATCCAGAGGTTCGGCGACAGTCTTCCGGACTCTGAACGCGCCATCCTCGACGCCTTGCTCCGGGCCGCGATGGACCCCTGGTCGCGATCGCTGCTGCAACCGCCGGACGGCGTGACCGCGGAACAGGCCGCCGCCCTCGACCGGATCGTCGCGGCCCGGGGGGACGGAACGTGAGCGGCGCCTATGTGGCGCTGATCGTCAAGGCCACGCGGCTGTGCAACCTGCGCTGCGACTACTGCAACGACTGGCGCGCCGGCCACGATCAGATCATGACCTTCCCGGTGCTCGCCGCGATGACCGAGAGGGTGCTGGCCGATCCGCTGCACCAGACCATCGAGTTCATCTGGCATGGCGGCGAACCGACCCTGCTCGGCCAGGCCTTCTTCGAACGGGCCATCTACACCCAGGCGCGGCTGCGGCGCCCGGGTCAGACCATCGTCAATTCGCTGCAGACCAACGCCACCCGGATCGACGACGACTGGGCCCGCTTCCTCGGGTCGAACCGCTTTTCCGTCAGCGTCAGCCTCGACGGCCCTGCCGTCGTGCATGACCGGCAAAGGCGCGACGTCGCCGGCCGGGGATCCTATGACGGGGTCCGCCGCGGGATCGACATCCTGAAGCGTCACGGCATCCCGGTCAGCGTCCTGATGGTCGTCGATCGCCAGACCCTCGACCTCGGGCCCGACTTCGTGTTCGATTTCTGCCTCGACCAGGGCATCACGAGCTTCGGCCTGCTGGCCGCCAAGCCCCGGAATGCGCCGGACGCCCGTCCCGGCGAAAGCGCACGGCACTACGTCACGCCCGGCGAGATGGGCGCGTTCCTGTCCCGCCTCTTCGACCGATGGCTGGAACATGGCGACCCCACCATCCGGATCCGCGAGTTCAGTTCCCTGCTGAAGCGGCTGACGGGCCGGCCCAGCGCCACCTGCGTGCTGGCGGGCAATTGCTTCGGATCCTATTTCCTGGTCGAGCCCGATGGCGAGATCGCCCATTGCGATCTGTTCAACGGCAATCCGGCCTACACCTTCGGCAACATCGTCGCCGACAGCTTTGCCGCGCTGCGGTCGGGGCCGGCGATGCAGGAATTGCGTCTGCGCAGGCAAGAGGCCGTGGACGCGATGCGGGCCTGCCCGAATTTCGCGATCTGCAACGGATGGTGCCCGCATGAGCAATACACCGCGTCGCGGCACGACATCGGCCACACGCCGGAATGCTGCGGCCTGGGCGGCCTGATCGGTCACATGCGCAGCCGGGTCGCGCCCGCCACGGCCGGCCGGGCCGCAGCGCTGCTTCCAGCCCAATAGGTCGGCCATGCGCGTCCTTCTCGGTCCCTCCCACGAACTGCACGACGGCATCCACGGTGCCCTGACCGACAATCCCGCGCCGGATATCGAATATTGCGAAGGTGCGTACGGCACCTGCTTTCAATACGAGGCAGCGTCGAGCGATCCGTTCTCGCCGATCCATGATCACAGCGAATGCGAATGGGTGCGGTTCGACGATGAGCATCGGGTGGACCTGATCCATTCCGCCCGCTTCCCGGTCGATACCGCCCTGCCCTGGGTGGTGGACGCCGACTGCCTGCTGCTGCCGTTGCAGATCGGCGCGTTCTTTGCGCTCGGGATCCATGAAGGGTCGCGTCGCCCCGGCGAAGCGCAGGTCCAGCGCCGAGAAGCCGCGATGGCGGTGCGCTATGCCGACCCGGGCTGCACGCGGATCATGCTTCGCAGCGAACGCGCCCACCGGCAGTTCTTCAGTGAAATCCTGGGCAATCCGCTGATCGACCCTGCCATCGTCGCCGCGCTCGCCGCCAAGACCGAGGTGGTCTACCCGGCGGTGCCGGCGTCCCCGCCGCGGGCCGGATCATCCGAGATCCCCACCATCCTGTTCATGGGCCGCACCTTCGAGGACAAGGGCGGTCGCCTCGCCGTCGCGGTCCTGGAACGGCTCCATGCCCAGCTGGGAAACAGCTTTCGAGCGACGGTGGTGTCCGGCTGTCCCCCGGATGCCGCGGAGCGCCTGGAAGCAATCGGGGTCGAGGTCCATGCGACGATGCCGCGGGCGACCTATCTCGACCGCCTCGCCCAGGTCGATATCTTCTTTTCCCCGACCCTGTTCGAGAGTTTCGGCATGGGCCTGGTCGAAGCGGCCGCCGCAGGTGCGGCGATCGTGACGTCGAGCGGGCCGGGCATGGAGCATATCGGCGAGTTGTTCCAGGACGGGGTGGATGCGCGGCTCGTGTCCAATGCCATGACGGAGGACCGCCGGGTCCAGGCCTATGTCGAGGCGCTGTCCGGATTGATCCGGGACCCACCGGCACGCAGAGCCCTCGCCGCAAGCGCGCACCGTCTCGCCGACACCGGCCGGCTGTCGCTCGACCGGCACAACCAGACGATGTCCTCGATCTATGCGGCGGCCGCGGTTCAGGCATCGGCCCCCGAGGGCATGGGACGGATGGCGGCGGAGCCGGGACAGACGGGCTCGAGCCGGACCCTCGTCTGGAGCGAGCGCGTCTGCCATTGGGCCAAGCGCCGGCACACCCCGCCCGGCGGCTTGAGGATCTGCCTCTAGCGCGCCGACCGATCGAGGATTCTCATCCTCCAATGGGTGGCCGTCACTGGACCCGGACAGCCTGCAGCAGTTCCACGCAGCGGGTGGCGATCTGGCGCCACGTCTCGGCGGCGGAGGATGCACCGATCTTCTCCAGCCACTCGGCCCGCACCCGCGCCTTCCGCGGCGCCTCCCCGCCATGGTCGTGGACCATCCGCCCCGCGGATCGCCGCAATTCCAGTTCTGAATGATTCATCGCAATTCCAACAGACCTGAATCCGATCAACCCGAACCACCGTGCCTGCTCGCAGAAACTAGGTCATCTTCCGCCAAGCCACATCCCCCAGATGAGGGATAGCGGCCCGGTTCCTCCGCACCGGTTGGCGGTGACGGCCATCTGCGGCACTCTTCGCCCCGGGGGAACCATCGATGACCGTTCGATTCTTCAGTGACAGGTTTCGGCGCAGGACCGCGGCCGGAGGCGCCGCCGCCATCCTGCTCGTGGCCGCGATGGCCGGGGCCCAGGCCGCGCTGCCGCCCTATTGGCAGCGGGCGGCCGAAATCCAGGCGATCCTGGACAACGGCGACGTGGCCCGGAAGCTGGACGAAGCCCCGATCGACCGGATCGAGCGGGTGGGCGACGACCTCTACCGCATCCAGGCCGGGACCTGCGCGCTGGACATCCGCGTCGTCGGCGAATCGCGGTCGGACCCGGGGCCGCGCAAGTTCCGCCTCGAGATCGGTGACCCCGCCTGCAAGTGACCGCGAGCGTCAGGACGACGTGAACGTCGCCTGGTACTGCGCCCGCAGCGCCGCCTTCTGCACCTTGCCCATGGCGTTGCGCGGGATCTCCGCCACGACGAACACCGCCTTGGGCTGCTTGAACCGGGCGAGCTGGTCCTGCAGCGCCGCCTGGACCGCGGCGGGGTCGAGCGGCGCGGCGCCCGGGTGCATCTTCACCACCGCCGCCACCGCCTCGCCGAAATCCGGGTGCGGCAGGCCGATCACCGCCGATTCCTCGACGCCCGGAATGGCGTCGATCAGGCTCTCGACCTCTTTCGGATAGATGTTGAAGCCACCGGAGATGATCAGGTCCTTGGCCCGGCCGACGATCGAGACATAGCCGCGGTCGTCGACCACGCCGACATCGCCGGTGATGAAGAAGCCATCGGCGCGGAACTCCGCCGCCGTCTTCTCCAGCATCCGCCAATAGCCCTTGAACACGTTGGGCCCCTTGACCTCGAGCACGCCGATCTGGCCCGGCGGCAGGGACTTCGCATTGTCATCGACCACCCGCAGCGACACACCCGGCAGGGGGAAGCCGACCGTCCCCGCCCGCCGCTCGCCGTCGAGCGGGTTCGAGGTGTTCATGTTGGTCTCGGTCATGCCGTAGCGTTCGAGGATGGTGTGGCCGGTGCGCTGCCGGAACTGCTCGAAGGTGTCGACCAGCAGCGGCGCCGAGCCGGAGATGAACAGGCGCATGCCGCGGCACAGCTCTTCCGTCAGGCCCTCCTGCTCCAGCAGCCGGACGTAGAAGGTCGGCACTCCCATCATCACCGTGGCGCGCGGCAGCAGGCGCAGCGCCTCGGCGGCGTCGAACTTGGGCTGGAACAGCATGGTGGCGCCGGCCAGCAGCGCGCAGTTGGTGGCGACGAACAGGCCATGGGTGTGGAAGATCGGCAAAGCGTGCAGCAGCACGTCGTCCGGCCGGAAGCCCCAGTAATCATGCAGGGTCAGCGCATTCGACAGCAGGTTGTCGTGGCTGAGCATCGCCCCCTTGGAGCGGCCGGTGGTGCCGGAGGTGTAGAGGATCGCCGCCAGGTCGTCCGGCCCGCGCGGCAGCGTCTCGAAGCTGTCGCTCTCGGCGGCCGCGGCCTCGGGCAGGGTCCCCTCCCCGGCCGCGCCGAGGGTCAGCACCGCCCTGGCGCCGACGGGCTGCGCCACCGCCTCGATCTCTACCAGCCGGGCCGGCTGGCAGATCACCAGCGCCGGCTCGGAATCCCCGGCGAAATAGGCAACCTCGCCACGGGTGTAGGCGGTGTTGATCGGCAGGTAGACCGCCCCGGCCCGCAGACAGCCGAGATAGAGCGACACCACCTCCGGCGACTTGTCGACCTGCACCATCACCCGGTCGCCCGGCGCCACGCCCAGCCGCCGCAGCAGGTTGGCAATGCGGGCGCTCGCCGCCTCCAGCGCGCCATAGCTGATGCGGCGGCCGTCGGCGAGGTCGAGCGCCGTCTTGCTGCGGTCTTCGGGAAAGCGGGCGGAGAGGGCGTCGTAGAGATTGGTCATGCGGCTCGGCGAGTCAGAGATAGGGCTTCAGCTGGCGGGCGACCGCGCGGCTCGTCGCCACCCGGCCGGCATTGACGAAGGCTTCGTGGTTCCGCTCCAGCTCGGCCGGATCATAGAGGTAATTGACCAGAAGACCCCAGCCCTGCTCCAGCCCTTTCGGCGAAGTGTCGCCGGCCCAGTTCAGCCGCTCCAGCCGGGCGCCGTTGCCGAGGTGGAAGCGGGCCACCGGGTCGATCAGCCGGCCGTTCGGCCGCAGCTCGGCGCCGAGGTAGCGGGCGCACAGGCCGAACAGCGAGGCCTTGAGCGCCTTGTCCGCGCCGACCGCCTCCAGCCCACCCTCCCCGGCCAGCACCGGCAGCAGCGCCTCGGCCGCGGCGTGGATCGCGGGCCGGTCGTGCTGTGGCGCCACCGTCTCCAGCCAATGGCGGAAGCCGGGGATCGGCGACAGGGTGGAGAAGGTGGTGAGGTTCGGCAGGGTCTGCTGCAGGTCGGCCACCACATGCTTCAGCAGAAAGCTGCCGAAGGAGATGCCGCGCAGGCCCTTCAAGGTGTTGGTGATCGAATAGAAGATCGCGGTGTCGGCGGCCGCCGGGTCGCCGACCGGCGCGTCGGGGTCGAGCAGCGGACCGACCTTGCCGGCCAGCCCGCGCACCAGCGCCACCTGGACGAAGATCACCGGCTCGTTCGGCAGCGCCGGGTGGAAGAAGGCGTAGCAGCGCCGGTCCTCGGCCAGGCGCCGGCGCAGGAACTCCCAGCCCGGGATGGCGTGCACCGCCTCGTATTGGATCAGCTTCTCCAGGATGATCGCCGGCGTCTCCCAGGTGATGCGGCGCAGCTCCAGGAACCCGCCGGAGAACCAGGAAGTCAGGACGTGCTTCAGGTCGGCATCCACGATTCGCAGCTCCGGCTTCCCGTCGACGAGGTCGAGCGCGTCGGCGCGCAGGTCGATCACGAACTCCGTGCCCTCGGGCAGCATGTTGATCCGGCGCAGCAGCTCGCGGCGCGGCGGCTCGGCCGCCTCGGCCAGGGCCAGGGCCCCGTCGGCGCTGGGTTCGGCGACGAAGGCCCGGGCGGCGGTGGCGATCGCATCGTGGTCGGGGCCGAATTCGCGCGCCAGCAGGGTGAAGAACGCCTCGCGCCCGGCCGCATCCAGCCGGCCGTAGAGCGCGACCAGTTCGCGCGCCAAAGCGATGCCCGAGGCCTCGCCGCGCTCGGACAGCAGCGCCCGGCAGATGCCGGGCAGATCCTCCGGCAGGGCCCGGCCGCGGCCGAAGGCGAAGAGCTCGAGGCCGCGGTCGGCGATCGAGTTGATGAGGTCGGTGATCTGCATGACGCCCGTGTTTCCGCTTCCGACAGGTCGGTCAGGCTAGGCCGGTTCGAGGCCGGCGGACAACCGCCGCGGGCGCTGCCCTGCTACCCCGGATCGAGGGTGAACTCGGCCAGCACGGTGCGCAGCAGCATCAGGAAGTTGTTGTCAGAAATGATCGCGATCCGGGTCGCGCCATCGGCATCCCGCCAGGCGGCGATGCCTTCGAAATTCTCGCCAAGATCGGGACCGTTCAGCCGCGCCAGCTCCTCGCCAGCCAGCACCGCGCCGGGCCGGATGTCGTCGGCGCGCAGCCGGACGATGCGGCCGCCCATAGTCAGCAGGATCGGGTCGCGCCGCTCCAGCACCAGGATGTCCCCATCCGGCAGCCGGGTAGCGTCGACCGGCTTGAAGCCGGCCTCGGCGCGGTAGGACAGCCGGTCCCAGCCCGCGGCGCCGCCGAGCCAGGCCTGGTGCAGCGTCGGGTCGGGCGTGCCGTCGGCCTCGACCACCAGCAGCAGCCGGCCATCCGCCAGCGTCGCCATGGTCTCCAGCCCCTGGTTCGGCTCGACCTCGATGCCCTCCGGCAGCGGCAGTTCGGCCTGCGGAGGGGCGAAACCGGCGTCGTAGAGCCCGATGCGGGCGCGGTGCTCGAAGCCGACGGCGAAGCGGCCGTCCGGCAGCGGCGCCAGGCTCTCCGCATCGCTCCATTCGCCCCGCACCGGCTTGCCGTCGGCGCCCGGCAGCGGGTCGAGCCGGTCGACGGCGAAACCGGCCAGCCGGCCCTCCGCATCGTGCCGTAGCCGCCCGCGCAGCACGGCGCCGCGATCGGAGATCGCGATCACGCCCTCGCCATCCGCATCCACATGCAGCGCTGAGAAGCCGCCGAACCGGGCGGTGCCGCCGCTGAGCACCAGTGCGCCCTGATAGGTCAGCCGGCCGATGCGACCCTGGCTGTCCAGGGTCCTGGGCGCCAGCCGCAACGGGTCGGCCTCGACCGGGCCCTGGCGCAGCGTGGCGCAGGCACTGAGGAGCAAGACGCAGCACAACGCGGATAGAGACAAGCGGTGAAGCCGGCGTATCATCGTCACCCTTGCAGCGAAGGACGGGCATGGCCGTCTGATCCGGCCGCGCCCTGCATCCGTACAGAAAACCGGTCGTGCCCGCCATGGCGCGGCCAGGACGTGGCGACGCGAGAAGGCCCATGGATCACGGAGCGACGGCACCGGCACCCCCACGTGGCGACCTGGCACGTCGCACCCTGCTGACCGGTGGGGCGGCGATGGCCGCCGGGCTGCTGCTGCTGCCGGCCCGGTCGCTGGCGGCGCCCGGCGACCACGACATCGCCTTCCGGGTGCTGCGCGGCGGCGACGACATCGGCACCCACCGCCTCGACTTCACGTGGGTCGGCAACCGCCTGGATGTCCGCATCGCGGTCGACCTGGTCGTCACCTTCGCCGGCATCCCGGTGTTCCGCTTCACCCACCGCAACCACGAGACCTGGGAGGGCGACCGGCTGGTGGCGATCGAGACCACCACCGACGACGACGGCAAGCCCTATGTCGTCCACGGCCGGCGGGTGGGCGACGCGCTGCGCATCCGCTCCACCTTCGGCGACTACGACGCGCCGGGCGGCGTCATCCCATCGAGCTACTGGACCCCACGGCTGATCGGGCAGACCCAGCTGCTCGACACCCGCAGCGGCAAGCTGCTGCCGGTCGCCAGCCGCGGCCTGGGGCAGGAGATGGTCGACACCCCGTCCGGACCGGTGCGGGCGACGCGCTACCACATCGACGGCGAGATCACCCTCGACATCTGGTACGCCGCCAACGGGAATTGGGTGAAGCTGGCCTTCACCGCCCGCGGCAGCGAGGTCACCTACCGCCTGGAAGGCCACGCAGCATGAGGCCCCATGGCTCGACCCGCTGACGGCGTCGCCTGGATCACCGGCGCATCCTCCGGCATCGGCCGGGCGACGACCCTGCGCCTGGCCCGCGACGGCTGGCGGGTGGCCTGCACCGCACGTGGCGCCGAGGCGCTGGCAGCTCTGGCGACGGAAGGCCCCGCTGGCCGCCTGCTGCCCTACCCTGCCGACGTCACCGACGCCGAGGCGGTGCGCGGCACGGTCGCGCGCATCCAGGCCGAGCACGGCCCGATCGCGCTGGCCATCCTCGGCGCCGGCACCTACGCGCCCGATTCCGCCGATGATTTCGACCTCGCCGCCTTCCGCCGCATCGTCGAGCTCAACCTGGTCGCCACCGCCGCCTGCATCGAGGCGCTGCTGCCGGACTGGCGCGCCCGGCGGCGGGGCCATCTCGCGGTGATCGCCTCGGTCGCCGGCTATCGCGGCCTGCCCGGGGCGATCGGCTACAGCGCGACCAAGGCCGGGCTGATCGCGATGTGCGAGGCGCTGCGCTTCGACTTCCGCCGCCTCGGCCTCAAGATCCAGCTGGTCAGCCCCGGCTTCGTCAGGACGCCGCTGACCGACCGCAACCGCTTCCCGATGCCGTTCCTGATTTCGGCCGAGGAGGCCGCCGACCGCATCGTCGCCGGCCTCGCCGGGGACGGGTTCGAGATCGCCTTCCCGCGCCGCTTCGCCTTCCTCCTGAAGCTGCTGCGCGCCCTGCCCCACGCGCTCTACTTCCCGCTGGTGTCGCGCTTCACCGGCAAGTGAGAGCCGTGGCCCATTCCGGACGGCGTCATCCGTTCGAATGACGACAAGGCCTGCGCGACCGCCTAGCGTGCGGAGACTTGACCGGCGATAGGGCCGGCATGGAGGACTCCTCATGCCCGATCCGTTCTTCGGCACTCCCGGGGACGACAATCTCAGTTTCGTCACCATCAACGACCCGATCGTGGTCTATGGGCTCGCCGGCAATGACACGATCAGCTCCGGCAGCAACAGCGACCTGCTGGATGGCGGCGACGGCAACGACCTCATCATCGGCGCGAGCGGCAACGACCATCTGGTCGGGGGCGACGGCAACGACATCACCAGCGGCGGGCCGGGCAATGACTGGCATGAGGGCGGCAACGGCGACGACACGCTGCAGGACGACGCGGGTTCCGACACGCTGGATGGCGGCGCCGGCAATGATGCCCTGACGGGTGGCGCCGACGACGATGCCCTCTATGCCGGCACGGGCAGCGACTACCTCAGCGGCGGCACCGGCAATGACCGGCTCGTCGCCGACGGCAGCTTCGCCGACCGCGCGGACACGCTGTCCGGCGGCGACGGCAACGATGTCTACGTCCTGGCCGGGGCCAATGTCGTCCTGCTCGCCCCCGATCCCGGGCAGGACCGCATCGAGGCATCGGTCAGCTTCTCGCTCGCCGGCTTCGGCGAGATCGAGGACCTGACCCTCACCGGCGCGGCGGCGATCGACGGTGCCGGCAACGGCTTGGCCAACGACCTGTTCGGCAACGACGCGGCGAATGTGCTCGACGGCGGCGGCGGCAACGACCTGATCCGCGGCTTCGGCGGCAACGACACGCTGATCGCCGGGTTCGGCGGCGGCGTCGAATACATGTATGGCGGCACCGGCGACGACGCCTATGTGGTGGCCGACCTGCAGGACACGCCGGTCGACTTCGCCGGGGAGGGCCACGACACGGTGTATTCGCCGATCCGCTGGGTGCTGGGCAACAACCTGGAGGATCTCGTCCTGACCGGCGCGGACAGCGTCAACGGCTTCGGCAACGCGCTCGACAACCACCTGGTCGGCAATGCCGGCAACAACTATCTCCAGGGCTTCGCCGGCCGCGACACCCTCGAGGGCGGCGCCGGCAACGACTATTACGAGCTCGGCGACCGCACCGCCTTCCCCAACGGGATCGGGCATCCCTACGACATCGTCGTCGAAGGCGCGGGCGCCGGCATCGACACCATCAGTGTCACCGCGATCGACGATCCCGACATGATCTCCAATGGCTACACGCTGGTCGCCAATGTCGAGAACGGCATCGTCGTGGGGACGCTGGATTTCAACCTCGCCGGCAACGCGCTGGCGAACGCCCTGACCGGCAACGCCGCCCTCAACACGCTGACCGGAAATGACGGCAACGATGTGCTCGATGGCGCCGCCGGCCTCGACACGCTCGTCGGCGGCGCCGGCAACGACACCTATGTCCTGAACGACCAGACCTTCATCGATGACCAGAGCGGATGGGAGTATGACCGCGTCGTCGAGGCGGCGAACGGCGGCGTCGACACGGTGCTGGTCAGCTTCCAGGCCAACATCCGGTACTATCTCGACGCCAACATCGAGAACGTGCAGGTCACCGGTGGCACCGGCCTCGACGTGATCGGCAACGACCTCGGCAACGTCCTCACCGGCAACGGCGCGCACAATCTTTTCTACGGCCAGGGCGGCGACGACACGCTCAATGGCGGCGCCGGCATCGACCAGCTCCTCGGCGGCGACGGCAACGACACCTACATCCTGGGCGACGTCACCCTGATCAGCGGCTCGTTGCAATTCGACAGCGTGGGCGAAGCCGCGGGCGGCGGGATCGATACGGTCCAGGTGTCGAGCACCCTCGGCCGCCTCACCTATGTCCTGGACGACAATGTCGAGAACGCCGTCGCCACCGGCGGGGCGAACTTCAACCTCGTCGGCAATACCCTCGCCAACCTCCTGACCGGCAACGCCGCCGCCAATGTGCTGACCGGAGATGCCGGCAACGATACCCTCGACGGCGGTGCCGGCGACGACAGCCTCATTGGCGGCGCCGGCGCCGACACGCTGTACGGGCGTGGCGGCAACGACCTCTTCTATGTCGACACGGCCGCCGACCGGGTGGTCGAGGTGGCGGGCGGCGGGTCCGACCGGGTCCTGGCCTCGGTCAGCTACGCGCTGGCCGCCGGTTCCGAGGTCGAGATACTCACCACCACCGGCGTCGCGGGCACGGCGGCGATCGCCCTCACCGGCAACGCCTTCGGCCAGACCATCGCCGGCAACGCCGGCGCCAACGTCATCGATGGCGGTGCCGGGGCCGACACGCTGTACGGATACGGCGGCAACGACCTCTATTATGTCGACGAAGCCGGCGACAAGGTCATCGAGGCGGCGGGCGGCGGGTCCGACCGGGTCCTGGCCTCGGTCAACTATGTGCTGGCCGCCGGATCCGAGATCGAGATGCTCTCCACCACCAGCGTGGCGGGCACGGCGGCGATCGCCCTCACCGGCAACGCCTTCGGCCAGATCATCGCCGGCAACGCCGGCGCCAATGCCATCAATGGCGGCGCCGGGGCCGACACGCTGTACGGATACGGCGGCAACGACCTCTACTATGTCGACAACTCCGGCGACAGGGTCGTCGAGGCGGCGGGCGGCGGGTCCGACCGGGTCCTGGCCTCGGTCAGCCACACGCTGACCGCCGGCTCCGAGGTCGAGGTGCTCTCCACCACCAGCGCGGTGGGCACGGCGGCGATCGCTCTCACCGGCAACGCCTTTTCCCAGACCATCGTCGGCAACGCCGGTGCCAACGTCATCGATGGCGGCGCCGGGGCCGACACGCTGTACGGAGACGGCGGCAACGACAGCTTCCGCTTCGACACGACGCTCGGTGCCGCCAACATCGACCGCGTCCTCGACTTCAGCGTCCCCGCCGACACGATCCAGCTGGAAAACGCCGTCTTCACCGGATTGGCGGCGGGATCGCTCGCGGCCGGCGCCTTCCACGCGGGCGCCGCGGCGCAGGATGTCGACGACCGCATCATCTACAACAGCGCGACCGGCGCCCTGCTGTTCGACCATGACGGGCTGGGCGGAACCGCGGCGGTCCAGTTCGCGACCCTCTCGGCCGGGCTCGCCATGACCAGTGCCGATTTCTTCGTGACGTGAGCGCCGATGAAGCGCCGGACCGATCGCCCGGTCATGACGGGCTGCCAGCGGCTGCGGCCTCGATCCGGTCACGGATCTCGGCCTGGTGGCGCCGGGTCAGGGGATATCGCCACATCAGCGCCACCGCCGCCAGCTTGAACGCCACCGGCACCGTGCCATAGAGCAGCGCCAGGGCGAGGTCGCCGGTGCCGTCCGGTGCGGCGGCGTCGTAGCCGGCGGCCTCCAGGATCGGGAAGGCGGCGCCGACCGCGGCGGCCAGGGCCAGCTTGGTCGCCATGCTCCACAGCGCGAAGAACAGGCCGGTGCGCTGCTGGCCGCTCTCGACCCGGTCGACATCGACGACATCGGCCTGCATCGACGGCGGCAACACCAGATCCGCGCCCAGCGCCAGCCCGCTGAGCACGACGATGGCGGTGAAGACTGGCAGGTCCCCGGGGCCCAGCAGCGGCACCCACAGGAAGACCGCGCAGTTCGCCAGCATCGCGCCGCACCAGACCCGGTGCTTGTCGACATGCCGGGCGATGAGGAGCCAAAGCGGGATGGCGCAGACCCCGACCCCGAAATAGAGCAGCAGCAGCGGCCCGGCGCTGCCCGGCGCCTGCAGGATGCTGTCGACGAACAGCAGGAACACGGTCGCCGGCAGGCTGTTGGCGAAGCCGTTCAGCAGATAAGCCGCGATCAGCCGGCGGAACGGCGCGTTGCCGGCCATCAGCCGCAGGCCGCGCCGCAGCCCCGGCGCGCCGGCTGCGGGAGTCCCCGGCGGCTCCCGCACCGCCAGGACGAAGAGCAGCACGGTCAGCGGCAGCAGGACGACCAGCAGCAGCGCCAGCAGGCGCAGCGCCGCCGCCGGCTGGTCGCCCAGCCCGGCCAGCGCCGGCAGGCCGATCGCCACCACCGTGCCCAGCAGCACCGCGCCCTCGCGGAAGCCGGCGATGCGGCTGCGCTGGTGATAGTCGGCCGACAGTTCGGCGCCCAGCGCATACATCGGCAGGATCATCAGGGTCCAGCCGAGATGCAGCGCCAGGCTCCAGGCCAGGAGATGCGCCCCGCCGGCACCCTGGCCGGGCACGAACAGGAACCAGATCGCGGCCATGGTCAGCGGCAGCCCGGCCACCACCCAGGGCCGGCGCCGGCCCCAGCGCGTCGCCAGCCGGTCGCTGAGCACGCCGATCACCGGATCGACCACCACGTCGAACAGCCGCGCCAGCAGCAGGATCGCCCCGACCGCGGACAGGCCGATGCCGAGGTCGCGGGCATAGAAGGTCGGCAGCAGGATGTAGACCGGCAGGGTCAGCGCCGCGAGCGGCAGGGCCGGCGACGCATAGGCGGCAAGCCGCCAGGATCGGAGCGGGCGGGCATCGCCCATGCGGTCAGGCCATCAGTCGCGGGTCAGCGAGAGCTGCTGCAGGTCGATCGTGCCCGCGGCGAAGCCGGCGGCGCAATAGGCCAGATACTGCTCCCACATCCGCTTGAAGCGGAGGTCGAAGCCCATCGGCTCGATCGCCGGCCAGGCGGATTGAAACCGGCCGTTCCACAGCCGCAGGGTACGGGCGTAGTCGGCGCCGTAGCCGGCCATCTCGTCCAGCCGCAGCCCGGCCGCGGCGACCTGGCCGGCCAGGGCCGAGGGCGACGGCAGCATGCCGCCGGGGAAGATGTATTTCTGGATGTAGTCGGCCCCGGCGCGGTAGGTGTCGAAATAGCGGTCGGCGATGGTGATGACCTGCATCGCCGCCCGGCCGCCCGGCACCAGGCGCTGGCGCAGCGTGGCGAAGAAGGCCGGCCAATAGGCCTCGCCGACCGCCTCGAACATCTCGATCGAGGCGATGCGGTCGAAGCTTCCACCGATGTCCCGATAGTCCTGAAGTATCACATTAATTTTGTCTGATAGTGCATTCTCATATATCGATTTCTTTGTGAATTCATATTGCTCGCGGCTGATCGTGACCGCCGTCACGGCCGCACCGATCTCGGTCGCTGCGAAGCGGGCGAAGCCGCCCCAGCCGCAGCCGATCTCCAGCAGCCGGTGGCCGGGCCGGAGGTCCAGGCGTTGGGCCATCAGCGCGTATTTCCGCCGCTGCGCCGAGGGCAGGGCCTCGTCGGCCGCGGCAAAGATCGCCGCCGAATAGGTCAGGCTCGGGTCCAGCCAGGCGGCGTAGAAATCGTTGCCGAGGTCATAGTGCCGGGCGATGTTGCGCCGGGCGCCGCGCCGGTTGTTGGGGTGCAGCCCGCGCAGCAGGCGCTGCAGCCCGCGCGACCAGGACGGGCCGTTCATCGCCCGCTCGATGCCGTCCTCGTTCAGCAGGAAGTAGGTGAACAGGGCCTCGACGTCCGGGCTGGCCCAGTCGCCGTCGAGATAGGCCTCGCAGAAGCCGAGATTGCCGCCGAACAGGAAGCGCCGCGCCAGCCGGTTGCGGCGGATCTCCAGCACCGCCTCCGGCCCCGGCTCGCTGCCCGGGATCACCCGGCCGCTGCCGTCGGGAAAGCGGATGGTCAGCCGCCCGACGCGGAGCCGGCCGGACAGCGACAGCATCACGCGCATCAGCGGCGACGGCCGGTAGGTGGTGCCGGACCGCTGGCCGAGCGTCGCGATCGAGGAGGAGGTGTCGTTCGTCATCGAACCGGGTCGCTATGGGTTGTCGGGGGACGCGAAGAGGGTGATTGCCTGGGCCGGTGGCGGCGGGTGACGGTGCAGCGGCACGCCCTTGCGCCACAGAAGCAGGGCCTGCCAGTGGATGGCGCCGATCACCTTCAGCGTGACCAGCGGATGGCGCAGCACCGCGCGCAGGATGCCGCCATCGGTCAGCGGCGCCCGGCGGCCGACCAGGCTGGCGACCAGCACCTCGCCCTCCGCCACCGACTGCCGGATCAGCACCGACAGCCCCTCCTCCGGCGGCGACAGCCGGAAGCGGTAATGCGCCCGCATGGCGATGAAGGGCGAGACGTAGAATTCCTTGCCGCAGCTCTGCAGCACCGGGGCGGCCGGCCGCCGCCCGGGATCGACCGGCACGGCGTAGCAATGCATCTCGCCGAAGGTGTTTCGCACCTCGTAGATGATCGCGGCCAGCCGGCCGGCGGCATCGTCGCAGTAGTAGATGCTGAGCGGGTTGAAGACATAGCCGAACAGCCGCGGGAAGCACAGCAACCGCACCCGGCCGATCGGGCCGAGCCCGAGTGGCGCCAGCACCCGCTCGACCCAGGGCCGCAGCGGACTGCCGTCGCGCGGGCCGTGGTCGCGGTCGCGGAAGGACAACAGCGCCCAGCGGTTGTAACCAAAAGTACGGAGCCCGGCGCCCAGCTGCGGCAGCTCGTCGAGGTCGAGCAGCAGCGAGAACACGCGGTAGGCGAAGCGGTGGCGGACCGCGCCGGTGCGGGCATGGACCACCCGGCCGTGATAGAGCGCCGAGTTCATGCCGCTTCCGCCGGACGCAGCGGCCGGCAGTGCTGCGCCGCCGGCGACATGTCCTCGACCGCCCAGGGCCGCCTGGCGCCCAGCGCCTCCGCCACGGCGACGCCGGCGGCCAGGCCGTCCTCGTGGAAGCCGTAGCCGCACCAGGCGCCGCAGAACCAGATCCCGCCGCGGCCCTGGATGGTGCCGATCGCCGCCTGCGCCGCCAGCGCCCGATGGTCGAACACCGGATGGTCGTAGCGGATCCGGGCCAGGACGCTGCCTGGCCGCGGCATTCGGAACGGGTTGAGGCTGACGAAGACCGGCCGCAGCCCGGGCAGCGGCTGCAGCCGGTTCATCCAGTAGGTGACGCTGACCGCGCCGCCGCGCCGGGCCTCGCTGAGATAGTTCCAGCTGGCCCAGGCCCGCTTGCGCTGCGGCATCAGGGCCGGGTCGTCGTGCAGCACGGCGTCGTTGCCCTGGAAGCGGAAGGCGCCGAGCACCTCGCGCTCCAGCGGCGCCGCCTCGGCCAGCAGCGCCAGCGCCTGGTCGGCATGGGTGGCGACCACGACCTGGTCGAACCGGTCCTCCTGCCCCGCCGCGTCGCGCACCACCACGCCGATCGCGGTGCGGTGGAGCGACGCCACCGGCGTGCCGAGCCGCAGCGACCCGGCGAAGGGGGCGGTCAGTGCCTCGACATAGCCCCGGCTGCCGCCCGGCACGCTGCGCCAGACCGGCCGGTCGCGCACCGAAAGCAGTCCGTGATTGGCGAAGAAGCGGATGAAGGACCGGGCCGGGAAGCGCAGCATCTCCGCCGTCGGGCAGGACCAGATCGCCGCGCCCATCGGCAGCAGGTGGTCGTGCACGAAGCCGCTGCCATAGCCGCCGCCGGCGAGCAGGTCGCCCAGGGTCAGGTCGGCCGAACCTGCGTCCAGGTGGCCTGGCGCCTCGCGGTAGAAGCGCAGGATGTCCCGCAGCATGCCGTAATGCGCCGGGCGGAAGGCGTTGCGCCGCTGCGCGAACAGCCCGCCCAGCGTGTCGCCGGCATATTCGAAGCGGCCACCGGCGGCACTGAAGGAAAACGACATGTCGGTGGGCTCGGTCGCCACGCCCAACGTCCCGAGCAGCCGCAGGAAATTCGGGTAGGTCGCCTCGTTGCAGACGATAAAGCCGGTGTCGACCGGCACCTGCCGCCCGTCCTGGCCGACATCGACGGTGTTGGCATGGCCGCCGGCCCGCGCCGCGCCGTCATACAGCACGATTTCGGCCCGCGACTGCAGCAGATGCGCCGCGCCGAGGCCGCTGATGCCCGTTCCGATGACTGCGATCCGCATGCTGCCGCCGCCGTGCCCCTGCTGCCCTCAACGCTCTTACGGGGCCCTTCCGGGATCAGATCATATCACCTGGACGGCCGCCAGATCCGAGGCCGGGACAAACGAAAAGGGCGGCACCGACGGTGCCGCCCCTTCTTCCGACCGACAGGCCCGCCCGACCGGGCGGGGCGTCAGTTGTTCCGGCCGATCACCACCAGCGAGGCGGCGGCCACGGCCAGGTTGCTGAACACCTGACCGACATCCTTGGCCAGGGTGTAGAGGTTGAACGGGTTCAGGTCGCGCGGCACGATGACCACCGACCCCGGCGCCACCTTGACCGAGCTGTAGCTCCAGGACGACAGGTCCAGCGGCTGCGCCTGGCCGTTCGGCAGGACGATGAAGGCACGCCCTTCATCCGCCGCACGGGTCAGGCCGCCGGCGAGGTCGATGTAGTCGTCGGCCGTATGGTTGCCGGCGTACTGCACCGTGCCGGGGTTGAGCACCTCGCCCGAGACCGTGACGAAGAGCGGCCGCTTCGGCACGGTCAGCTTGTCACCCGACTCCAGCGTGAAATCGAGCTCAGGCCGCGCGGCCAGCACCGTCGGGTCGGCCTCGATCACGATGCGCCCGACCGCCGGAATGGTCTTCAGCTCCTGGATCAGGCCCTGGATCGCCGGCAGGGCCGCGGCCGGGTTCTTGCTGTCGTCGCTCTGGGACGCGACCAGCTGCGGCAGCCCGGCCTGGATCTCCCGGGCCGTGCGCTCGAAGCCTTCCTGCTGCTGGGCCCGCACCGCCTCGCGGGTGAACACCGCGCCATAGGTGAAGGCCTGGCTGGTGTAGCCGCCGGAGCGCTGGATCAGCTGCAGCAGCGTCTCGCCGCGGCGGATGACATAACGGCCGGGATGGGTGAACTCGCCGGCCAGGGTGACCGTGCCCTCTTCGCGCAGCTGCGCGCTCTGCGGCACGCGGATGCTGTCGCCGGGGTTGAGCCGGACCGAGGCCGTCGAGGCGCCGAGGCTCTGCACCGACCGCCAGGAGCCGCTGAGGTTGGACGGCGACAGGGTCGAGAAGTAGCCGACTTCGATCGCGCCGCGGTCGGCTTCGACCGTGGCGCCGCCGGCGATGTCGATCACGGTGGCGAGCGAGGTGCCCGGGATGATCGGATAGCTGCCCGGCACCCGCACCTGGCCTTCGAGCGACACCACATGCTCGATCACGAAGGGCAGCAGGTCGGGAAGGTCGTCGAAGATCTGCGGGCAGGCCCGGTTGACCTGCAGCGCGTTCGCGTCGTTCTGCAGCGTCTGCCGCGCGTTGCGGAAGCGGCCGGTGGAGTCGTTGCGCACCGCCTCCGCCAGGGACCGCAGGCCGAGGCAGCCCTGCCGGGGCGACGCCACGTCATTGGCCGGCGGCAGGATGGCGCTCAGCGTCTGGGACACGGCCTGGGGATTCTGCGACAGGTCCGGCGCCGGGGAGCGGGCCGCGCCCGGCTGGATGCCGGACAGCATGGTCTGGACGTCGTCCGAGCCGAGATAGCGGATGTCCTCGCGCGACAGCACGATCAGCTTGTCGCGATCGCGAAGGCGGATGTTGCCGCCGCCCCGCAGCGCCACGCCGAGATTGACCGGCACGAATTTGCGGATCCGCGAGTTCGGATCGGTGGTCTGGATCACGCCGAACGGCATGTAGGCGTCGTCTGCCAGGATCGGCGGATCGGACAGCAGCGCGCGCAGGGTGGGCGCGCTGGTCAGCGGCCGGACCCCGGCGACGGTGACGTTGCCGGTGACCGAGACGCTGCCGACCCGCAGGTCCTGCGACAGCGTCACCTGGATGATGTCGCCGGTCTGCACCGGCACGGCAGTCTGGCCCGAGAGGTTCTGGACCTGGTCCTGGCCGTTGCGGTCGAGCCGCAGCAGATTGAAGCGGTTGCCCGCCGGGCGGATCGGCCCACCCGCATAGTCCAGCATCTCGGCGACGCTGAGCGGGCCGGAGGCGTCGGCCGGCATCTCGAAGATGCCCGGCCGGACCACGTCGCCGGCCACCGCGACGGTGCGCCCGATGGTCGGGATGGCGATGCGGTCACCGTCCTGCAGCAGCAGGTCGTTGTCGCCGGCATTGCCGGTCAGGAAGCCGTAGAGGTCGATGACCTTGGTCTGGCCCTGCCGGATCAGCATGACCGACCGCAGCGACCCCGTCTTCTTGATGCCGCCGGCGGCGGTCAGCGCATCGACCAGGGTCGAGAAGCTGGTCAGGGTCTGGGTGCCGGGCTTGCCGATCTCACCGGTCAGCGTCACCGAGATCGCCCGGACGTCGCCCAGCGACACGAAGGCCTCGGTGCTGACGTAGTTCTCCTTGACCCGGGTCTCGATCTCGCGCCGCAGATCGCCGAAGGCGCGGCCCGCGGCCGGGATCGGCGGCAGGTCCTGCAGGATCAGCCGGCCTTCGCGGTCGACCGTCGCGTTGATGCCCTGGTTCACCTGGCCGCGCAGCGTGACCACGATCTGGTCGCCGATGCCGATGACGTAGTTCTCGCTGACGGCGCCGCTGATGACCTGGCTGGCCACCGCACCGCCGGCGAAGACATCGTAGCCGAACTGGGTGATGTCGCCGCTGAGCCGCCGCTGGTAGTCCCCCTCGATTCGCGAGCCGGGCAGAGGGGTGACGGTCGAGGGCGCCGGGCCCACCGTGGACGTCGACACCGTGGCCGGTGCGGTTGACGGAACGCGCGGGCCGCTCGGGATCGCCGAGCCGTCGGGCTGGATGCCCTGCTGCTGCAGCTGCGACGGGTTGATGCCGAGCTGCTGCAGTTGATCCACCAGCGCGTTGAGCTGGGCGCGGCCGGCGACCGGGGTCAGCGCCAGGGCGCCACCCGCCAGCAGGGCCAGGCCGACGCCGTACCGGAGGGTTCGGCGCGTTGCGCCGCGCCGATCGTGGCGCCCCTCATTCTGCTCAGGCTTCATAGTCCCCCGCTTCGCTAAAATGCTCGATCGCGGCGCTGATCGAGCCAACGCCCCCCAATGGTCCCATCTTCTGACCGATCTGGTCGGCAAAGAAAAGGCGAATCAATCCCTTGTCCCCTCAACCGGATGTACAAGCTTCAATTGCCCCGCTGCCCTGGCCGCGGATCTTCTTCAGCCGCTCCAAGACCCGGCAGGCATAGGCGAACTGTCGAACCGGGTCGCTGGAATGATAATGCGCAATAGCCTGCAGCCAATTCCCGTATTGGTTGAACAACCGGCGCAGGAAGTAGGCGCCGTAGATCACATTGTATTGTGGCTGAAAGATGAGCGTGTAGTCCGGCAGCGTTTCCTTGTGATAGCGCAAGGAAATCTGCATGCAGCCGACGTCGATGTTGGGACTGTCGCCGCCGCCGTTGTCCTCGATCGCTGCCTTCATGGCGGCGAGGCTGCTCGGGAACATCGGGGTCCCGCCGATGTTCAGGGCCCAGGGATAGGGATCCCCCTTCCCACCTGATTCGGTCTGCGCGATCGCCAGCAGCAGCCCCTGGGGGATGCCGAAAGCGCCCTCCATCGCCAGGATGGTGGATGTGCAGCTATCCTCCGCCTGCGCCGGCCCGGCCGCCACGGCCAGGCCGAGCAGCAATGCCGCGATCGCCGCGCCCCATCTCGTCCCGATCAACAACGCAACCGGCTTCCCCCGCCAATCGATGGCGTGCTTCTAGCACAAAGACGCCGTCGAACAGAACCCCGGCCGGCTGACCCCTCAAACCGGCTGGCCGGCCCGGATCACGGTGCGGCAGGGATTGAAGGCGATGCGGTAGGACAGCTCGGCCGGATCGGCCACGTCCCAGAACACGAAATCGGCCGCCAGCCCGGGCGCGAGCCGCCCGCATTCCGCCGCCAGTCCCAGAGCCCGCGCCGCATTGCGGGTGACGCCGGCCAGCGCCTCCTCCGGCGTCAGGCGGAACAGGGTGCAGCCCATGTTCAGCATCAGCAGCAGCGAGGTCGCCGGCGAGGTGCCGGGGTTGTTGTCGGTCGCCAGCGCGATCGGCACGCCGTGCCGCCGGAACGCCGCCACCGGCGGCAGCTGGGTCTCGCGCAGGAAATAATAGGCGCCGGGCAGCAGCACCGCGACGGTGCCGGCGCGGCCCATCGCCTGCGCCCCGGATTCGCTGGTGTATTCCAGGTGGTCGGCCGACAGCGCCTTGAACCGAGCCGCCAGCGCCGCGCCGTCCTGGTCGGACAGCTGGTCGGCATGCAGCTTGACCGGCAGGCCCAGCGCCTGCGCCGCCCGGAACACTCGTTCGACCTGCGCCGGCGAGAAGGCGATGGTCTCGCCGAAGGCGTCGACCGCATCGGCCAGGCCCTCGCGGGCGATCGCCGGCAGCATCTCCTCAACCACGCGGTCGAGGTAGCGGTCGGGATGGTCGCGATCCTCCGCCGGCACCGCATGGGCGCCGAGGAAGCTGCGCCGGACCCGGATGCCGGTGTCCCGGGCCAGCCGCCCGGCCACCCGCAGCATCTTCGATTCGGTGGCGAGGTCGAGGCCGTAGCCGGACTTGATCTCGACGGTTGTGACGCCCTCGGCCGCCAGCGCATCGAGCCGGCGCCGGGCCGACTCCAACAATTCCTCTTCCGCCGCCGCCCGCGTCGCGGTCACGGTGGAGACGATGCCGCCGCCGGCGCGGGCGATCTCCTCATAGCTGGCGCCGTGCAGCCGCATCGCGAATTCGCGCGCCCGGTCGCCGCCATGCACCAGATGGGTGTGGCAGTCGATCAGCCCCGGCGTGACCCAGGCGCCGCCCGCATCCTCGACCGCGGCGGCCAGCCGGTCCGGCGCCCCGGGCAGGTCCGCCTGCCGCCCGACCCAGGCGATGCGGTCGCCCTGCGTCGCGATCGCGCCTTCGGGAATGGCGCCGTATCCGTCGCCCTCCATCGTCGCCAGCCGCGCATTGAGCCAGAGCCGGTCCCACATGAATCTCTCCGTCAAGGCAGATGTTTTATAATTTGAGTTTCGCTATAAAACATTGTCATGCGCATCTCATCGCCACCGTCCCTGGACGAATCCAACATCGGCATCGCGAACGCGCTGCGATATGAATACGACATCGGCATGGTATCACCGGATGGTGAGTATCTATCGTGGGATGAAGTTCGCTTCCGCCAACCTCCTCGGGAATTGCCCGTCGAAGATTGGTGGCTTGCCATGCAGTGTGCCAGACGAGCCAGCAGCCTTGGACTGCCCTTCCTCGACAAGGCTGGCAAGCGCTTTCGCTTCAACGAGCCGCCGATCCTGCGATCCGTGCTGCACTGGATCGACACCCAGGCGAGCGGCCAAATCCTGGCGGAAACACCGGCCGCGACCACCGCCCAACGCGACCGCTACATCATGACCTCGTTGATCGAGGAAGCCTTCGCCAGTTCCGTCCTCGAAGGGGCGGCCACCACGCGGCAGGCGGCACGCGAAATGATCCGCGATCATCGTGAGCCGCGCAGCCTTGGCGAACAGATGGTGCTGAACAACTATCGTGCCATGGAGTTCGTTCGCGAGCATGCCAACCAGCCGCTGACCCCGGCCATCATCCTCGAGCTGCATCGCGTCGTCACCGAGGGAACCCTGGAGAAGCCGGAGATGGCCGGCCGGCTGAGGCGAGCGAAGGACGACGTCAAGGTCGTCGATCCGCGCGACGGCGAAGTTCTGCACATCCCCCCGGAGGCCGATACGCTGCCGCAGCGGCTTGACGCATTCTGCGCCTTCGCCAACGACCTGAACCCGCCGCCGGACAAGTTCATCCATCCCGTGGTCCGGGCCATCATCCTGCACTTCATGATCGGCTACGATCACCCTTTCATCGACGGCAACGGCCGGACGGCGCGAGCGTTGTTCTATTGGTCGCTGTTGCGGCAGAAATACTGGCTGATGGAGTTCATCTCCATCTCCAGCATTATCCGCCGGTCGCCGGTGCAATACGCCAAGGCCTATCTGAACAGCGAGTTGGACCATAATGACCTGACCTATTTCCTGCTCAACCAGACCAAGGTGGTGCGGCTCGCCATCGAAGGGTTGCAGAACTACCTCGCCCGCAAGGCGCGGGAAATCGAGCTGGTCGAGACCTGGCTCGATGGGACCCCTTACGAGGGCCGCTTCAACCATCGGCAGCTCGACATTCTCAAAACGGGCGCTCGCTCGCCGGGCGCGCAGGTCACCGTCGACGGACACAAGAACAAGCATCGCGTCAGCTATCATACGGCGCGGGCCGACCTGGAGGATCTGCTGGCAGCCGGTCTGCTGCGAAAACGGCAGGTCGGACGCGGCAAAGCCTATGTCGCGCCCTCCGATCTCACCGAGCGGCTGCAAGGAAAGAAGGGACCATCTTGACCACGCGCTATTTCGCCGAGACCGCCCTGCTGGCCGACGGCTGGGCCGAGAACGTCCTGATCGAGATCGACGCCAACGGGAATTTCGCCCGGGTCGCGGCCGGGGCCGAGCGCGGGGATGCCGAGCAGATCGCCGGCATCGTCCTCCCCGGCATGGCCAACCTGCACAGCCATGCCTTCCAGCGCGCCATGGCCGGGCTGGCCGAAACCGCCGCCGGCCCCGGCGACGATTTTTGGAGCTGGCGCGAGCAGATGTACCGCTTCGTCCGCGTGCTCGACCCCGACCAGGTCGAGGCGATCGCGGCCCAGCTCTACATCGAGATGCTGAAGGCGGGCTACACCGCGGTGGCGGAGTTCCACTACCTGCACCACCAGCCGGACGGCACGCCCTATGCCGACCGCGCCGAGCTGTCGCGCCGGGTGATCGCGGCCGCAAAGGCCACCGGCATCGGCATCGCCCATCTGCCGGTGCTGTACAACACCGGCGGCTTCGGCGGGCAGAAGGCCGGCGACGGCCAGCGCCGCTTCCTGAACGATGCCGAGGGCATCCTCGACATCGCCGCCCGGCTGCGCGCCGACCACGCCGGCGACGCCGATGTCCGCATCGGCATCGCACCGCATTCGCTGCGCGCGGTGCCGCCGGAGATGCTGGCGGCGACGGTGGCCGGGATCCAGGCGATCGATCCGTCGTCGCCGATCCACATCCACATCGCCGAGCAGGTCAAGGAGGTCGAGCAGTGCGTGGCCTGGAGCGGCGCCCGCCCGGTCGAATGGCTGCTCGACCACGCCC
Source organism: Inquilinus sp. 2KB_23 (assembly GCF_052115705.1). Lineage (NCBI taxonomy): Bacteria > Pseudomonadati > Pseudomonadota > Alphaproteobacteria > Rhodospirillales > Rhodospirillaceae > Inquilinus > Inquilinus sp. 2KB_23. Next base: position 40,509 of record NZ_JBFRHF010000029.1, on the reverse strand, counting down.
CGGTCGACGGGCGCTGGTGCCTGGTCCACGCCACCCACCTGACCGGGACCGAGACCACGGCGCTGGCCGCCAGCGACGCGATCGCCGGGCTGTGCCCGACCACCGAGGCCAATCTCGGCGACGGCCTGTTCCCGCTCGCCCCCTATCTCGCCGCCGGCGGCCGGCTGGGCATCGGGTCGGACAGCCACATCTCGGTCGGGGTGATCGAGGAGCTGCGCTGGCTCGAATACGGCCAGCGCCTGCTGCACCGGAAGCGCGGCGTCGGCGCCGGGCCGGGCCGGCCGGCGGTGGGGGCCACGCTGTTCCAGGCCGCGGTCGACGGCGGCGCCCAGGCGATCGGCCGGACCTCGGGCCGGATCGAGGCCGACGCCCGGGCCGACCTGGTGGTGCTGGATAGCGACCACCCGGCGCTGATCGGCCGCCAGGGCGACGCGCTGCTCGACAGCTTCGTCTTCGCCGGCAACGATTCCCCGATCCGCGACGTGATGGCCGGTGGCCGCTGGCGGGTGCGCGACGGGCACCATGCCGATGAGCGGGCGGTGGCGGCGCGTTACCGCTCGGTGATGACGGCGCTGCTGAGCTGACAAAGAAAGAGGGCCCCGGCATGCCGGGACCCACAAGGGAAACAGGGAGGCTCGCTCGGGCGAGAAACGCCGCTGAGCTGATGCAAACCTAACCCCGATTCCGCCTGCCTGCTGTGACGGCCGTCACCATCGGGCAGAATTCGATCGTCAGCCCGGAACCGCGGCCGGCTGGCCGGCCGGCACCGTGAAGATCTGCCCGGGATAGATCAGGTCCGGGTTGCGGATCTGCTCCTGGTTGGCCTGGTAGATCACGGTGTAGCGCGGGCCCTGCCCGTAGACCCGGCGGGCGATCCGCCACAGGCTGTTGCCGGGCTGGACCACGACCCGCCCCTCGGCCACCGCGATCTCGGCCGGCGCGGCCCGCTGGAACGGGGTCTCGGCCCGGCCGGTGACCCGGCCGCCGGCATCCAGCTGGTCGGCCCGCAGGCGGTAGACGCCCGGCGCGATCTCACCGGTTGCCTGGATCCGGAACACGCCGTTGCCGTCGGTCCGGCCTTCACCGGCCGGCCGGTTGTTCAGATACAGCCGGATGCCGGACCCGGCGGCGCCATGGCCGCTGACGATCACAGCGCCACCATCGCCATAATCGATGACGTCGATCGATAGGGACGCGCTCGCCCGGGATCCGGCCGGCGCCGATGGCCGCGGCAAGGGGCCGGCCACGACCGGCGCCTGCAACACAGTGGACGCGCCCTGCCCCCGCTGCGGCGTCACCACCACGAGCGGGGTAGCGGCAGCGCTGTCGGTCGTCGCCCGGCCGGCGATGTCCTGGCCGCGCTTCGGCACCACCACCGTCGCGACCTCGGACGACGCGGCCTCGGCCCCGCCGCCGGCCACGCGCAGCGAGAACTGGTGGTCGCCCGGCGCGATCGGCCCGTCGGAGACGAAGACCCAGCCGCCCGACCCGTCCGCCTCGGCCGACCCGATCTCACGCCCGCCGTCGAGCAGTATGATGCGGGCGCCGGCCGGGCCGCGCCCGGCGATGGTCAGCAGGCCCTCGGCATTCACCCGGATGGCGTCGAAGCGCAGCGCGTCATCGGGGTCGCCCGCCGGATTGGGGCCGGCCTCGTGCGGGGCGGGAGGCGCCGCCGGCGAAGCCGAGGCCTGGGGCTGCGGCGCGGCCGGCAATCCTGCCTGTGCCTGGCTCGTCGCCGGGGTCGGCGCAGCCTCGGGCGCGGCCGGAGCGGCAGCGGGCGCCGCCGGCGCGCTTCCGGCCCGGGGCGGTTCGTCGAACCCGCCGCCCAGGACCCGTGGCGAAGCGGGCGCGGGCGGGGCTGCGGCTGGCGGAAGCGCGGCTGGCTTGGCGGCGGCCGATGGCGCGGGAGATTGCTGGGCCGGCGCTGCCGCCCCGGTGGCGGGCGGCGCGGCGGGCGGTGCCACTGCGGCCTGCTGCGATGCGGTCGGGACAGTCGCCGCAGGTGCAGGGGCGGGTGCGGCCGGCGCGGAGACGACCGTCGGCAGCGCTGCGTCGCGATGCGGCTTTCCGCCGAACTCACCCATGGCGAGAATAGCCGCAAGCACGGCGAGCGCGATGCCGCCGATAAGCACAAGTGTCTTCAACGCCTGAACCGCCCCGATATTATTCCTGCCAACCTATCCGCACGGTCACGGACTCGCAACAAACCGCTGGCCGGGCCGCATCGAATCTTGCCCGGCCGCCCGCCCCACCCTAATGTCGCGCCGCCGGCCCTGCCGGCTCCCTGCCCCGTCCCAGGCCCGCGCGCTCATGTCCGACATCCGCTCCCTCTGCGTCTATTGCGGCTCCGCCAGCCGGGTCGACGACCGCTACAAGACCGCCGCCGCCAGGCTCGGCGCCCTGATCGCGGCCCGCGGCCTGCAGCTGGTCTATGGCGGCGGCCGGGTCGGGCTGATGGGCATCGTCGCCGATGCGGCGCTCGGCGCGGGCGGCAAGGTGGTCGGCATCATCCCCGAGCACATCCAGGCGCTGGAGGTCGAGCACACCGGCCTGACCGAGCTGCACGTCGTCGACAGCATGCACACCCGCAAGCGCATGATGTTCGACCACTCCGACGCCTTCATCGTGCTTCCCGGCGGCCTCGGCACCCTGGACGAGACCTTCGAGATGATGACCTGGCTGCAGCTGAAGCTGCACACCAAGCCGATCGTCTTCGTCGATGTCGACGGCTACTGGCGCCCGTTCCTGCGCCTGGTCGACCACATGATCGCCCAGGGCTTCTGCCGGCCGGAGCACCGCGACCTGTTCCAGGTGGTCGAGACGGTCGACGAGGTGTTCGGCGCCATCGCCGCGCCGGAGCCGGTCGCCGGCCCGGCCAGCGACAAATGGGTATAGCCCGCTAGCGCCCGCTTCCTTCCGTCCCCGCCGGCCGGGTGCTATAAGCCCGGCCATTCCCGTCCGAAGCCGAAAGATCCCGACATGGCCAAGATCAAGGTCAAGAACCCCGTCGTCGAACTCGACGGCGACGAGATGACGCGCATCATCTGGCAGTTCATCAAGGACAAGCTGATCCTGCCGTACCTCGACATCGACCTGCACTACTACGATCTCGGGGTCGAGTACCGCGACCAGACCGACGACCAGGTGACGATCGATTCCGCCGAGGCGATCAAGAAGTACGGCGTCGGCGTGAAATGCGCCACCATCACCCCCGACGAAGCGCGGGTGGAGGAATTCAAGCTCAAGAAGATGTGGAAGTCGCCGAACGGGACGATCCGCAACATCGTCGGCGGCACCATCTTCCGCGAGCCGATCATCTGCCGCAACGTGCCCCGGCTGGTGCCGGGCTGGCGCAAGCCGATCATCGTCGGCCGCCACGCCTTCGGCGACCAGTACCGCGCCACCGACTTCAAGGTGCCGGGCCCCGGCACCCTGACCATGACCTTCACCCCCGCGGACGGCAGCCAGCCGACCGAGATGGAGGTCTTCAAGTTCCCGGGCTCCGGCGTCGCGCTCAGCATGTACAACCTGGACGAGTCGATCCGCGGCTTCGCCCAGTCGTCGCTGACCTACGGCCTGCTGCGCAACATGCCGGTCTACCTGTCGACCAAGAACACCATCCTCAAGGGCTATGACGGGCGCTTCAAGGACATCTTCCAGGAGGTGTTCGACAGCGAGTTCAAGGACCGGTTCCAGAAGGCCGGCCTGACTTACGAGCACCGCCTGATCGACGACATGGTCGCATCGGCGATGAAGTGGGAGGGCGGCTTCGTCTGGGCCTGCAAGAACTACGACGGCGACGTGCAGTCGGATTCGATCGCCCAGGGCTTCGGCTCGCTCGGCCTGATGACCTCGGTGCTGCTGACCCCCGACGGCAAGACGGTCGAGGCCGAGGCGGCGCACGGCACGGTGACCCGCCACTACCGCGAGCACCAGAAGGGCCGGGCGACCTCGACCAACCCGATCGCCTCGATCTTCGCCTGGACCCAGGGCCTGACCTACCGCGCGCGCTTCGACGAGACGCCGGAGCTGCTGCGCTTCGCCGAGACGCTGGAGAAGGTCTGCGTCGAGACGGTCGAGGCCGGCCACATGACCAAGGACCTCGCCATCCTGATCGGGCCGGACCAGCCCTGGATGACCACCGAGCAGTTCCTGGACAAGCTGGACCAGAACCTGCAGCTGGCGATGGGCTGAGGCCCGCGACCATCGGGAGAGACGAGAAAGGCCGGCGCAAGCCGGCCTTTTTCATGCCCGGACGCGACCGGCCTCAGGGTTCTAGCACGTCCTTGACCGCCAGCCCCTCGATGATCGTGCGCAGCGGGATCGTGCCCTGGCCCGGCGTGCAGGCGAAGCCGGAGATCCAGTCGTTCCGGCGGTGCAGCCCGAAGACACCGCAGCTCATCGGCCTGGTCCCGGTCAGCCGGAAGGTGCGGTACTGGCTGATGAAGCCGCCCAGCCCATCCTGCCCGCCCGTGATGCCCTCCACGCCGCTGGCCTTGAAGACGCGCTTGACCATGTCGGTCAGGTCGTCCATCTGCCCGGTGTCCCGCCAGCGGTAGCGCAGGTTGAGACGCGACCAGTCGACCCAGCCGATATAGTCCCCCGACTCGAACAATGCCTCGTCGCTGAGGCGCCGGCCGCCGGCGACCTCGAGCGCCTCCTCGTCGTGCTTGGCGTCCTGCGCCACCGCCCCGGCCAGCGGCCCGGACACGAAGCTGATCGGCGACTCATCCGCCAAAGCGGGCAAAGAAAACGCCGCCAGGGCAAGAAGCCCGGCGGCGCAGGACAGAATGCCTCGAACCATGATTCCCCCTATGTTCCGGGAGGAATTAATGCCGAAGCTTTTGCTATTTAGCGAGGGAAATCGTCAACCCTTAAGCGAGTTCACGCCCGCATGATGATGGTGCGCTCCTCGTCCCGGCGCTTGCCCGGCGGCTGGTAGGCGATGGCGGCATGCTCGGCGCAATACGGCAGGTTGCCGTGGGCCGCCTTGCCGCAGAAGTGGAAGTCCTTGTCGCGCGGATCGCCAATCGGCCATTTGCACATCCGCTCGGTCAGGTTGAGGATGGTCGCGCCGCCGGACTTGCGCTCGGGCGCCGGCCTGACCGCGACCTTCGCCGCGACCGGCGCGGCCGTCTCGACGGCCACCACCGTCTCCTCTTCCTCGTCTTCCTTGCGCTTGATCGGTGACGGGCGGCCCGACAACTCCAGGCGATGGGCCTTGCCGATCACCGCGTTGCGAGAGACACCCCCCAGGATCTCGGCGATCTCGCTTGCGCTTTTCCCGTTTCCCCAAAGTTGACGCAGCTGCGTCACCCTTTCATCGGTCCAGGACATCCGCTTCTCCCAAGATCACGCGCGATCGATGCGCGTACCACATATTGCGGCTTCGGACGCAGACGCTACCACATCCGCGACAGCCGCGACACAACCTTTCAAGCCCCTCCAACAGTCAGGCGGCCAGCGCCGCCTCGACCGCCGCCAGCGCCTCGCCGGCCCGGGCCGCATCCGGCCCGCCCGCCTGCGCCATGTCCGGACGGCCCCCGCCGCCCTTGCCGCCGGCCGCCTCGGCCGCGGCGCGCACCAGCGCCACCGCGTCGAACCGCCCGGTCAGGTCCGCGGTCACGCCGATGCAGACCGACAGCTTGCCCTCGGCCCGGCCGACCAGGGCGATGACGCCGGAGCCGATCTGCTGCTTCAGCGCATCGGCCATCGGCTTCAGCTCGCGGGCCGGCAGGTCGTCGATGATCCGGCCGGTGAACTTGACCCCGCCGATCTCCTTGACCTCGGGCGCGGCCCCGCCCTCGCCCGCCGTCGCCAGCTTGCGCCGGAGGTCGGCAACCTCGCGCTCGAGCCGGCGGCGCTCCTCGACCAGGGCGGCCAGCCGCGCCGGCAGCTCCTCGGGCGTCACCTTCAGGGTGGCGGCGGCGTCGATCAGCAGCGCGTCGCGATGGGCGGCATGGGCGACAGCGCCCTCGCCGGTCACCGCCTCGATCCGGCGGATGCCGGCGGCGACGGCGCCTTCGGACACCAGCCGGAACCCGCCGATGTCGCCGGTGCGGCCGACATGGGTGCCGCCGCACAGCTCCTGCGAATAGACCTTGTTGCCGTCATGCCCCATGCCGACGACGCGCACGGTGTCGCCGTACTTCTCGCCGAACAGCGCCATGGCGCCGGCGGCAATCGCGTCCTCCGGCGTCATCAGCCGGGTGGTGACCTCGGCGTTCTCGCGGATCCGGGCGTTGACCTCGGCCTCGACCACGGCGATGTCCTCGGCCGTCAGCGGGCGCGGCTGGCTGACGTCGAAGCGCAGCCGCTCCGGCGCCACCAGCGACCCCTTCTGGGTCACGTGCTCGCCCAGCCGGCGGCGCAGCGCGGCGTGCAGCAGATGGGTGGCCGAATGGTTGGCGCGGATGGCGCTGCGGCGGGCGTGGTCGACCTTCAGCTCGACCGCGTCGCCGACCTTCAGCGTGCCGCCGGAGACGGTGCCGATATGGGCCCACAGCACGCCGGCCTGCTTCTGGGTGTCGCGCACCGCGACGCTGGCGCCGCCCGCGCCACCGGCCAGGACAATGGTGCCGGCATCGCCGGTCTGGCCGCCGCTTTCGGCGTAGAACGGGGTCTGGTTGACCAGGACCACGACCTCGCTGCCCGGCGCGGCCTGGTCGACCGGCTTGCCGTCGACCACCAGGGCCGTGACCACGCCCTCCGCAGCCTCGGTGTCATATCCAAGGAATTCAGTGGGTTCGAGCTTTTCCTTCAACTCGAACCACACCGCGCCGGTGGCCGCATCGCCGGAGCCGGACCAGGCCTTGCGGGCCTCGGCGCGCTGGTGGTTCATCGCCGTCTCGAAGCCGGCGGTGTCGACGGTGCGGCCCTGGCCGCGCAGCACGTCCTGGGTCAGGTCGAGCGGGAAGCCATAGGTGTCGTACAGCTTGAACGCGACCTCGCCCGGCAGCGCCTGACCGTCGCCGAGGCGGCCGGTCTCGTCCTCCAGCAGGCGCAGGCCGCGGTGGAGGGTCTGCTTGAAGCGGCCCTCCTCCAGCTTCAGCGCCTCGGTGATCAGCGCCTCGGCCCGCACCAGCTCGGGATAGGCGGCGCCCATCTGGCGCACCAGCGCCGGCACCAGCCGGTACATCACCGGGTCGTGGGCACCGATGATGTGGGCGTGGCGCATGGCGCGGCGCATGATCCGGCGCAGCACGTAGCCGCGGCCTTCGTTCGACGGCATGACGCCGTCGGCGATCAGGAAGCAGGTGGCGCGCAGATGGTCGGCGATGACGCGGTGGCTGGTCTTGAACGGGCCGTCCGGGTCGGTGTTGGTGACCTCGGCCGAGGCCTCGATCAAGGCCCGCATCAGGTCGATGTCGTAATTGTCGTGCTTGCCCTGCAGCACGGCGGCGATGCGCTCCAGCCCCATGCCGGTGTCGATCGAAGGCCGCGGCAGGTCGACTCGGCTCTCCTTCGTCACCTGCTCATACTGCATGAACACGAGATTCCAGATCTCGATGAAGCGGTCGCCATCCTCGTCCGGGCTGCCCGGGGGGCCGCCGGCGATGCCGGGGCCGTGGTCGAAGAAGATCTCCGAGCACGGGCCGCACGGGCCGGTGTCGCCCATCGCCCAGAAATTGTCCGAGGTCGGGATGCGGATGATGCGCTCGTCCGGCAGCCCGGCGATCCGCCGCCACAGCGACGCCGCCTCGTCATCGGTGTGGTAGACCGTGACCAGCAGCTTGTCCTTGGGCAGGCCGTATTCCTTGGTGATCAGGCCCCAGGCCAGATCGATCGCCTGTTCCTTGAAATAGTCGCCGAACGAGAAATTCCCCAGCATCTCGAAGAAGGTGTGGTGCCGGGCGGTGTAGCCGACATTCTCGAGATCGTTGTGCTTGCCGCCGGCACGCACGCATTTCTGCGAGGTGGTGGCGCGCTTGTAGGGCCGCGTCTCCATGCCGGTGAAGACGTTCTTGAACTGCACCATGCCGGCATTGGTGAACAGCAGAGTCGGGTCGTTCCGCGGCACCAGCGGGCTCGATGCCACGACCTCGTGGCCGTTCTCGCCGAAGAAGTCGAGGAAGGTGGAGCGGATGTCGTTGACGGTCTGCATCGCGGGGATCGTTCGGCCTCGAGCGGTGCGCCGCCGGGGTACCCGACGGCCAAGCCGTCGCTTGTAGCGCGCCGGGCGGATGCCTGTCCAGGAAGCGACGCGGATGAGTCGGTGCCGATGCCACGCAGCATCGCCCCGGCGCGGCGGCCGCGACGGCGGACTCCCCAGGGATTGCGCGGATGGCGCCCGGCATGGCCCTTCACCGATGATTTTTTGAGTCCCCTGTCCGGGCTCATCGGGAAGGCCGGCTCTCCTCCTCACCCTCCCCCTTTATCGTCATTGCGAGCGCAGCGAAGCAATCCATCGGGCAGTCCATGCGGCGCCATGGATTRCTTCGTCGGCTGCGCCTCCTCGCAATGACGGCATTGGGGGTGAGGGGGTGGCCCCGGCCCATCCTTCACCCGGTGTCTGGAGCGTCCGGGGCCTCCGGTTTGAAGCCGTAGATCATGAGGCTGAGCCCGAGCGACCGGCAGAGGCGGTGGGCCACGGTGGCGATGGTCTCGGTGTCGAGCATCTCGATCACATCGGGCTCCTGCAGCCGCACCGCCAGCCCGGCCCGGAGCCCCGGGATCCAGGCGGGATCGGCGCATTGCGCAAAGTCCCGTTCGACCGCGGCCGTCACCGCCTTCCGGCGCTTGGCCCGGATCGCCCGGATCTCCGCCGGGCTCCCCGCCGGCCGGGCCGGGCGCGGCGTGCCCGGCCATTCCTCGCCGCGCCAGCGCTGCCAGGTCTCGGACAGGCCGAGGCCGCAGGCCACCCCAGCCATCACCGACCCCACCGGCCGGTCCTCGACCTGGACATCCTGGTCCTCGTAGAGCCCATCGACCCGCTCCTCGAGATCGTCCTTCAGGGCCTTGAAGCGGCCCTCATCCTCGATCTCCTCGCAGATCATGTCCTGCAGCGTGTCCTGCACCTCGTCGTGGTGGCGGTCGCGGCGGGCCTTGCGGGCGGCCAGGCGGTCGGGGGTCTCGGCCCGGTCCTGGGCGCACAGCTTGGCGGCGGTGCGGGCGCGCTGGGCCAGGGATTGGTGCACCGCGCGGGTGAAGCGGGTGAAGGCCAGCCCGGCCTCGCGCGCCTCGGCCCTGGCCGCCACCGCCTCGTCGGTCTTGGGCGCCGCGGCCTTGACCTGGGCCTGGGCGTCGAGCGCACGGGCGCCCTCGCCCCTGACCAGCTGCAGGCTGAGCTCGGCGATCTCGGTCAGCATCTCCATCTGCTGCAGCGCGAGGCTGCGGCAGTGGGCCTGGATGTCGAAACCTTCTGGTGGCGTTTTCATGGAACATATCATGAACGAGTCGTTCCAGTTAACACAATGCACATTGTGTTTACCCCTCACCCTCCCTCGTCATTGTGAGCGCAGCGAAGCAATCCATCGGACCGCTCGTGCGGGACCATGGATTGCTTCGTCGGCTTCGCCTCCTCGCAATGACGGAGAGGAGCGGAAGAGGCCACGCGCAAAGGGCGGTGGAGCGGCGCCCTTCCTCAGCCCGTCTGCTCGCCGTCCCAGTACCGCCGGGTCCCGGCCATGTCGAAGATGTCCTGCTCGGTGCGCAGGGCGCCGACCGCCATCTTGTTGGAATCCGGGTAGACGCAGACCTCGTTCGGGTTGCGCTCGCCGATCATGAGAGTGCGGCACGGCCCCGTGCCGCTGTTCAGGAAGGAATGCCCGACCTTGCGCCCGGCGGGGAAGCAGACATAGTCGCCCGCTTTCATGACGTGGCGCTCGTCGCCGAGGATCAGCATCACCTCGCCTTCCAGCACCAGCGCGTGCTCCTCCTCCAGCATGTGGTAGTGGGTCGGGCACAGGCGCCGGCCCGGCGCCGGGGATTCGATCAGCACCCCGACGTGATAGCCCGCGCCGACGGCGGCATGGGTCAGGTGCTTCGAGCGGCCGCCGAACCGGGTGCTGCCGGCCAAGCCGTCATCGCGCCAGTCCACGGCATCCGACGCGATCGGCGGCCTGGGCCGGACCGGCACCTCGGCATCCGCGGCGTCGGGCGGCGGCGCCTCGCCCGGCGGCAGGCCGGTCTCCTCGCCGTCCCAATAGTTACGCGTCGCCGCCAGGTCGAAGAGCGCGCGCCGCCCCAGGGGCCGCACCAGCATCTTGCCGCTGTCGGTGTAGACGCAGATCTCGTTCGGGCTGCGCTCGCCCACCACCAGGTAGCGGCAGACCGTGTCGCCGGTGTTGAGCAGGCAATGCCCGGCCTTCTGCCCGGCGGGGTAGCAGACATAGTCGCCCGCCTTCATCTCGTGGCGTTCGGCGCCGATGCGGGCGGTGAGCGTGCCTTCGAGGATGAAGACATGCTCCTCCTCGAAGATGTGGTAGTGCGCCGGCGAGCTCTGCTTCCCCGGCCCCAGCTCCTCGATCACGACGCCGACATGGTAATCGTCGCCGACCACGGCGCGGGTCAGATGGCGGTAGCGCGTGGTGAAGCGCGGGATATCCACCCACTCGGTCCACGGCACGTCCTGCGACGAGATCGGCTTCGGCGACGTGTTGTTCCCGGTCGACATCGGTCGGTCCCCTCCCTGTGGCCTCACACCATATCAGCGGCACGAAACACTGACCCGTCATTGCGAGCGCAGCGAAGCAATCCATCGGGCCGCTCGTGCGGGCTCATGGATTGCTTCGTCGGCTGCGCCTCCTCGCAATGACGGTGAGGTTTGGCCGCGGGCGCTCTCCCGAGCCCGGCGGGACGGCGGAGATCCGCCTCCTCAGATCAGCCGCAGCGTCGAGTTGGTGATCGGGTAGCGCCGGTCGCGGCCGAAGTTGCGGCGGGTCAGCTTGACGCCCGGCGGGGCCTGGCGGCGCTTGTATTCGGCGCGGTCGAGCAGGCGCCACACCCGCGCCACCGTGGCCCGGTCATGGCCGCGGGCGACGATCTCGTCGACGCTCTTCTCCTCCTCCACCAGGCAGTTGAGGATGTCGTCCAGCGCGTCATAGGGCGGCAGGCTGTCCTGGTCGGTCTGGTTCGGCTTCAGCTCCGCGGTCGGCGCCTTGGTGATGATCCGCTCCGGGATCACCCGCCCGGCCGGGCCCATCGCGCCCTCCGGGTGCACTTGGTTGCGCCAGCGCGACAGCTCGTAGACCGTGGTCTTGTAGACGTCCTTCAGCACGGAATAGCCGCCGCACATATCGCCGTACAACGTGGCGTAACCCACGGACATCTCGGACTTGTTGCCGGTGGTCAGCACCATCTTGCCGAACTTGTTCGACAGCGCCATCAGGGTGACGCCGCGGGCGCGGGACTGGATGTTCTCTTCGGTGATGTCAGGAGTCGTGCCCTCGAACAGCGGCCCCAGCATGGCGCCGAAGGCCTGCATCGCCGGTTCGATCGAGATGCTGTCGAGGCGGGTGCCCAGCGCCGCGGCGCATTCCGCCGCGTCGTCCAGGCTGTGCTGGCTGGTGTAGGGCGACGGCAGCATCACGCAATGCACCCGGTCGGCGCCCAGCGCATCGACCGCCACCGCGGCCGAAATCGCGGAATCGATACCGCCGGAAAGTCCAATCAGAACACCAGGGAAGCCGTTCTTGTTCACGTAATCCCTGAGGCCAAGCACCATCGCGCCATAGATCGCCTCGCCCCCCTCCGGCGGAGCGACGCGCTCGCCTTCGGCGCAGTCCCAGCCCTCCTCGCCCCGCACCCATTCGGTGATGGCGACATGCTCGCGGAAGGACGGCAGCTGGCGGCGCAGGGCTCCGTTGCGGCCGATGACGAAGGAGGCACCGTCGAACACCAGCTCGTCCTGGCCGCCGACCTGGTTGAGATAGGCCATGGCCAGGCCGCTCTCGGTCACCCGGTTCAGCACGATCTGCAGCCGCTGGTCGGCCTTGCCCGCCTCATAGGGGCTGCCGTTCGGCACCAGCAGCAGCTCGGCCCCGGTCTCCTGCAGGCACTCGACCACGTCGGGCGACCAGATGTCTTCGCAGATCGGCACGCCCAGCCGCACGCCGCGGAACGGGATCGGCCCCGGCATCGGCCCGGCGGCGAACACCCGCTTCTCGTCGAACACGCCGTAATTCGGCAGATCGTGCTTGAACCGGGTCGCCGCGACCTTGCCGCCGTCGAGCAGCAGCACCGCGTTGTGGGTGCGGTCGCCGTCGCGCCAGGGGGCGCCGACCAGCAGCGCGGTGCCGCCGTCGGCGGTCTCGGCGGCAAGCTCGCGCACCCCCTCCTCCACCGCATCCAGGAAGAAGGGCTTCAGCACCAGATCCTCGGGCGGATAGCCGCTGACCGCCAGCTCGCTGGCCAGCAGCAGATCGGCGCCGCCTTCCTGCGCCTCCTGGCGCGCCCGGCGCAGCTTTTCGATGTTGCCGCGCACGTCGCCGAGCGTCGGGTTCAACTGGGCGAGAGCGATGACGAGGCGATCGGTCATGACAATTCCAAGCGTGAGATCCAGCGCACCCTAGCAGCCGCCCGGGTCGGCTTGAAGCCGAGCGAAGGAGGCGATGACTCCCAGATTAATTCTCAGAATGAGAAAATCAAGCGCCGGCCGACAACCCCGCCCGGCAAAGTTGCATGCCTCCCCCAGCAGGACGGCAGGCCTCCCCGGCCGAGCGCGCCCATGCTCAGGACTTGGCACCGATCCCCCACCGCCGATCCCCGACGCACCCGATCAGGGGTGGTGGCCGGACGCGCCGGGCTTTGGCACTATGGGCGCGGAAACCGGGCTTGTCCGCCGAACGCCCCCGGGGAGGCACCTTATCTCCATGCTGATCGAGCGCGACGAGCCGCTTGACCTTCTGCTCGGCCTTGCCCGGCGCGCCGCGGCCGGCCAGGGCGGCACCGCCTTGCTCGGCGGCGAGGCCGGGATCGGCAAGACCGCCCTGCTGCAGGAATTCGCCAGTCGTGTCGGCCCTGGCCAGCGTGTGCTGTGGGGCGGGTGCGAGGCGCTGTTCACGCCACGCGCCCTGGGTCCGCTGCAGGACATGGCCGAGGCGTTCGGTCCGCGCGTGGCGGCGCTGCTCGACCAGGCGGCGGCGCCGGAGCGCCTGTTCCCGGCGCTGCTGGCCGCGCTGCAGGACGCGCGCGACCCCGCCGTGCTGGTGTTCGAGGACGTGCACTGGGCCGACAATGCGACGCTGGATCTGGTGAAGTATCTCGGCCGCCGCATCTCGGTGCTGCGCGTCCTGCTGGTGCTGAGCTTCCGCACCGACGAGATCGGCGCCGACCATCCGCTGGCGCAGGTGCTGGGCGATCTGCCCTCGGCCACCGCCACCCGCGTCACCCTGCAACCGCTGTCGCCCGACGCCGTTGCAGCGCTGGCGCACCGGGCCGGCCGGCCCGACGCCGGCCTGCACCAGGCCACCGCCGGCAATCCGTTCTTCGTCACCGAGCTCCTGGCCAGCAGCGACACCGCCGCGGCGGGCATCCCGGCATCGATCCGCGACGCGGTGTGGTCGCGGCTGTCGCGCCTGGCACCACACCAGCGCGAGGCCCTGGAGGTGATCAGCATCGCGCCCGGCAGCGTCGAGCCGTGGCTGGTGCGGGCCCTGCTGGGCGCCGGGGCCGATGCCGCGGTCGACCAGCTGATCGCCCGCGGCATGCTGCTGCGGGACGGCCAGGGCGGCGTGAGGTTCCGCCACGAGCTGGCGCGGCTGGCCACGCTCGAACGGCTGTCGCCGGCGGTGCAGCAATCCCTCCATGCCCGGGTCGAGGCCGCGATGTCCGAGGCCCCGGCGGCGCAGGCCGGCCTGCTGCTGTCGCGCCGGGTGCATCATGCCGCCGCGGCGGATGACGGCCCGCGCGTCCTGGCCCTGGCGCCGCAGGCGGCGGCGCAGGCCGCGAGCCTCGGCGCGCATCAGCAGGCCGCCGCCCATCTGGCGACCGCCCTGCGCTATGTCGACCAGATCCCGGCGGCCGTGGCGGCGCAGCTGCACGAGGACTGGGCCGAGGAGGCCGGGCTGGCGCTGTCGATCGACGACACGGTGATCGAGGCGCGGCAACGAGCCATCGCGCTGTGGCGGGAGCTGGGACGGATGGACAAGGTCGGCCTCAACCTGCGCCGGCTGGCGCGGCTGCTGTGGTCCCGCGGCGAGGTCCGGCAGGCGGAAACCTGCGTCGACGAGGCGGTGCGCGAGCTGGAGCGCCTGCCGCCGGGACCGGAGCTGGCCATGGCCTACAGCGTGCGGTCGCAGCTGCACCTGCAGCGCAGCCAGGTCGACGCGGCGGTTGACTGGGGTCGCCGCGCCATCGCGCTGGCCGACCGGCTGGGCGATGTCGAGACCCGGGTCCACGCCCTCAACAATGTCGCCACCGCCCTGCTGTTCGTCGGCCGACCGGGCGGCCGGGAGCCGATGGAGGAGAGCCTGGCGCTGGCCCTGGAGCACGGGTTTCACGAGCACGCCGCGCGGGCCTACATGAACTTCGCCGAGTATGCGGTGGCGTTCAAGGATTTCGCCCTGGCCGAACGGGTGCTGGCCGACGGCATCGCCTTCGAGATCCGGCACGACCTGGATTCCTGGACCCATTACCAGATTGGCTGGCAGGCGCGGCTGCGCCTGGAGCAGGGCCGGTTCCGCGAGGCCGAATCGATCGCCCAGGGCGTGGTCGGCTTCGGGCAGCTTGCGCCGGTGATCCGCCTGCCGGCGCTGATCGTGCTGGGCCGGGTGCGGATGCGGCTGGGCGAGCCGGATGCCCCGGCCCTGATGCGGCAGGCCCTGCGGGATGCGCTGGAGACCGAAGACCTGCATCTGATCGCGCCGGCGCGGCTCGCGCTGGTCGAGGCCGCGTGGCTGGCGGACGATCCGGGCGCCTGCCATGAGCAGCTGGCGGCCCTGGCGGCGATGGACCTCGACGGCTTCGACCCCTGGACGCTCGGCGAGTTCGCGGTGTGGTGGCGGCGCGGCGGGATGGCGGGGCCCCTGCCGATGGCGACGGCGCGGATCCCGGCGCCGCGGATGGCCGAGCTGTCCGGCGATCCCCTGGCCGCCGCCGCGGAATGGACGCGGCTGGGCCTGCCCTATGAGGCGGCGCTGGCCCTGGCGCAGGCTCAGGGCGCCGAGGCCGGGCCGGCCCTGGCCCGCGCCGTGTCGATGTTCGAGGCGCTGGAGGCGCGCCCCGCCGCCCTGCTGGCGCGCCGGACGGCGCAGCGCCTGGGCGTCTCCGCCCAGCTGCCGAAGCCGCGCCGCGGGCCCTACGCGACCGCCCGGCGCCACCCGCTAGGCCTCACCCGGCGCGAGCTGCAGGTGCTGGCCCTGATCGTCCAGGGCATGGGCAACCGCGACATCGCGCGGCGGCTGGTGCGGTCGCCCCGCACCGTCGAACACCACGTCTCCGCCGTGCTGGGCAAGCTGAACGCCAGCAGCCGGATGGATGTGGTGCTGCGCCTGCACAGCGAACCCTGGCTGTTGGGCGCCGGCGAAAACTAGGTAGGCTTTCCCGCGAAAATTGGGCATCCGCCCCGACGCGCGCCTGGGCCCCGCTGCCTAGGCTGGAATCCACGTCTCCGCCGACCAGCGGGACGGTCCAGCATGGAGGGATAGGACCATGGCGCGCACCGATCATGGAGTGGATCTCGACTATTCCCTGATGCTGGACACTCCACCGCTCGCTGCCCTGTCGACCCGCGAGACCGTCATGGGCGCATCGCCGGACGGCGACATCGACGATGTGCTGGACTGGCTCGACCTCGGCGTCATCCTCACCGACGCGGCAGCGCGGCCGCTGCGTCTCAACCGCCGCGCCGAGGCGATCGTCGCCCGCGCCGACGGGCTGTTCGCCCGGCCGTCCGGCGTCGCGGCGGCGCTGCCGAACGAGACCCGCAGGCTGCACCATGCCATCGACATGGCCGCCCTGGCCGGAACCCGCCTGCGCATTTCGCGCCCGTCCGGGCGGCTTCCCCTGCTGCTGACCGTAATCGCGGTCCGGGACGGCGCCGCCGGCCTGCGCGCCCAGGGGCCGCTGGCGGCGATCTTCATCATGGATCCCGACCGCGGGGACACCCCCGACCCGGCCCTGCTGCAGGAGCTGTTCGGCCTGACCGCGGCGGAGGCCGCCTTCGCCGCCGAGATCAGCCGCGGCGACGGGCTGCAGGCCGTGGCCGGCCGGCTGGCGATCGCCGACACCACCGCCCGCACCCATCTCGCCCGGGTGTTCGAGAAGACCGGCACACGCCGGCAGGCCGAGCTGGTCCGCCTGCTGGCGCAGTGCGACCGGCCCCCGATGCGCGCCGACTGGCACATGGCGGCGGCGAGCCGGCCGGCGGCACGGCCGCCGCTCGCGCTGGTCAGCCTTTGATCGGCATCCAGATCTCGACCAGGCCGATGCCGGCCCAGGGGTCGAAATCCGCGGTGTAGAGCTCGAAGCCCGGCGCATCGGCGAAGGCATGGCCCGAGCTCGGCAGCCACCGGGCCCATATGCTGTAATGGGTGGCGCGGATCTTCGAGATGTGGTCGCGGTGCGAGAACACGGCGTAGCGTCGGGCCGGTATCCGCACCCGGGCGAGATCCGCCGGCAGGTCGTCGAAGCTGGAGACCTCGACCCCGGCGATGTAGTCGAAATTGCCGGCCTCGTCGGCGTTGCAGCAGACCCCGTAGGCGGCGCCGCCGACCTGGTTCGGCACATGGCCGATCTGCGGCGCGAAGCGCTGCCACTGCGCCGGGATGCCTTGGTTGGTCTCGAAGGTGTAGCGGCCGCCTAGTCCCGCGACCAGCAGGGTCCGGCCGGTCTCGAAGCGGGGCGCCTCGAGATCGATGATCAGGGTCTCGTCCATTCTGATCGGCTCCACCAATGCGAGGGTGTCGACACGGCGCTGGCCGCGCACCAGCTCCGGCGTCAAGCCGAACTGGTCGCGGAACGCCCGGGTGAAGGCCTCATGGGAGCCGTAGCCGGCATCGAGCGCCACGGCCAGGATGTCCGGCGCCCCGGCGGCGAGGCTGCGCGCCGCCTCGGTCAGGCGGCGGCCGCGCACGTAGCGCATCACCGAATGGCCGGTGGCCATGCCGAAGACCCGGCACAAATGGAACCGGGACACCCCGCCGGCCTCGGCGATCGCGTCGAGCGTGATCTCCGCCGAGAACTGGTGCTCGATGAACCAGAGCGCGCGTTCGACCGGGTTCATGTCCCCTCCCATCAGCCTTCCCCGGCACTGTGGCGTGGCCCCGTGCCTCGCATTTGATCGCGGTTGCGCGGCGCGGCGATCAGTCTGCGACGCGGCCGGAGCATTTGCGTTTCCGATGAATCGCAGTCGACAATCCAATTTCCCAATCGGCAACCACTCCGCCATACCGGTCCCCACCACCAGCGGAGAATCGTCGCCATGCTGTCCGGAACCCCTCGCCCGGCCTGGGTCACCTTCGACTGCTACGGCACCCTGATCCAGTGGGATGAAGGGCTGGACCAGGCGGTGCGGACCATCCTGGCCGGCAAGGCGGCGACGGTCGATCCCGCCCGGCTGATCGCGACCTACGACCGGCACGAACATGCGCTGGAGCGCGAGCAGCCGCATCGCCGCTTCCGCGACATCGCCGGCGCGGCGCTGACCCTGGCGATGCGCGACCTCGGCCTGGCCCCGGACGAGCGCGACGCCGCGGTGCTGACCGACGCGATCGGCCGGATGCCGCCCTTCCCGGAGGTGGTGCCGACCCTGGCGGCGCTGAAGGCGGCGGGCTTCCGGCTGTGCATCATCTCCAACACCGACGACGACATCATCGCCGGCAACGTCGCCCAGCTCGGCGGCCATATCGACCGGGTGGTCACGGCCGAGCAGGCCGGCGCCTACAAGCCGTCGCACCGGATCTTCGCACACGCCCACCGGGCGCTGGGCGTCACCGGCGACGAGGTGGTCCACATCTGCGCCAGCCCGCATCTCGACCTGGTGGCGACCCGGGCGCTGGGGCTGCGCGACATCTGGATCGACCGCGGCACCGGCCGCCGCCCGGCCGACGGCTACCAGCCCGATGCGGTGCTGCCGTCGCTGGACGGCGTGCCCGCGGTGTTCAAGGATGCCGGCTGGCTCTGACCCCACTCTCCGCGACGACGCAAAGGATCCCCCAATGGCCCATGAGCTGCACCCCGCCGCCGGCCCCAGGCTGTCCAACCTGGGCGAGATCGACTGGGCGGCGCTGCGCCAGGCCCGCATCGACCTGGCGGCCTGCTTCCGCATGGCGGCGCGGCTGGGGCTGGAGGAAGGCATCTGCAACCACTTCTCGGCCCTGGTGCCGGGGCGCGACGACCTGTTCCTGGTCAACCCCTATGGCCTGGCCTTCTGCGAGATCACCGCCTCCAGCCTGCTGGTCTGCGATTTCGAGGGCAATGTCATCGACGGCGACGGCAGGCCGGAGGCGACGGCCTTCTACATCCATGCCCGGCTGCACAAGCGGCTGCCGCGCGCCCGGGCGGCGTTCCACACCCACATGCCCAACGCCACCGCGCTGAGCATGGTCGAGGGCCAGCCGCTGGCCTGGGCCGGGCAGACCGCGCTGAAGTTCTACGGCCGCACCGCGGTGGACGACGCCTATAACGGCCTGGCGCTCGACACCGCCGAGGGCGACCGCATCGCGTCGACCATGGGCGACGCCGATGTGGTGTTCCTGCGCAACCACGGCGTGATGGTGGTGGGCCCGACCATCGCCGAGGCCTGGGACGACCTCTACTACCTCGAGCGCGCGGCCGAGGTGCAGGTCAAGGCGCTGAGCACCGGCCGCCCGCTGCGCCCGGTGTCGCCCGAGATCGCCCGGCTGACCTATGAGCAGATGCGGTCGGGCGACGCCGACAGCGCCCGGCTGCATCTGGAGAGCATCAAGCGCCAGCTGATGCGGCAGGATCCGGGCTTCGCGGCCTGAGAGGCGGGCCTATTGCGGCCGACGGCGCCGGCTGACGATCGGGCGTCAATCGAACGGGTGGAAGCCCTGGCGGGCGAGCGACAGGTCGTGATCGTCGACCACCCCGTTCCCGTCGACGTCCAGATTCGTCGTTTCCCATTCGCCGGTCGGCCCGACGCCGGGCTTGACCTGCTGGATCCGGTCGGCGAGCTGCGCCTCGAGCGCGTCGATCAGGGCCGGGTCCGCAGTCGGGTCGGCCTTGAGGTCGGCGATCCGCTCCTGCAGGGCGCGGATGCCCGTCTCCTGCGGCGTGCCGAAATTGGCCTGCATGGCGCCGACGCGGGCGCCATAGCCGAGCGCCTTGGACAGGCCGACCATGGTGGAGACGCGCTGGCCGTGATTGCGGAACGCGCCGTTGCCGACGGTCGGGGACCAGCCGGAGCCGATCAGGGCGTCGGTGGTGTCGTCGTCGAGCGAGATGGTGTCGGGCTTGCCGAGGCCCTGGCCCCGGCCTTTGGTCTTGCCCCCGGCATCGGGGTCGTTGCTGTTTTCTCCGGCCTTGCCGCCAGCGTTCCCGTTGCCGTTGCCGCCAGCGTTCCCATTCCCGCCGGCGTGGCCGTTGCCGCCACCATTCCCGCCCCCATTTCCGCCACCGTTGCCACCGCCATTCCCGCCCCCATTTCCGCCACCGTTCCCGCCGCCGTTGCCACCGCCATTTCCGCCACCGTTCCCGCCGCCATTGTCCTTGACGGTGATGAACTGCGGCTTCGAGAGGCCGGCGAAATCCCCGAGGACGGCCGCGCTGGCGCCGGTCGCATAGAGCAGGCCGAACGCGGCCACCAAGGGCAGTGTCGCAGCGGAACGGATACGCATGAGGACCTCCGGAACCAGTGTGTAGAACCGAGCCGCAACAGCTCGTCTCACTTCCCAGACGTCCGAAGTGCCTCTGCCATTCCCGGAAATCTCGTAAAAATATTTGCATCCGCCTTGGGCCGGGCGGCCGTTTCAAGCGTTTATGCGCCGAGACCGGACGCAGGTGACGCCGGAGCCATGGGATGAGGGAATGTCCGATCCGGCAGAACGGGTGAAAGGGGCACTGCTGACGTCGCTGCCGCGGCTGCGCGCCTTCACCCGCGCGCTCGCCGGCTCGACCTCGGAGGGCGACGACCTGCTGCAAGCCACCTGCGAACGGGCGCTGGAGCGGGCGCATCAGGCCGGCGCGACCGGCACCATGCAGGGCTGGATCTTCCGCATCGCCTACCATCTCCATCTCGACCGCCTGCGGGCGGGACGCCGCCGCGGCGAGACCGCCGATCCGGTCGATCCGGACACACTGCCGGGCGGCGACGCCGAGGCCGAGGTCGAGGCGACCCTGATGCTGGCGGCGGTGCAGCGCGCGATCGACCGGCTGCCGGAGGAGCAGCGCAGCGTGCTTCTCCTGGTCTCGGCCGGCGGCCTCAGCCACGCCGCCGCGGCGGAGGCGCTGGAGGTGCCGGTCGGCACGGTGATGAGCCGGTTGCATCGCGGCCGCCAGGCGCTGCACCATCTGCTGTCGCGGCGCCTGGTCGGCGCCACGGCCGTGGCGGCCCCTCGGGGATGGAGGCGACCTTGACGATCGACACCGACTGGATCGCGGGGTATGCGGACGGCGTGCTGGAGCCGGAGCGCCGCCGGCTGGTCGACGCGGCGCTGGCCCGCGACCCGGCCCTGGCCTTGGCGCTGCGGCGCGAGCGCGACATGACGGCGCGGCTCGCCGCCGCCTTTCCCCCGGTGGAGGAGCCGCTCCCACCCGCCCTGGCCGGGCTGCTGGCCGGGGATGCGGCCGCCCCGGCAATCATGGCCGGGCGGCGCCGCCCGGCCCGCCTGTGGCTCGGGGCGATCGCGGCCGCAGCAGTGCTGCTGGCCGTGGTCGGCGGCGGCTGGACCGCGCTGCGCGTCATCGACGGCCTCGAAGAGCGGGTCGCCCGGATCGAGACGGCGGAGCAGATCCGCCTGGCGACCCAGACGGCGATCGACGCGAGGCGGGCCGAGGTGCTCGAGCAGGCGCCGAACGGCGTCGAGACACCGTGGCGCGACGGCGCGACCGCGGGCCGGGTCCGCCCGGTCTCGACCTTCATCGACGCTTCCGGCCGCTTCTGCCGGGAGTTCACCGAGGCGGTCGAGGGGCCGGACGGCTCCCGCACCGGCGGCGGCATCGCCTGCCGGGTCGGCCAGCACGACTGGCGCCTGTGGTGGCCCGACAACGGCGGGCCGGCCGGCGGCCAGGCGCTGTAGGCCTCATCTGATCCCGGCCTTGAGGAACATCGCTGACCCGGCAGAGGCGCTGCGGCAGGCGAACGGCGCCGGCTAACGGCGCCGGCTCGCTGTCGTCAGCCGCGGCGGGCCGGGTCGTGCAGGAAGTGGGTCAGCGTCAGGAAGCGCCGCAAGCCGAGGGAGTCCGCCAGCCGGATCGAAGGCGCGTTCTCATGGTGGACCTGGTAGCGCGCAACCAGGCGGCGCGAAGCGAGTTCGGCCAACGCGGTGCGGACCACGCGGGCGGCATGGCCCTGCCGCCGGAACGCCGGAGGGGTGCAGACGCCGCCGACCTCCCAGACCGGCCCATGGTTCTCGAAGGCGAAGCAGGCGGCGAGCAATTGCCCGTCCCGCTGCAGCGCCGCGACGAAGGCCCGGCCGGACCGGAGCAGGTCGCGCAACCAGCCCCGGTCGTGGCCTTGCGTCTCGAACAGGTCGAGCATCGCATCGCCGGGTGTGACCGTCAGCTCGACCTGGTCATCCCGGCGGAATGGCGCGGCGGTGGTGAAGGACAGGTAGCGCGTCGTCGGCTCGATCGGAAACCGCGCCGCGACCGCGTCACGGTCGGCATCGCTGGACAGCTTGAACACGACTCCGACATCGCGCGGAACAAGGTCCAGCAGGGCTCCGGTCAGGTCCGGATGATCGCTTGAGATCAGGGCAGCGACCTGCGCCGCGGGATAGGCCTGCCGATCGTAGGAGTTCGCCGCGGTCGCCAGCAGCACCAACGTCGCCGCCGCCGCCCTGTCCCACAGCTGATGCACCTGCACATCGTCTGGATGCGCCACGATGTGCTTCAGCAGCACGATGTGGCGCAGAGGATCACGCGCCAGGACCACGATCGCGTCGTCCGTCATTGATCTCCCCGGCTGGTGCCGGGCGGCATCCGCACCACCCGGCGTCGGCCCGCGGGCACTACTTCCCGACCGGCCAGGCATCCGACACGAAGGGGCGGTACTGGAACAGCCAGGTCTCCGACGCCACCTGATCGCCGGCCTTGAGAAACAGCCGCATCTCGACCGGGTCGTCGCCGTCGACCGCCAGGTCGAACTGGACGCGCCAATGGCCCGGCACGTCGTCCGGCACCGCCTCCATCAGGGTGTAGGAGGAGAAGGTGCCGCGCGAGGCCCAGAACACCGGCTCCGGCTTCACCCCGAAGGGCAGGTTGGTCAGCGGGCCGCCGAGGAACTCGACCATGAACTTGCGCACCCCGTCCGGGCGCGGCTGGCCGGGCTGGCCGCCGCGGCCGAGGCGGGTGGCGACCACCCGGGCCAGCGACGTCGGGAACGGCTCGTCGGCCAGCCAGTGCAGGCGGTAGGCGAAGCCCAGCTCGTCGCCCGCCTTGGTCGGCGCGTCCGGGTGCCAGTAGGCGACGATGTTGTCGTGGATCTCGTCGTCGGTCGGCAGCTCGACCAGCTGCACCGCGCCCTTTCCCCAGTCGCCCAGCGGCTCGACCCAGGCCGAGGGGCGGAGGTGGTAGCGCACCCCGTCCTCGTAATGGTCGAAGACACGGTCGCGCTGCAGCAGGCCGAAGCCCTTCGGCGTCTGGTCGGCGAAGCTGGAGACCACGATCCGGGCCGGGTTGTTCAGCGGCCGCCAGATGTGCTCGCCGCTGCCGGTCCACATCGCCAGCCCGTCGCTGTCATGCACCTCGGGCCGCCAGTCGATCGCGGTCTTCTTCACCGTCTCGGAGTACCAGTACATCGAGGTCAGCGGGGCGATGCCCAGGCGCTCGACCGGCTGGCGCAGGAACAGGGCGCTCTGGATGTCCATCACCACGCCGGCGGTGCGGCGCATCAGGAAGCGGTAGGCGCCGGACAGGCTAGGACCGTCGAGCAGGGCGTAGACGGTCACCGCATCGGCGTCGGAGCCGGCCGGCTCGAACCAGTAGCCGATGAAGTCCGGGAACTCCTCCGGCCCGCCCGAGCCCGGGGTGATGGTGATGCCGCGCGCCGACAGCCCGACCTGGCCGAGCTCGCCCTTGGCGCGGAAGTAGGAGGCGCCGAGGAAGGCCACCCAGGGCTCCTCGGTCTTCCAGTCGCCCTTGTCCTTGGCCTCCTGGATCCAGAAGCCGGCGAAGGCCGAGGGTTCCGGCGCCAGCTTGGCGGCCGGGCTGTCCGGGCCGACGGTGAAGTATTGCGGGTCGTACTGGATCTCGCGCGCGGTGCCGGCGGCGGGGTCGACCGCATGCATCTTCACGGTCTTGGGGAAGAACCGGCCGACATGCTGGAAGGTGACGGGATAGGCGCCCGGCTGGCCGTCCCCATACAGCGCGTATTCCGGCTTGTACTTCAGCTTGCCGTGGGCGTCGTAGTCGATCGCCTCCACGGTCGCCGGGTCCGGCCGCGGCGGCGAGGCGTAGGGTGCTGCGGCCAGCGCCCGCGCCCGGCTCTTCAGCCAGTCGAACGAGAACGGGCTGGCGTCGCCGTAGCGCAGCCCGGCCGGCGGCGCCGCCAGGGCCGAGGCCCCTCCGAACATCCCGAACATCTGGGTGGCAGCGGCAAGCTTCAGCAAGGTGCGGCGGTCGAGCATCGTTTCCCGTCTCTTCCCCGGGTTGAGACATCGGCCGAGCCGCCCCCGTCGCGGCCGGGGCCCGCGAGTGGGGCGCCGATCGCCGCGGGGGCACTATCCGGCCGCTTCGCGAGGCCGCGACCATAGCAACCCCGCGCGCCGGATGCCAACCGTCGCGGCCACGCATGCGTCATTCGGAGGATGGGACGCAACGCGTGGCCCTTTGAGCGCCCGGCCGGTCCGTCCTACTGTGCCGGCCCACACCCGCCGCTGGAGCGCGTACCCGATGGACAGCCGCCTGGACCGCATGATCGCCCGCATGACCACCCAGCGCCGGGCGCTGGAGCTGGCGGCGGCCGAGATCGGCGCCCTGCCCGGCCCGGTGCTGGAGATCGGCCTGGGCAAGGGCCGCACCTTCAGCCATCTGCGCAAGCTGTTCCCCGATCGCACCATCATCGGCTTCGACCGCGACCTGCATGCGTCGGCGGATGCCACGCCGGCCGCGTCCGATCTGGTGCTGGGCGATTTCCGCGAGACCCTGCCGGCGCTGTCCGGCCGGACCCCATGGGTGCCCGCGGCCCTGGCCCATGCCGATTTCGGCAGCGAGGACCGCGCCCGCGACGCCGCCCAGGCCGATTGGCTGGCCGGGCTGATCGACGGGCTGATGGCGCCCGGCGGCCTGGTGGTCAGCGACCGCCCGATGCGGGCCGGGCGCTGGACCGCCCTGCCCTTCGCGGCGCCGGAGTGGCCCTATTTCCTGTGGCGGGTCGGATAGGTCCCGGCGGCCGCACCGCTTCGCGACCGCAGCAACCATTTCCGCACTGCAACACACCCATGCCGGATCGGGGGTGGTCCGGGGGCCTCGGCTGCTATCTTGTATACAGAATGCACGGGTAACCCGTAGCAAGATGCGAGTTCGTAATGGCCAAGGCACGCCGGGCTAAGCCCGACTGGTTCATGTTCGCCCTGCCCCTGGTTGCCGTGGCCGCGTGCCTGTGGCCCACGCCGGGCGTCACCGGCGGCCCCCTGCACTGGGACTGGATCTCGACCTACGGCGTCTCCGTCGTCTTCTTCCTCTACGGCCTGACCCTGGCGCCGGAGAAAATGAAGGCGGGCGCGTCGCATTGGCGGCTGCACCTGCTGGCCACCGCCGGCACCTTCATCCTGTTCCCGGCCCTGGTGCTTGGTGCCGGCGCCATCGGGCACAACTGGCTCGAACCCGGACTGCTGCTGGGCTTCTTCTTCCTCGCCGCCCTGCCCTCGACCATCTCCTCCTCGGTGGCGATGACCTCGCTGGCCCGCGGCAACCTGCCGGCGGCGATCTTCAACGCCACCCTGTCCAGCCTGATCGGCGTGCTGATCACGCCCTTGATGATGGCCTGGTACACCCACAGCCAGGGCGCGCCGATGCCGCTGGGGCCGGTGCTCTTGAAGGTGGCGCTGCTGGTGGTGCTGCCGATCGTCCTCGGCCAGCTGGTGCGCCCGCTGCTCAGCGGCTGGGCCACCCGCCACTACAGCCGGATCAAGATGGCCGACCGCGCCATCATCCTGGCGATCGTCTACGGCTCCTTCGCCGATTCCATGGCGTCCGGCATCTGGTCGCAGCAGGACCCGATCGTGCTGGTCGAGATCGTGGTCGGCGTGGTGCTGCTGTTCGGCGTCGCCTTCTCGGTGATGTGGGGCCTGTGCCGCCTGTTCGGCTTCGACCTGCCCGACACCATCGCCGCCACCTTCTGCGGCTCGAAGAAGTCGCTGGCCACCGGCGTGCCGATGGCCCGGCTGATGTTCGGCACCACGCCGCAGCTGGGCCTGGTGCTGGCGCCGGTCATGGTGTTCCACTTCTTCCAGCTGATGGCGGTCAGCGTCATCGCCGGCCGCCTCGCCGCCCGCCCGGTGACGGATGCGGAGGCGCACGACGCGCACAAGGCGGAGAAGCCGGCGCGCAGCCGGACGGCGCGGGCCGCCTGACACCTCGGCTTTAGGACTTGCTGCCTGTCCCCCTCCATGCGAGCCTCTCGGCATTGCATGAAACGGAGGGGGAAAATTATGTCCCGGCTCAGCCGCCGCACATTTCTGGTTTCTGCCGGTGTCGCCGCCACGAGCGCCGCATGGCTGCGGCCAAGCCTCGCCGCCACCGCGATCACGCCTGGTGACGCCGACGTGCTGCTGGTCATCGACGTCCAGAACTGCTTCCTGCCCGGCGGCAGCCTGGCGGTCACCGACGGCGACAAGATCGTGCCGGTGATCAACGCGCTGGCGACGCGCTTCCACAACATCGTGGTGACCCAGGACTGGCACACGCCGGGCCACATCTCCTTCGCCTCGGCCCATCCGGGCGCCAAGCCGTTCGACACCGCCAAGCTGCCCTATGGCGACCAGGTGCTGTGGCCCGACCATTGCGTCCAGGGCACGCCGGGCGCGGATCTGTCGGCCGGCCTGAAGCTGCCGACGGCGGAGCTGGTGATCCGCAAGGGCTACCACCCGACGGTCGACAGCTACTCCGCCTTCAACGAGGCCGACGGCACGGCCACCGGCCTGGCCGGATACCTGAAGGAGCGCGGCATCCGCCGGGTCTTCGCCGTCGGCGTCGCCACCGATTTCTGCGTCTGCTTCAGCGCCATCGACGCCCGCAAGGCGGGGTTCGAGGCCTTCGTCATCGACGATGCCTGCCGCGGCATCGATGCCGAGGGGTCGCTGGCCAAGGCCTGGACCGCGATGACCGCGGCCGGGGTGCAGAAGATCGTCTCGGCGGATATCGCGTGAGCCGACGGCCGCCCTTCCCTGTCATTGCCCGGCTTGACCGGGCAATCCAGGGGCCACCACGAGCCGCTCTGGCCACCCCTGGATGCCACGGTCAAGCCGTGGCATGACAGCGTTGGGTGGACGCGGTCGCGCTCAAATCCCCTTCACCAGCCCGCCATCGACCAGCAGGTTCTGGCCGGTGATGTAGCCGGCCTCGTCGGACAGCAGGAAGGCGGTGGTGGCCGCGATCTCCTCGACCGTGCCGAAGCGCCGCGACGGGATCTGGGCGATCAGCTCCGGCGTCTCGGGATAGCTGTCGATGAAGCCCGGCAGCACGCTGTTCATGCGGATGCCCACCGCGGCGTAGCGGTCGGCATAGAGCTTGGTGAAGGCCGACAGCCCCGCCCGCAGCACCGAGGAGATCGGGTAGGCCGCGCCGGGCTGGACCGCGCCGAAAGCCGAGATGTTGACGATCGCGCCCTTGCCCGCCCGCTCCATCGCCGGGGTCACCAGCCGCGCCAGCCGCACCACATTGACCAGGACCAGGTCGAGGCCGAGATGCCAGTCGGCGTCGGGGATCGCCAGGATGTCGCCCTTGGGCGGGTGGCCGGTGTTGTTGACCACCGCGTCGATCCGGCCCCAGCGCTCCAGCGTCGCATCGACCAGGCGCTGCAGGTCCGCCGGCTCGGTCACCGAGCCGCGCACCGCGATGCCGCCGAGCTCTTCGGCCAAGGCCGTCACCGCATCGGAGGTGGCGAACAGCGCCAGCTTGTAGCCGCGCCCCGCCAGTTCGCGGGCGATCGCCGCCCCCATGCCCTTGCTGGCGGCGGTGACGATGGCCACCCGATCGGTCGTGCTCATCCCGGTGCTCCCTCTGTGTTGCCCTTGACAGATGCGCCCGCGGGCGGGAGGAGACAAACGCGAAGTTCTTCATCCTGGCTGTAGGAAAACTTCATGCTGGCCGACGGGCTGCCGCCGCTCAACGCCCTGCGCGCCTTCCGCGCCGCGGCCCGCCACCGCAGTTTTCGCGGTGCGGCGGAGGCGCTGAACGTCACGCAGAGCGCGGTGGCGCAGCAGGTGCGCGGGCTGGAGCAGTCGCTGGGCGCCCGGCTGTTCGAGCGCCAGGCCCGCGGCCTGGCCCTGACCGCGGCGGGTGAAGCCCTGCTGCAGCCGGTCGAGCAGGCGTTCCGGCTGATCGCCGACGCCGCGGCGCGGATCGCCCACCAGGCCGAGGTGCTGACGCTCAGCACCACGCCCAGCTTCATCTCGCGCTGGCTGGTGCCGCGGCTGGACGGCTTCACCCGCGGCCATCCCGGCATCGACGTCCGCCTTTCCGCCTCCAACGATCTGGTCGACTTCCAGCGCGACGGCGTCGACCTGGCGGTGCGCTACGGCACCGGCATCGCCCCCGGCCTGGCGTCGCAGCTGCTGTTCCCGGCCGACCCGGTGGCGGTGTGCAGCCCGGCGCTGTGCGACGCCGCCATCGGCCTCGACGACCTCGGCGGCCGGGTGAAGCTGCTGCACGATTCCCACTTCCTGTGGGCGGAATGGTACCGCGCCGTCGGCCGCGACGAGGCCGAGGCCCGGCGCGGCGTCCGCTTCAGCCACACCCTGCACGCCATCGAGGCGGCGCTGCTGGGCCAGGGCATCGCCCTGGTGCCGCGGCCGCTGGTCGAGCGCGAGCTGCGTGCCGGCCAGCTGGTGGCGCCGCTGGACATCCGCCTGCCGGAGGCCGGGGCCCGCGGCTTCCACATCGTGGCCCCGCCCGAGACCTGGGACAGCCGCAAGGTCGCGGCGATGCGGCTGTGGCTGCTGGCGGAGGCGGCCGGGCCCGCCGCGTGACCCCGCGGCGCGCCCGACCCTCCCGGCCGCTTCAGCCCGGCGAACCGGCCCTGCGTGGAAGCGCCGCCGGCTCGACCTCCCGTTCGACCCCCAGGACGCCCCGCGCGACCTCCAGCACGCCCGAGCCGAAGAGGAAGCCCGCCCCCGCGACGACGCCGACGGCTTTGACCTTTGGTTCGGGAAACACCACGACGACCCGGCAGACCAGGGAAAGGCCGACGGCCAGGGCGAAGCCGAGGGCCAGGCCATCGCCTTCGGTCTTGTCGCCATTCAGGAACTGAATCGCCCCGAGGACCGCCACGGCAAAGCCGGCAACCGCACCATAGATCGCGATCGCTTCGGGCAATCCCGTCTTGGCCAGTCGGGGGGCCAGGGCGATCGCCGCCACGTCGGCGACCAGGACGAGCGTGGGCACCGCCCAGATGGACCAGACCAGGGGGTCCGGGTGGCCCTGGTGGAATCCGATCGCGGCCCCGAAGGCGCCGCGCACCAGGAACAGCGCCGCCAGCGTCAGGCCGAGGCGCGTCCAGTCCAGCGGCGTGAGCGACGTCGGGGGGGAGAGTTTCTCCGTCGCCACAACGACCAGGCCCAGGACACCCGACACCACGCTCCAGACCGTCTGCGCGCACCCGGCCACGATGGTGATCCAGCCCACCGGAAGCGGCTTGCCGACGCGCGACGGCAGCCCCCGCCGGACCCGTTCGGCCGGTGGCAGCGGCGAGACGCCCGAGGCATAGGCCGGCTGCCGGCAGAGGAGCTTCATGGCGAAGCCGGCAGGGATGGCGACGATCAGGGCGAACACGTCGAGCAGCGACGGCTTGTTGCCGGTGGCCCATTCGTAGAGGTCGGAGACGTAGGGGATCTCGATCTCGTGGGTGACGAACTCCTTCACCGCCCCGATCAGGGCCTCGAGCAGGTCGACCAGGAGGTCGGTGACCGCCTTGCCGACACCGATGGCCGCATCCAGCAGGCCCTGCACGATGTCGATGACCGCGGACAGCCCCCGCGCGAGAAGGCCGGGGCTGGAGCGGAAATCGAGATCCTCCCGCACCCGGTCGATCGTCGCCGAGAACTCGCCCTTGAGGGTGTCGCCGAGGGTGCCCAGGAACCGCTCGAAGATGCCCGCGACCTTGTCGCCCGGATCGAAATCCGGCCAGACGATGCCCGCGACCGCCGCTGGGGCGGCCTGACGACCGGGCGCGACCGGCGCGACGACATGGGACTGCAGCTTGGCCAGCAGCCAGTTGTCCTGGCCCGAGCCGACCGCCGCGTTGGGCTGCCCCGAGGCCGCCTTCTGGGCGCCGAGCGACGTCTGGTTGCCGAGGGCGATCTTGGCCGTTTGGAAGGCCGCGTCGGCCGCCGCCTTCGCCGTCTTGAACCGCTCGTCCAGCGCCGCCTTGATGCCGGCATAGGACACCCCGCCGGCGCCCGTGCCCAGCGCGGTCCAGGTCGCGGTCACCTCGTCGCGGATCCGGTTGTGCAGATCGACGATCTCGGTCCAGTCGAACAGGAAGCTGACCGCCTCGACCACCCGGTGGATGGCGGAGGCGATGGTGTTGAAGATGCCTTGCACCACCAGGGTGGCCTGCTCGATCGCGCCGATCACGCCCTTGACCACGTAGTTGCCCGCGCCTTTCGCGAAGTGGATCACCGCCTCGGCGCCGTCGGCGACGGCCGTGATGACGGCGCTGGTGACCTTGGCCGCCCCGGTCTTGATGTCGTCCCAGAAATCGTCCCAGCCCCCCAGGATCGCCGCCGGGGCCAGCGCGGCCGCGGCGGCGCCCGCCTCCTCATACGACAGCAGCCGGAAATGCGCGGCGCCGAGCGTCAGGTCGAAGGAGAAGGACTGGTCGCAGACCACCCGGCAGGCCGGATCGCTGGCCGGCATGCAGCAGGCGACCGCCATGTCGCAGGCGGAGTCGCAGTACATGTTGCCCGCGCTGCGCTTGCGCGGATCGGCCATCGAGGTGTGGACCATGCCGGACATCTGGTTGATCGCGCCCGTGGCGCTCGCCATGGCCTTGCCGTCGTTGCGGTACGCGTCGTTGACGACGGCCCGCTCGTCATAGCCCTTGGCGCCGTGCAGCTGGTCCTGGGTGATGGTCGCCAGCTGCTGCTGCAGCTGCCCGTGCGGGCGGATCACGAACCGCATCCTGGGATCCATGAAGGGCGAGGTCAGCAGCAGCTCCGGGGCCGTCAGCCCTTGCCGGAACGTGCCGCTGCGGTCCGCCGAACCGGCCGGGACGGCGACGCGGAGCCGCCCGGCACCGTCGACCGTGACGTCGAGGAAGTCGGTCGGCGAGATCCGGGTCGCCCGCCCGTCATGGATCACCGTGGTCGGTGCGGTCGCGGAGATGCGCACGGATTGTCCGGCGCGCGGCGACCCGTCCTTGTCGAACAGCGCGACCTCGACCTGGAAGTTCGGCGCCGAGGTGGCCGCACCCACGCCCCGGGAGAAGTCGAAGTCCCGGATCAGGCTGGTCTCGGCGTAGTACTGGTGGACCAGCTCGTCCAGCCGGACGGCGGCGGCGCTGCTGCTGTCGGCATAGAACAGCGCGCCATCCTGCCAGGCCGCGAGGAAAGGCCAGGCACCGTCGCCATAGGTCCCCAGCCCGGCCGATGCGGAGGCGGTGTCGATCACGTAGATCGGGCCGATCGAGCCGTAGAACAGCACGCCGTTCTCGTTCAGGATCGGCGTGCCCTCGGGAGCGCTGTGCAGCGGGGCGAAGCGCCGGCCCGGCCGGCCCGTCGCCACCTCGACGGCCTGCACTGCGTCGCTGAAGGCGACGTAGCAGATGCCGTCGTTGAGGATCGGCTGGATCTCCGACGCGGCGCCCAGCCCGATCGGCTTTCCCTTCGGCGTGACCGGCGACCGGGCGCCCACGTCATACACGTAGAGCGACTTGTGCTCGGTGGTGAAGCACAGCCGGGAGCCGTCGCAGAAGACCGGCCCCGGCCTGCCGTCCGCGCCGATCGACCACAGGTTGGCCAGGGTCGTCGCATCCAGCGCCTCGACGCTCGAGCCGAAGGTCGAGGAATGGGTCGGCATATAGAGGACGCCGTTGGCGACCGCCGGGGCCCCGGCGAGAACCTCCCGGCCGTACGGCCCGGCGATGGAGCCGTCCGGCCCCAGCCGGGTCACGCCGCCGAAGCCCGCGACGAACACCGCCCCCTCCTGCGCCGCCGTCCAGGTGGGAATCCCGACCGAAGCCTTGAAGCCGATCTGCCCTGTGTCCGGGTCGGCGAGATAGAGGTTGCCGTCATCGCAGACGACCGCGAGCTTGCCGCCATAGGGCTGGATGGCCCGCGGGCTGGCGTTGTTGGGGAAGGGGAACAGCTTCCGCCCGCGCGCGCCGGAGATCGCATCGAAGGAGATGACCGCGCTGCCCTGCGCCACCCAGAACCGCCCGAAGGCGACGCAGCCGCCATCGACCTTCTGCCCGGTCGCGCCCTCCCAGTTGACGATCGGCGACCGGACCTTGCCCAGGGGCTTGCCCGCATGCCAATGGCCGTCCCCGCTCTGCCAGGCGGCGAGAAAGGCCAGGCCGTCGCCGACCTCGCCGGCGCCGAGGCCGACCACCTGCAGGTTCCCCGGATGATCCTTGCCGGCCTGGTCGCCGTTGCCCAGCACCAGGGCCCGGTAGCTCAACGCCGGGTCGCCCAGCGGGCCGTAGGTCTTGGACGACGGCGCGTGCCAGTCGCCCGACTTGTCCTGATAGGCCGGGTGGTAGAGCTTGCCGTCCGTGCCCAGGCACAGGACCTGGAGGTTGCGGTCGGCGCCCATGCCCGCGGCCAGCGCGACATAGGGCCGGCTCTCGTTGCCGAGCGGGCCGCCATAGGTGTCCGGGAGGTGCCACTTGCCCTTCCCGTCCTGCCAGGCGGCCAGGTAGACCTTCCGGTCGGTGCCCAGGGCCAGCACCTGCAGGAAGCCGCTGTTGCCGTTCGCCGCCACCACCTCGGAATAGTGCCGCCCCGGCTTCGAAAGCAGGCGGCCGTCGCGATGCCAGTCGCCCTTCTGGTCCTGCCAGGCGACAAGGTAGACCTGCTGGTCGGTGCCCAGCCCGATCACCTGCAGATAGCCGCTGTTGCCATTGGCCGCGACCATGGCGGAGTAGCTCCGATCGCCGAGCGGCCCGTTGGTGGCCGCGGATGGCGGATGCCAGTCGCCGTTCTGGTCCTGCCAGACGACCAGATAGATCTTGCCGTCCGTGCCCAGGCCGAACACCTGGAGGAAGCCGCTGTTGCCGGGGCAGGTCGTCACCGCCGCATAGGTCCGCGCCGGATCGCCGAGCGGCCCGCTGGTGACAGCGGAAGGCGGATGCCAGTCGCCCGATCCATCCTGCCATGCGACCAGGTAGATGTGCCGGTCCGCGCCCAGCGCGAGAACCTGCAGGAAGCCGCGATTGCCGGTGCCCAGGGCCAGGGCCGAGAACGTCCCGTGCTGGAATGACAGCCGGTTGGAAGGCTGGATCGTCCAGGTCCCCGATGCGTGGGATTGCCAGGCCGGCAGACACAGGCTGCCGTCGGTCCCGAGACCGATGAGCTGGAGATTCTGGCTGTTTCCCTTGTGCAGCGCCAGGCTGGCGAAGGGCGGAAATGGGGTTTGCATAATGCCTCCTCAAATCAATGCCGCAATCAATGCCGTTGCCGTCAAAGGCCGATCGGTCGCGACGCCCCCGGACTTAATGAGCCCGTGAGAGCATGGCCTTCCGCACGCTGCGATCGTTCGGGCGGACATCCCAGCCCCGCAGGGCATGAGCGTCTGCGGCGAGATCGAAGCGGCGCGGTCCGGCGCGATGTGGCGGCCGACCGCGACGAACGCACTATCGGCAAGGCGGCCGGTCAGCGCAACAAATTGAATTTTCGACGTAATTTAAGATCATATCCACAAGCCCGACGGCGCGGTCGGCGACGGAGCGCGGTCGGCGATGGAAGAGGACGAGCGGCCCCGATGGGGCCGCCCGAACCTGGCCCGCCCTCTACGCCGGGGCGGCCAGGGGCTCGCCGATCGCATAGAAATGGCCGCCCGAGACATGGTGCAGGCTTCGCCATTCCGGTCCCGCGGACTCGAAGAACCAGCGACCATCCCGGAACACCCGGGTGTCGGCCCAGGCGCCGACGACCTCGGCGATGAACAGGTCGTAGGCCTGCTGGATATGCGGCTCGGGAATCACCCGACAGGCCAGCCACGCCGAGCACCCCCGGACGAAAGGGGCCTCGATGTCGGCCATCCGGAACAGCTCGACGCCGATGCGCTCCAGCTTGTCGGGTTCGTCGCCCAGGCTGCGTGTGCCCACCGCGCGCGTCAGCTCGAGCTGCGCGACGGTCGGCACCTGGATGACGAAGCTGCCGCTGGCCTCGACCAGCCCGCGCGTCGCGGCGATCTTGTCCAGCACCACGGTCAGTTTGGACGGCGCGAAGTCGAGCGCGCAGGCCCAGGCCGCGGCCATCACATTGTCCACGCCGCCGGCACGGGCGGAGACCAGCACCGTGGGGCCGTGGTTGATCAGCCTGTAGGCCTTGTCGAGGCCGACAGGAGAGACGTGTGGGTCCATGCGATCATGTCCGGCAGTCATGGGGTCCTACCCGGGAGGTTGGAGTCGGTGAAGCGGCAGCCATCATCAACCCAGGCAGTCGAGCAGGTCGCCGAGCTGGCCGATGCGGCGCTGGATGGTGGCGGCGCGGCCGGCGACGTAGCGCGACGGCTTGCCGGCCGACCAGCCGCGCGGGTTCGGCAGCACCGCGGCCAGCAGCGATGCCTCGCGCGCCGAGAGCTGCGCGGCGCTCTTGCCGAAATAGGCCTGAGACGCCGCCTCGACGCCATAGATGCCGGGGCCGAGCTCGACCACGTTGAGATAGACCTCCATGATCCGGCGCTTCGGCCACAGGGCCTCGATCATCACGGTCAGATAGGCCTCGAAGCCCTTGCGGATGAAGGTGCGACCGTCCCACAGGAAGACGTTCTTGGCGGTCTGGTTCGAGATGGTGCTGCCGCCGCGCAGCCGGCCGACGCCGGAGCGGTAGCGGTCCCAGGCCGCGCGCATCGACACCCAGTCGAAGCCGTCGTGCCGGCAGAACAGGTTGTCCTCGGCCGCCACCGCCGCCTTGCCCATCACCGGCGCGATGTCGTCCCAGGCCACCCAGTCGCGATGCCAGCCCTCGCCCTCGAACAGGCGCAGCACCATCAGGGGCGTCGCCGGCACCGGCACCACGCGGTAGACGATGGTCAGCGCCAGCGGTGCCAGCACCAGCAGGGCGAACAGGCCCCACAGGATCTTCGACCACCAGCGCCGGCGGCCCCACCAGCGGCCGAGCCCGCCCGGCAGCCGAAGGCTGGGCAGCCGCAAGCTCGGCAGGCGCGGCCGCCAGCGGGACGCGGCGCGCCGGGCCATGTCAGCGCAGCCAGCGCTGCAGCCGGTCGGCCGCCTCCGCCATCTCCTCGGTCGCGCCGGCGAAGGAGAAGCGCATGGTCGCGTGGCCGCGCACCGGGTCGAAATCGACGCCCGGCGTCGCCGCCACCCCGGTTTCGGCCAGCATGCGCCGGCAGAACTCCAGGCTGTCATTGGTGAGGTGGCCGATCTCGGCATAGAGGTAGAAGGCGCCGTCGGCCGGGGCCAGCCGGTCGAAGCCGGCGCGCGGCAGCGCCTCCAGCAGCAGGCTGCGGTTGCGGCTGTATCGGACGACGTTGCGATCCAGCTCCTCGCCGCAATCGAAGGCCGCCACCGCCGCGTATTGCGACAGGGTGGGCGGCGAGATGGCGAAGTTCTGCGCCAGGCATTCGACCGGCCGCACCAGCTCTTCCGGCAGCACCAGCCAGCCCAGCCGCCAGCCGGTCATCGAATAGTATTTCGAGAAGCTGTTGACGACGATGGCGCTGCGGCTGGTCTCCAGCGCCGTCCTGGTGCCCATTCCATAGGTGATGCCGTGGTAGATCTCGTCCGACACCAGCCGGATCGCGTTGGCGTCGCAATAGGCGGTCAGTTCGGCCAGCGCTTCGGGCGACAGCATGGTGCCGGTCGGGTTGGCCGGGCTGGCCACGATCAGCCCGGCCAGCTTGCCGCCGAACCGCTCCAGCAGCTCCGGAGTCGGCTGGTAGCGCGTCTCCGGCCCGGCCGGGATCTCCACCACCTCGATGCCCAGCGCGCCCAGGATGTTGCGGTAGGCGGGATAGCCCGGCGCCGCCAGCGCCACCCGGTCGCCGACATCGAAGGCGGCCAGGAAGGCCAGCAGGAAGGCGCCGGAGGACCCGGTGGTCACCACCACCTGCTCCGGCGTCACCGTGCTGCCATAGGCCCGGCCGTAATGGCCGGCGATGGCCTGGCGCAGCGGCGGAATGCCCAGCGCCACGGTGTAGCCGATCCTGTCGTCGCGCAGCGCTGCCTGCGCCGCCGCCAGCACCCCGGCCGGCGCCGGGGTGCTGGGCTGGCCGACCTCGAGATGCAGCACGTCGCCATGCGTCTTCTCGCGCGCTGCGGCCACGCTCATCACATCCATGACGATGAAGGGCGGCACCTGGCCGCGGCGGGAGATCTTCATGACAGGTGGGTCTCTTCGACAGAACAGGGCATGACGCCGCCGGCTCGACACATTCCGTTTCTAGCGTGATGATCCAGGGGCGCGGATCGCCGGCACGGAGGGAGCGGAGCGTTGGGACGGGTCATTCGAATCTTGGCGCTGGCGGTGGCGGCGGTCGTCGGGCCCCTTGCGGCAGCCCAGGCGCAACGCATTCCGGTGGTCCGCGACGCCGAGATCGAAACTAGCATCCACCGGATGCTGACGCCAATCTTCCGGGCCGCCGGGCTGACCCCGGAGGCGGTGAGCATCTTCCTGGTCCAGGACGACGGAGTGAACGCCTTCGTCGCCGGCGGCCAGAACATCTTCGTTAACACCGGGCTGATCATCGAGGCGCGGAACGCCGACGAGCTGATGGGCGTGCTGGCCCACGAGACCGGGCACATCGCCGGCGGCCATCTGGTGCGCGGCCAGGAGATGGTGGAGCGCAGCAAGCTGATCGCCACCATCGGCTCGCTGCTGGGCGCCGCCGCCGGGGCCGCAGCCGGCCGCGGCGACGCCGCCATGGCCGGCGCCTTCACCGCCCAGGACATGGTCCGGCAGAACATGGTCAACTTCACCAGGGGGATCGAAAGCTCGGCCGACCAGGCCGGCCTGCGCTTCCTGGCCCAGGCCGGCATCCCGGCGGACGGCATGCTGAGCTTCCTGAAGCGCATGCAGGATGCCGAGCTGGCGCATCCCCGCGGCTCCGACTACAGCCGCACCCATCCGCTGACCGCCGACCGGATCGAGGCGGTGCAGGAGGCGGTCGACAAGTCGGCGCTGCGCGGCGGCCCGGTGCCGCCGGGCTATGACGACCAGTTCGCCCGGATGCGCGCCAAGCTGATCGGATTCACCCAGCCGGAGACGGTGGGCCGCGTCTACCCCGCCAGCGACACCAGCCTTCCCGCGCAATATGCCCGAGCGATCGGCGCCTATCGCCGCAACGTCTTCGCCGACGCCCTCGGCCGGACCGACGCGCTGATCAAGGCCGAGCCGCGCAACCCGTATTTCCTGGAGCTGCGCGGCCAGATCCTGCTCGAGACCGGCCGGCTGGCCGAGGCCCGGCCCTATTACGAGCGTGCCCTGGCGCTGCTGCCGGGCGAGCCGCAGCTGCTGATCCCCCTGGCGCAGACCAAGATCGACCGCGGCTCGGATGCCGAGCTGCGCAGCGCCATCCGCGACCTGGAGCGGGCCAGCGTCGACCCGGAGACGACGCTGCCGATCGTCTGGCGCCTGCTCGGCACCGCCTATGGCAAGACCGGCGACATGGGCAAGGCATCGCTCGCTTTGGCCGAGGACAACCTGGCGCGGGGCGACCTGCCCAACGCCCGGGCCCAGGTCGCGCGGGCGCTGCAGCTGCTGCCGCGCGGATCCCCGGGGTGGCGGCGGGCCCAGGACCTGCAGCGCGAGGCCGAGGACAAGCCGGGCTGACCGAGACCACCGATTGCGGAAATTCGCGGCTGAACGACGCTGCCAGCCGCGTTACCATTGATCCCGTCGCCGCGAAAGGCGAGTAGAGAGACATGCCCCACCGAAAGGACGCACGGATGTTCCGCCCCAGCCACCGCCCCTGGTTCGCCGGCCTGGGCCTCGCCGCCCTGGCCGCCGTCGCCGCCCTGGCGGTCGCGTCGCCCGCGGTGCAGGCCCAGCAGACCATCGACCCGGCGCAGAAGGATGCGATCGAGCAGATCGTGCGCGAGTACATCCGCGCGCATCCCGAGGTGGTGGTCGAGGCGCTGGACGCCTATCAGGCCAAGAAGGACGAGGATGAGCGCAAGGCCCAGGCCACGTCGCTGACCAGCCAGGCGGACCAGATCTTCCGCAGCCCGACCTCGCCGGTGATCGGCAACCCCAAGGGCGACGTCACCCTGGTCGAGTTCTTCGACTACAATTGCGGCTACTGCAAGCGCAGCCAGCCCGATCTGGAGAAGCTGCTGAAGCAGGACACCGGGCTGCGCGTGGTGCTGAAGGAGTTCCCGATCCTCGGGCCGGCCTCGGTGACCGCGGCCCGCGCCTCGCTGGCAGCGCAGAAGCAGGACAAGTACCTCGACTTCCACACCAAGCTGATGGGCTTCAAGGGCCCGCTGACCGACGAGGTGGTCTACACCGTCGCCGGGCAGGTCGGGCTGGATCTCGACAAGCTGAAGCGGGACATGAACGACCCGTCGGTGGTGGCCGAGCTGCGCGACAACATGGACCTGGCCCAGAAGCTGGGCGTGCAGGGCACGCCGGCCTTCGTGATCAACGACCAGATCATCCCCGGCGCCGTCGGCTTCGACGCGCTGAAGAGCCAGATCGACAAGGACCGGGCGGGCTGAACCGGAGTACAGGCATCGGCGGGTCTCAGGCGGAGACTCGCCGGTTCGCGTGACGGCCCGCCGGCGGCAGGGCCGCCTCGGCATCGTCGATGTGGTCGAGCCGGGATTCCAGCTCGCGGATGGCGCTGCGTTGGGTCAGCACCTGGACGCCGAGCCAGACCATGGCGGCGATCATCAACAGGAACACGATCGGGTCGATCATGAACGTCTCCATTCGCTGAGACGGTTGGGGGATGGTGCCAGTTTGCCGTCGGTGACGGCCCGGCGGTGTCAGGCGGACCGGACGCCCAGCGCCCGCAGGATCGCGGCGGTGAGGGCCGGGGCGTAGTGCGACAGGCCGTGCTCCAGCCTGCCGTAGAGGCGGAAGATCGCCGGCTGCAGCACGCAGCCGAAGACGATGGCGGTGCCCAGCTGGGCATCGGCGATGGTGACGGCGCCCTCGCGGATGCCGTCGGCGATGACGGCGCCGATGACGTCGCCGGGATTGGGCTGGGCCGGATCGAAGGCCGGCAGCGCCCGGTGCTGCACGATCAGCAGGAAGCGGAACAGCGACGGGTCCTGGTCGTGCAGCCGGCAGCAGGCCTCGACCATCGCCCCCATCCGCGCAGCGAAGCCGGCCAGCCCCTCCTGCGCCGCGAAGACCTTCTGCCCCAGCTCGAGGTAGCGGACCGCGAACAGCTCGGCGACGAATTCGTCCTTCGAGGACAGGTGGCGGTACAGCGCCGCCTCGGTGACCCCGACTGCGGCGGCGATGTCGCGGACCGAAGTGCCCTCCACGCCGCGTTCGGCGAAGAGGCGGATCGCCTCCACCTCCATCCGCGCCCGTGTGTCCCTGCCCTTGCCGGCCATCGCCTCGACTCACGATGTAAGTGATCGTTAACTAACTTATCGCCGCAGCGGAGGACCGTCAAGCCCCTTCGCCGCGATTCCATGCCCTACAGGCGGCGTTCGGTCGCGGCGTCGAACAGGTGGATCCGGGTCACGTCAGGCTGCAGACGGATGGTGTCGCCCGGCCCGAAGGATTGGCGCTGGTTGAACAGGGCGCAGATCTCCTGCCCGGCCATGCGGCCATAGACGAAGGTGTCGTCGCCGGTCGGCTCGACCACCTCGACCAGGGTCGGCAGGCCGGCGCCGTCCGCCATCACCCGCAGATGCGCCGGCCGCACGCCGTAGCGCAGCTTCTGGCCCATCGTCACCCGCGCGTCGGGCGGCAGCGGCAGCACCGTGCCGTCGGCCGCCTGCACCCCGCCCTCGCCCACCGTGCCGTCGATCACGTTCATGGCCGGCGACCCGATGAAGCCGCCGACGAAGACATTGGCCGGCTCGTCATAGAGGTCCAGCGGCCGGCCCGACTGCTCCACCCGCCCGTCGCGCATCACCACGATCTGGTCGGCCATGGTCATGGCCTCGACCTGGTCATGGGTGACGTAGACCGAGGTGGTCTGCAGCCGTTGGTGCAGCAGCTTGATCTCGGTGCGCATCTGCACCCGCAGCTTGGCGTCGAGGTTGGACAGCGGCTCGTCGAACAGGAACACCTGCGGGTCGCGCACGATGGCCCGGCCCATCGCCACCCGCTGGCGCTGCCCGCCCGAGAGCTGGCGCGGATAGCGGTCGAGCAGCGCGGACAGGCCGAGAATGGCGGCGGCGTCGCCGACCAGCCGGTCGATCTCGGCCTTGTCGGTCTTGGCCAGCATCAGGGCGAAGGCCATGTTGTCCCGCACCGTCATATGCGGGTACAGCGCGTAGTTCTGGAACACCATGGCGATGTCCCGCTCCTTCGGCGGGACCTCGTTGATGCGGCGGCCGGAGATGGCGATCTCGCCG
Organism: Inquilinus sp. 2KB_23; assembly: GCF_052115705.1. NCBI lineage: Bacteria > Pseudomonadati > Pseudomonadota > Alphaproteobacteria > Rhodospirillales > Rhodospirillaceae > Inquilinus > Inquilinus sp. 2KB_23. Next base: position 560 of record NZ_JBFRHF010000029.1, on the reverse strand, counting down.
CCGGTGATCCGCTCCAGCCCGGCGATCATGCGCAGCAGGGTGGACTTGCCGCAGCCGGACGGGCCGACCAGGGCGACGAATTCATGGTCGCCGATCTCGATGTCGACGCCGTGGATGATCGGGACCGCGCCGAACGACTTGGTGACACCGCGGATCGAGACCGAAGCCATCGCACCCTCCCTGTCATGCCGGCGGTGTCGCGGCCGCCCGATCGTTGCCGGAAGGGTAACCGATGGCCGGGGCCGGTCAAACCGGTTTCGACCGAGTGGTCTTACAAGTTCCGCCGGCGTGACCTGGAAATCCGCCGAGGCCCCAAAAATCTTACTATGTGTTCATGTAACTCACCCATCATCGCATTCGAATACGCATATGGCACTCACCCGCCATTATGCATGCACAAACACTGAACGCCGTCTCCGGCCGGGCCGGGGACCAAGATCAGCCGGAGACGAATGATGCTGAACGCGATCGACCGTCGTGAATTCCTGATGGGGCTGGCCGCCGCGGGCGGCGCCGCCGTGCTGGCGACGGGCGGCCCCGCCCGCGCCGCGACCCCGGCC
>NZ_JBFRHF010000028.1:0-113590 GCF_052115705.1 Inquilinus sp. 2KB_23 | reverse complement strand
TCCTCGGCCCGCGCCGCGGCCCGGCGGCGGCGCGCGGCGGGTCCGGGCTCCGGCCAGCCGGCGGACAGCACGAAGGCCTGCCGCTCCACCGCGTCGAACACGGCGACGCAGTCATAGAGGCCGAAGGCGGCATCGGGCAGGTCGAGCCCTTCCGGCACCGGCGCCGGCATGCGGTCGGCGAAGCGCCCGGCCTCGTAGCCGAGCCAGCCGATCGCGCCCGGCCCGAGCCGCGGCAGGCCGTCCTCGGAATCGATCCGGTAGCGCGCGAGCAGGTCGGCAAGGGCCGCGAAGGGATTCCCGGCCGCATCGGCCGCGACCTCGATCCGGTGGAACGGTTCGGCCGCGATCAGCGACCAGCGGCCGCGCGTGCCGTCGACCAGGGCCGAATCGAGCAGCACCGGCCAGGGGCGATGCCGGATGGCGGCAAAGGCGTCGACCGGATCGCACCAGGCGATCGGGCGGCACACGACACCCGACGCGGTGGCGGGCATGGGAGGGAACCGAGTGGCGAGGCGGTCGTTCACGTGTCGGGCGGGCTCTGTGACGGTCGGCCCGAAGCTAGCACGCGGCGGGCGCGGACACAGCCGGCGCACCACGCCCTCGGGAGGCGTCCATGGAACTGGTTTCGCGCACGGTGTTCTTTCTCGTCAGCGTCATCCTGATGCTTCTGGCCGGCGGGCTGATGGCCTATGCGGTCTATTCGGTGTGGACCACGCTGCACACGCCGGAGGGCGCGATGGACACCGCCCTGCTCGACGTCATCGGCTACCTCATCATCGCCATCGCGGTGTTCGACGTCGCCAAATACCTGCTGGAGGAGGAGGTCGGCCGCGGCCAGGAGCGGCGGCGCGCGTCCGAAGTGCGGAAGAGCCTGACCAAGTTCATGTCGACCATGGTCATCGCCGTTTTCCTTGAAGCCCTGGTGGTGATCTTCAAGGTGGCGCGCGACGACGTGAACCTGTTGCTGTACCCGACCGCGCTGATCGTGGCCGGCACCGGCATGATGCTCGGCCTCGGCCTGTTCCAGCGGCTCAGCGCGTCGGTGGAGCAGGATGTCGAGGCCGGCACGGTCGACGACGAGCCGGACGACCGCAAATCCGACACGCCCCGGCGCAGACGATCGAAACCGGCCCTGCCCTGACGCCCGCGGTCAGATGCCCGAGCCGGCGATGGTGTCCGGCCCCGGCCGGGCGGTGCCGTCGGGCCGCAGCCGCAGCAGCCATTCGCGGCCGACCTTGACCATCGGCTTGCCGTCATATTCGACGATGTCGGCGGTGGCGTAGGTCTCGCTCCACCGCTCCGGCAGGAAGCTGCCGGTGCCGACCACGTCGATCGGCGCCCGGGCCAGCGCCATCACCCGGCACTTGGCCGGGCTGAAGCCGCTGGACACCACGATCCGCACCTTGCCGAAGCCGGCCTCGTCCAGCTTGTCGCGCAGATGGTGGATGGCGGCGGCGGAGACGCCGGTGCCGATCAGGTGGCGCAGTTCCTCCTCGCTGCGATAGCCGCGCACCGCCTCGGGCACGTGGCGCTCCAGCACCGCATAGGATGCGCCGGGGTCCAGCCCCTCCATGTAGCGGCCGCCGCCGGTGTCGATGCGCACCGCCAGCCGGCCGGCCGCCGCCATGTCCGGGAAGCGGCGGCAGACCTCGAGCCCGTCGCTGACCTCACGCGCGAAATAGTCGACCAGCACGGTCAGCGATTCCTCGGGGAAGACCTCGTGGAACATCTCGGCCGCCCGCACGGTCGACCCGGCATAGCCGATCAGGGCATGCGGCATGGTGCCGAAGCCGGCGGGCTGGCCGAAGAAATGCGCCGTCGCGTCGGTGGCGTTGCCGATGAAGCCCTTGGCGTCGTGCTTGCGCTTGGCCCGGGCCGAGCCGACGCTGGCGGCGTAGGCCATCTCCTCCGCCATCTCGGTCCCGGCGCAGTGCCGGGCGTCCATCGCCAGGAAGGCCGCGCGCGGCAGTTCCGCACACATGGTGTAGGCGTTGTAGGCGGCGACGCAGGCGGGACCCAGCTTCTGCAGCAGCACCGTTTCGCAATCGACCAGGTGGCGCAGCGGGCCGGTGATGTAGAGCATCGGCTCACCCGAGCCAACCCATTTGCCCTCGGGGTAGCGCAGCTCGATCTCGACCGCGAAGCCGCGCTCCTTCGCCACCTGCTGCAGCCATTCGACCGCCAGCCGCGGCGCCGAGACCACCGGCCGGCGCATGAAGATGGCGTAGGTGACGCGGGTGTCGCCGAAGCGCTCCACGATCCCCTTGGTGCGCATGAAGTACTTGTCGGTCCAGCGTGACAGATCTTCGACCGAAGGGGTCATGGCCACCATTCCTTTGACGGGCAGGACGCGCAGCGGCCGGCCATCCAGCGCGAGACGGGGCCAGCCGGCACGGGTTGTTACTCCGCCGCCGCGGCGCGCCGCGCCGCGTCCTGGGCGCTGCGTTCCTGCTTCAGCTTCTCGGCGATCAGGAAGGCGAGTTCGAGCGATTGGCTGGCGTTCAGCCGCGGGTCGACCGCGGTCTGGTAGCGCAGCGACAGCGCCTCGTCGGTGATCGCCTGGGCGCCGCCGGTGCATTCGGTGACGTCCTGGCCGGTCATCTCGAAATGCACGCCGCCGGGATGGGTGCCCTCGGCCCGGTGCACGTCGAAGAAGTCGCGCACCTCGGACAGGATGCGGTCGAACGGCCGGGTCTTGTAGCCGGAGGGCGAGGTGATGGTGTTGCCGTGCATCGGGTCGCAGCACCACACCACGTTGCGGCCTTCATCCCGCACCCGGCGCAGCAGCGGCGGGAACTTGTCGGTGACCTTGTCGGAGCCCATGCGCACGATCAGCGTCAGCCGCCCGGCCTCGTTGTCCGGGTTCAGCGCGTCGATCAGCCGGATCAGGTCGTCGGGGTCGAGCGACGGGCCGCATTTCAGGCCCAGCGGGTTCTTCACGCCGCGCAGGAATTCGACATGCGCGCCGTCGGCCTGGCGGGTGCGGTCGCCGACCCACAGCAGATGGGCCGAGACGTCGTACCAGTCGCCCGTGGTGCTGTCGATCCGGGTCAGCGCCTGCTCATAGGGCAGCAGCAGCGCCTCATGGCTGGTGTAGAAATCGGTCTCGCGGATCGCCGGCGTGGTCTCGGCATTGACGCCGCAGGCCGCCATGAACTGCAGCGCCTCGTCGATCCGGCTGGCGAAAGCCTCGTAGCGTTCGCCCTGCGGCGACCGGGTGACGAAGCCGAGGTTCCACTGGTGCACCTTGTGCAGGTCGGCGTAGCCGCCCTGGGCGAAGGCGCGCAGCAGGTTCAGCGTGGCGGCCGACTGGTTGAAGGCCTGGACCATGCGGGCCGGGTCCGGCAGGCGCGAGGCCTCGTCGAAATCGACGCCGTTGATGATGTCGCCGCGGTAGGAGGGCAGCGTGACGCCGTCGATCGTCTCCATGTCGGCGGAGCGCGGCTTGGCGAACTGGCCGGCCATGCGGCCGACCTTCACCACCGGCAGGCCGCCGCCGAAGGTCAGCACCACCGCCATCTGCAGCAGCACGCGGAAGGTGTCGCGGATCTTGTCCGGGTGGAATTCGGCGAAGCTCTCGGCGCAGTCGCCGCCCTGCAGCAGGAACGCCTTGCCGTCGGCGACGCGGCCGAGCGCGGCCTTGAGCGAGCGGGCCTCACCGGCGAAGACCAGCGGCGGATACTTCGACAGGGTCTGTTCCGCCGCCGCGAGCCTGGCCGCGTCGGCGTATTGGGGCATCTGCTTCACCGGCTTCGCGCGCCAGGACTCAGGGGTCCACCGTTCCGCCATCACCGTCACTCCACCACATGCGATGCCGCCCGCTTGCTCCGATCGGGCGGGCGGCGACCGGACCCGAGCCTATACGCCCCCATTTCCGGCATTTCCAGCGTCGCAGCGCCGGGCCTCGCTGGCAAGGACCGTGGTCGTCCGGCCGTCACCAAGACCATCCCACGCAAAGGCGGTATTTTTGCGACCGGGGCCCTTTCGCCTCGACCCGGCCACGATTGCCCTGCATGTCTTGGCTGGGAGAGATCAGGAGTTCCGATGATGCGCGCCGTTGCCCTGCTTGCCGCCGCCGTCCTGCTGGCCGCCGCCCCCGCTTTCGCCGACGACACCCTGCTGAAGTTCACCACCGACAGCGTGGGCAAGGCGCTGAAGAGCGCCGGCCATGCCGACTACACCGTCGGCAAGGACGATTCCGGCGATCCGATGCTGACCCTGCCGGGCGGCGACAGCGGCGCCGACGACGTCCGCGTCTATTTCTTCGAATGCAATGCCAAGGGCCTGTGCGAAGACATCATGCTGCAGGGCAACTACTCGACCGAGAAGACGGTCTACGCCAGCGTGATCAACGCCTGGAACTCCGACAACCGCTGGACCCGCGCCTACATCAACAGCGTCAAGTCGCCGGTGCTGGAGATGGACGTCAACGCCACCGGCGGCATCGGCAAGGCGGCGCTCGAGGTGCTGCTGAACACGTACTTCACCGCCGTGTCGGACTTTGCCACCCATATCGGCGTGAAGCCGTAGGGCCGGCCTATTTCGGGCGGTCCGCGGCGATCAGCAGGAAGGGCGGCCGGCGGCGCTCCTGCTCCAGATCCGGGCGGGACGCCAGCGCCTCCGGCACCGGGCCGGGTTCGTCCAGCCGCGCCAGCACCAGCCCGGCGGCGATCAGGGTGCCGACATAAGTCTCCGTCGTGCGATGGTGCTTGATCACGCCGTCGACGAACCACTGGGTCTGCCGCGGCCCTTCCTCACCATAGCGGTCGACCCGCCAGTGCAGCCTTCGCCCTTCGGCGTCGCGCTGCCATTGGCTGCCGCCCAGCGCCGTGCACATCGGATGTTCGACCGAGAAGGCGAAACGCCCGCCTGGCGCCAGCGCAGCCGCGATACGCCGGACCACGGCCGGATAGTCGGCGACGTAGTGCAGGGCCAGCGAGGACACGACCAGGTCGAACGCCCCCTCCCCTATCGCCACCGTCTCGATCGACGACTGCTCATAGCGGATGGCGGAGTCCTCGGTCCGCTCCCGCGCCGCGGCCAGCATCTTCGCCGAAACATCCACCGCCAGCACCGAGGCTGCGCCCTGCGCCCGGGCGGTGCGGGCGAAGTCGCCGAAGCCGCAGCCGAGATCGAGGATGCGCAGGCCCGCCAGCGAGGCCGGCAGCAGCCGGGCGAAGGCCGGCTGCTCCAGCACCGCGTTCAGCCCGCTTTCCGCCTCGCGCAGGGCGGCATAGCCGGCGAAGAAGGCCGGATCGTCGTAGATGTTCTGCGGCGCGTCCGGCCCTGGCGTCATTCCGCCAGCCCGGGGCTCGCCGGGGCCTCGACCTTGGTCCGCATGGTGACGAACTCCTCGGCCGCGGTCGGATGGATGCCGATGGTGGCGTCGAACTGCGCCTTGGTCGCGCCGCAGGTCAGCGCGATCGCCAGCCCCTGCACGATCTCCGGCGCGTCGATCCCGACCATGTGGCAGCCCAGCACCCGGTCGGTCTTGGGGTCGACCACCAGCTTCATCAGCGTGCGCTCGTCGCGGCCCGACAGGGTGTGGCGCATCGGCCGGAACAGCGCGCGGTAGACGTCGACCGCGCCGTGGCGCTGCCGCGCCGCCGCCTCGGTCAGCCCGACCGTGCCGATCGGCGGGTTCGAGAACACCGCGGTCGCCACGTTCTCGTAGGACGGCACCCGCGGCCGGCCGCCGAACAGCGTGTCGGCCAGGGCGTGGCCTTCGGCGATCGCCACCGGGGTCAGGTTCAGCCGGTCGGTGACGTCGCCCAGCGCGTAGATGTTGGAGACGCTGGTGCGGTACTGGTCGTCGACGATGATCGCGCCGTCGGCGTCGCGGGCGATGCCGAGATCCTCGAGCCCCAGCCCCGTCGAGTTCGGCTTGCGGCCGGTGCAGTACATCACGCCGTCGGCGGCGATCACCTCGCCACCGGCCAGCGTCACCGCCAGGGCGTGGCCGACCTTGTCGATGCGATCGATCTCGGCGCTGAGGCGCAGGGTGATGCCGGACTTGCCCATCTCGGCGGCGAGATGGCCGCGCAGGTCGTCGTCGAAGCCGCGCAGCACCATGGCGCCGCGATGCACCAGCGTCACTTCGGCGCCGAGGCCGTGGAAGATGCCGGCGAATTCGACCGCGATGTAGCCGCCGCCGACGATGACGATGCGCTGCGGCATCCGCTCGAGGTGGAACGCCTCGTTCGAGGTGAAGGCGTGCTCCTTGACCCCCGGACGGTCCGGCAGCACCGGCCAGCCGCCGGTGGCGACCAGGATGCGGTCCGCGGTGACGCGCTTGCCGCCGGCGTCGCCCCCCAGCTGGATGGTGTGGGCGTCGACCAGCACGGCGCGGGCGTCGAACATGGTGACGCCGGCATTGGTCAGCAGCGTGCGGTAGATCCCGTTCAGCCGCCCGATCTCGGCATCCTTGCGCGCGATCAGCGTCGCCCAGTCATGCGATGCCGCGGGCACGGTCCAGCCGAAGCCGGCGGCATCCTCGAAATCCGCGGCGAAATGCGACGCCATGGCCAGCAGCTTCTTGGGCACGCAGCCGACATTGACGCAGGTGCCGCCCCAGTAGCGTTCCTCGGCGATTCCGACGCGGGCGCCGTGCTGCGCCGCGATGCGGGCCGAGCGCACGCCGCCCGACCCGCCGCCGATGACGAAATAGTCGAAATCGTAGCTGACCATGATGAGTCCCGAGGGTGACGCAATGGATACGGTGCGGTGAAACCGGCCGCGCCGCCAAGCCCATATGGGCATTTGCGCCGTGTCCGGTACTGCGGCGCCGGATCACGGCTGGCCCGCGGAAGGACGGCGACTCTATCGCCGCCCCATCGCATCGTCATCCGCCGGATGGGTGAAGGCACCTATGCCCGGCGCAACACCTCGACCCCGCCGTCGGCGCCGCCCACGATGGCCTGCTCGGCGCCGGCCAGGAACAGCCCGGTCTCGACCACGCCGGCGATGGCCTTGAGCTCGCGCTGCAGCCCCAGCGGGTCGCGGATCGGGGCGAAGCCGGCGCAGTCCAGGATCAGGTTGCCGCCATCGGTGCGCAGCACCGCGCCGTCGCGCCGGCGCAGCACCGGGGTGCCGCCGAGCGCGGCCAGCCGCCGCGCCGTCGCCTCCCAGCCGAATTCGGTGACCTCGACCGGCAGCGGCGCCTTGGCGCCGAGCACGTCGACGATCTTCGAGGCGTCGACCACGGCGACGAAGCGCCCGGCCGCCTCGGCCACGATCTTCTCGCGCAGCAGCGCGCCGCCCAGCCCCTTGATCAGGCGCAGCGTCCCGCGCTCGACCTCGTCGGCGCCGTCGATGCAGAGGTCGAGCGCCTCGGTCGCGGCGAAATCGGTCAGCGGGATGCCGAGGTCACGCGCCCGCGCCGCAGTGTGCTCCGAGGTCGGGATGCCGGTGACGCGCAGGCCCTCGTCCCGGATGCGCCGTCCCAGCGCCTCCAGCACCCAGCGCACGGTCGAGCCGGTGCCGAGGCCGAGGCGCATGCCGTCCTCGACCAGCGCCGCCGCGGCCTCGCCGGCGGCGCGCTTGCCCTCTTCCTGCGGTGACAGGACCGGATCCGCCATCATTCACCCCGCCATTTAGATCGAAAAGAGACGCCCGGCCCCGCTGGAGGCCGGGCGAAGCGACCTTCAGCGGTTGAGGCCGCCCATGCACAGATACTTGATCTCGAGATAGTCCTCGATGCCGTATTTCGAGCCCTCGCGGCCCAGCCCGCTCTCCTTCACCCCGCCGAACGGGGCGACGGCGGTGGAGATCAGGCCTTCATTGATGCCGACGATGCCGTATTCCAGCGCCTCGCCCACCCGCCAGATCCGGCCGATGTCGCGGCTGTAGAAATAGGAGGCCAGACCGAACTCGGTGTCGTTGGCCATCTGGATCGCCTCCGCCTCGGTCTTGAAGCGGAACAAGGGCGCCAGCGGGCCGAAGGTCTCCTCCTTCGCCACCTTCATATCAGGCGTCACGTCGGTCAGGATGGTCGGCTCGAAGAAGGTGCCGCCCAGCGCGTGGCGCTTGCCGCCTAGCGCGACATGCGCGCCCTTCTCCACCGCGTCGGCGATGTGCTCCTCGATCTTCTCGACCGCCTTCATGTTGATCAGCGGCCCCTGCTGGGCGCCATCGGTCATGCCGTCGGAGACCTTGAGCGCGCGGACCGCCTCGGCCAGCTTGGCGGCGAAGGCATCGTAGACGCCGTCCTGCACCAGGATCCGGTTGGCGCAGACGCAGGTCTGGCCGGTGTTGCGGTACTTCGAGGCGATCGCCCCGACCACCGCGGCGTCGAGGTCGGCGTCGTCGAACACGATGAAGGGCGCGTTGCCGCCCAGCTCCATCGACACCTTCTTCACCGTGGCGGCGGCTTGCCGGATCAGCAGCTTGCCGATCTCGGTCGAGCCGGTGAAGGTGACCTTGCGCACGATCGGGCTGCCGGTCATCTCGCCGCCGATCTCGCTTGAGGCGCCGGTGATCACCGAGAACACGCCCGCGGGAATGCCGGCACGTTCCGCCAGCTCGGCCAGGGCCAAGGCGGAATAGGGCGTCTCGCTGGCCGGCTTGACCACCATCGGGCAGCCGGCGGCCAGGGCGGCGCCGGCCTTGCGGGTGATCATCGCCGCCGGGAAGTTCCACGGCGTGATCGCGGCGCAGACGCCGATCGGCTGCTTGAGCACGATGATGCGGCGGTCGCCGGCCGGCGCTGGGATGGTGTCGCCGTAGATCCGCTTGCCCTCCTCGGCGAACCATTCGACGAAGCTGGCGGCATAGGCGATCTCGCCGCGGCTCTCGGCCAGAGGCTTGCCCTGCTCCGCCGTCATCAGCACCGCCAGATCCTCCTGATTCGCCATCATCAGGTCGAACCAGCGGCGCAGGATGGTGAAACGCTCCTGCGCGGTCTTGGCGCGCCAAGCCGGCCAGGCCCTGTCGGCTGCGGCGATCGCCCGGCGGGTCTCGGCGGCGCCGGCGCGCGGCACGGTGCCCAGTTGGGTGCCGCCGGCGGGGTTGGTGACGGCGATGGTGCGGCCGTCATCGGCATCGACCCAGGCGCCATCGATGTAACATTGTTGCCGGAAAAGCTTCGAGTCGCTGAGTTTCATCGGTCTCGATCTCCGTTTCCGCAGCGAAATATCCGCCGTCGTTCCGATAGAGGTTCTAGCCCAGCCGGCGGGAGGCAGCAAAGCGAGCCGGAGCGCAGCCATGCGTCAGACGCGGAGCTGACGCGTCCGCGCCAAGGTCCAGAACCGGAACATCCCGATCATTTGTCGGACGATGAAGGGGTTAACAGGCATTGTGACCGCCGTCATTCAAGTAGCGATGGCAGTCAATTGAACCACTCGACTTTCCAGCATCGTGTCGAGGGCCGCCCGATTAACCGATCGGAGCGACCCATGCATTCTGGAAAAACCGAATAATTTTTTAACGCCCGACAGGAATACATGTTGCGGCATCGCTTCAGTACTGGTGTTCCAAATCGGGCGAAAATCTGGCCGTAGGATGTCATTTTTCCTTGGCGGGATTATTTCAGAATGTTACTAGACGTCCTTGCCGGTGAGGGGGCGATGACTGGGGTCATCGGACGAGCCGGACGGAAGGGCGCTGCATCCGATTGGAGCGCCAAGGAGCGAGTGAAGTCCGATTGAACAGCGCAGGGGGGACGGGCCAGTGATGACCCGCGACACTGATCATGCACCACGATTCCGCAACCGGGCCAAGCGCCCCATCAGGTCCCTCACTGTTAGTCTGTTAACGCTCGCCTGCAGCATTGGGTTCCTGACCCAGACTGCGCAGGCGGGATCCCGCACCACACGCGAATTGAACCTGGCCGCCGCGGCCGCTGACGGCCGGTCGGCCCAGCAGGTCGAAGGCGCGGTCCAGAACGCCGCGACGACCAGCCAGGCAGCCCCCGCGCGGGCCGCGGCAGCCGATGACAAGGCGCCGGCCACCCCGTCGCCCCGGCAGGCCACCCAGGCCCGCCGCGCCGTCGCCACTCTCGATGTTCCGCGGGCCCAGCCTGCGGTCGCCCGCAGCGGCACCGAGCAGCGGCTGGTCCAGCGCGTCGCCGCGCTGAAATCCGAGAACCGCCGCTGGTCCTGCGTGCCCTTCGCCCGCGAGCTGACCGGCTTCGCCATCTCCGGCGACGCCTGGCGCTGGTGGGATGGCGCTTCCGGCCGCTACAACCGGGGCCGCATGCCGGCGGTCGGCTCGGTCATCGTCCTCAAGCGCAGCGGCTCGATGCGGCGCGGCCATGTCGCCGTGGTGCGCCGGGTGGTGAGCGCCCGGGAGATCATCGTCGACCAGGCCAACTGGGCGCCGCGTGGCCGGGTGAACGAGCCCAGCCGGGTGATCGACGTGTCGGCGAAGAATGATTGGAGCCAGACCCGCTTCTGGCACCAGCCCACCGGCCAGATGGGCACCACCGTCTACCCCACCTACGGCTTCATCTACGCCTCGACCACCCAGGTCGCCGAACGCGCCGACTGACGGCGCCCCCTTCCGAACCGGCCCCGCAAAAGGCCCGTCCGCAATCGCGGACGGGCCTTTTGCGTTGAGGGAGCGGAGGATCCCTGCCCGCCATGCACACGGCATCAGCCGCTCGGCGGTCACAGTAATATCGAAATAAAAACCTCTCGCCAGGACGTCACTATCCCATCAATATTTCTTCGTCCAGATAGCGCCCGAGAGACCATGCCCTGGTCTACTGAAATATAGCATTCAGTAAATCCCATATACAAAATTGTAATTATCGAACCTGCCGACGGATCGCTATCGTTAGTTGCACCGCGACGTCCGGCTTTCGACAGCCATGGCTTCGCCAGGGCGGGCGCGTGCCCAGACACTGACCAGCGACGGCACTGTGAGCACCAAGGCGGCCCGGACCCCATCTGCCATCGACACCGCCGTCGAGACGGGGCGCCGCCGCCTGCTCACCGGCAGTCTGATCATCGCACAGCTTACGAAAGATTTATCGAATATCGATAAATCATTATTGACGGACAATATTTCCGGGTCGCATAGAGGCCGGACACGATCGAACAGCCCCGGACCCATGCCCTCAGATCCCGCCCTGGCCGGCCTCGACCTCCGCAGCGAGGGCAGCCACCCCCCGCTCAGCATCGTCACCGCCCCGGCCCGGACCCCGTCCTGGAGCGGGACGCTGTGGGTCCCGGCCCTGCTCGGCGCCGGCTTCGTGGCGTGGACGCTGCTGCCGGCCTGGCTGGCGGGCAACCTGCATCCGGACACGCTCGAGGGCCTCTACTGGGGGCAGCACTGGCTGTGGGGCTATCACAAGCACCCGCCCCTGGCGGCCTGGTCGTCCGAACTGGTCCATGCCGCCTTCGGCAGCGCCAACTGGGCCTATTACGCGCTGAGCCAAGCCTACATCGCCGCCGCCTTCGCCGGCATCTGGCTGCTGACCCGGGACATCGCCGGGCGGCGGGCGGCGCTGGTCGCGGTGGTGCTGCTGGCCCTGACCCACTACACCACCTACGCCGCGCCGCGCTTCAACCCGAACACCGTCCAGTTCGCCTTCTGGGCCTGGACCGTGGCCCTGTTCTGGCGCGCCCTGACCCGCGACCGGGCGGTGTGGTGGGGGCTGACCGGGGTCGCCGCGGGCCTGGGCGTCCTGTCGAAGTATTCGATCGGAGTGCTGCTCGCCACCCTCCTCGCCTATCTCCTGCTGTCGCCGTCCGGCCGGCGGCACTTCGCCCGGCCCGGCTTCTACATCGGTCTCGCCGCCTTCCTGGCCGTGATCGCGCCGCACCTGATCTGGCTGCTGCAGAACGACTTCGTCACCCTCGGCTATCTTGCCGATCGCGGCGACGAGACCCTGATCGGCCCCTCCGGCCACCTGGTCGGCCCGCTCAGCTTCCTCGGCGACCAGCTGTTCGCCATCGCCCCGATGCTGCTGGCGGCCGCCATCGGCCTCGGCGCCCTGGGGCGCGAGAGGACCGGCCGCCTGGTCCGGCTCGCCCGCCAGCGGCTCCGCTCCCCGGCCGGCGGCTATCTCGTCTTCGTCTATCTCGTCCCGATCCTCGCCTTGGCGATCGCGTCCGCGGTGACCGGCATCCGGATCCGGACGATGTGGGGCATGAGCTTCGTCCTGGCGGCGCCGCCGCTGCTGGCCCTCGCCCTGCCCGCGCTCACCGGGCAAGGCCTCTCGGGCGGGATCGCGCCCCGCTTCCGCATCGCCGCCCTGGCGCTGGCGCCGCTGTTCCTGGTCGGCTTCACCGTCCTGATGCTGGTCAAGCCGGGCCTGTCGGGCACGCCGAACATCATGAATCTCGACGGCCCCGCCCTGTCGACGGCGGTGGACGCGCTGTGGCGGCGCAGCCAGAGCGGGCCGCTGGAGACCGTGATCGGGACGATCCCGGAGGCCGGCACCGTCGCCCTCTACGCCGGGTCGCGGCCGCAGGTGTTCGAGGATGCCGACCCGGCGCTGTCCCCCTGGGTCGACCCGGCCCGGCTGCTGCAGACCGGCGCCGCCTACGCCTCGCGCCGCCAGCCGGTGCCCGGGCAGCCGATCGCCGGCCTGTGCCCGCAGTCGGTCACCGCCTATCCCTGGCCGGCGCGGACCGCCCTCGGCACCGCGCTGCAGGACCGGACGGTCTGGATCGCCGTGCTTCCCGGCCGCGCCGCCCCCGCCATCACCTGCCCCGGCTGACGAGGGCCACGATGAACTACGCCATCACCACCATCCCGCGGCGCCTCTCCATCGTCGTGCCCCTGTTCAACGAGGCGGAATCGGTGGCCGACCTGCACCGCGCGCTGGAGGCCCTGGCCGGGCGGCTCGACCAGGTCCATGGCCTCGCGGTCGACGTCATCTATGTCGATGACGGCAGCCGCGACGGCAGCGCCGACGTCATCTCCCGCCTGCGCAGCGACCGGCTGCGGGTGGAGCTGATCCGGTTCAGCCGCAACTTCGGCAAGGAGGCGGCGCTGACCGCCGGCCTGGACGCCGCGACCGGCGACGCCGTGGTGTTCATGGATGCGGACGGCCAGCACCCGCCGGAGCTGATCGACACCTTCGTCCGGCACTGGCTGGTCGATGGCGACGACATCGTCTACGCCGTGCGCCGCCGGCGGCAGGAGGGGCTGGGCTACCGCCTGCTGGTCAAGTCCTTCTACAACCTGATGAACGCCGGAAACACCTTCAGGATCACGCCGGACGCGGCCGATTTCCGGCTGTTGTCGGCCAAGGCGGCGGCCGCCCTGCGCGGCATGCGGGAGCGCGGTCGCTTCTTCAAGGGCCTGTCGATCTGGGTCGGGTTCAAGCAGCGCAAGATCGACTACCAGCCGGCGGAGCGGATCGGCGGCACCACCAAATGGTCGTTCTGGAAGCTGCTGCTGCTGTCGCTGAACGGCGTCACCTCGTTCAGCCGCATGCCGCTGCGGATCTCGACGCTGCTGGGCTTCGCCATGGCCCTCACCGCCTTCACCTACGGGCTGTGGATCACCATCGTCTGCCTGGTCCACGGCGTGGCCCTGCCGGGGGTGCCCGGCGTCATCGCCATCCTGGTCCTGATCGGCGGGGTGCTGCTGATCAACCTCGGGATTCTCGGCGAGTATCTCGGCGAGATCCTCGACGAGGTGAAGGACCGTCCCCTCTACGTCATCGCCGAACACATGCGGCGGGAACCTGCCGATGAGCTGTCTCGCACCCTCCAGGCGCATCACGCTGATCGCCGATGACTACGGCCTGGCCCCCGGCGTGTCGCTGGCGATCCGGCAGCTGCTGTCGGCGGGCGCGCTGTCCGGCACCAGTTGCATGACGGTCGGGGCGTTCTGGCCGGATGCGGCCGGCGCCCTGCACGGCCTCGCCGCCGCGGCCGGCCCCCGGGTCGAACTCGGCCTGCATCTGAGCCTGACCGGGCCGTTCGCCCCCCTGTCGCCGCAGCTGCGCAGCGGAGCGGGCTGGCGACGCTTCCCGACCCTCGCCGGCCTGTTCCGGCTCAGCCTGGGCCGGCGCCTGCCGCTGGGGGCCCTGTCGGCCGAGATCGAGGCCCAGTACGCGGCCTTCACCGATGCCCTGGGCCGGCCGCCCGACTTCATCGACGGGCACCAGCATGTGCATCTGCTGCCCGGAATCGCCGAGACGCTGGGCCTGACCCTGCAGAGCGTCGGTGCCCGGCCGCGCTGGATCCGGCGCTGCGGCGACCATGCCCGCCGCATCCTGCGCCGCCCCTTCGCCGCCAAGTCGTTCTTCCTCCAGGCCCTGAGCCGGCGGTCGGATGCGGTGCTCGGCCCCCTGGCCCGGCGCCGCAACGCCAGCTTCTGCGGCATCTATGACTTCGCGGCGCGGGACTATCCCGCCCTGTTCGACCGCTGGCTGGCGACCGTGCCGGACGAGGCCGTGGTGATGTGCCACCCCGGCCTGGTCGACCGGTCGCTGGCCGCGCTCGACCCCGTCACCACGGCGCGCGAGGCCGAATGCCGCTACTTCGCCGGGCCGGGATTCCGCCACGCGCTGCGGCGGCACGACGTGGCCCTGGCGCCGTTCGGCATGCCGGCCGAGGCCGCGGCAGAACCGGAGACTCCCTTCCGTCGCGGAATCGGCTAGACTCGCCGGCCCAGCACCGCAGAGCCGGACGTCCATGCCCTCCTTCGACATCGTCTCGAAAACCGACCTGACCGAAGTCGACAACGCCGTCGCCGGCGTGATGCGCGAGGTCGCCCAGCGCTTCGACTTCAAGGGATCGAAATGCTCGGTCGAGCGCAGCGACGACAAGCTGACGATCATGGCCGACGACGACCTGAAGCTGAAGCAGATGCACGAACTGCTGCGCGGCTACTTCTCCCGCCGCAAGCTCGATGCCGGCGCGCTCGACTTCAAGCCGGTCGAGAAGGCCTCCGGCAACATGGTGCGGCAGGAGGTGGTGGTGAAGCAGGGCATCGACCGCGACCTGGCCAAGACCATCATCAAGGCGATCAAGGACAGCAAGCAGAAGGTCCAGGCCGCGGTCCAGGGCGACGAGCTGCGCGTCACCGGCAAGAAGCTGGACGATCTGCAGGCCACCATCGCCCTGGTGCGCGGGCTGAAGATCGAGATGCCGCTGCAGTACCTCAATTTCCGGGACTGACGCGGCGGCGAAGTCCCTCTGATCCATCGCGGAGACGGCCGCGTATCCTCGACACCAGGGGCGCGACGGATCCGAGGGGACGATGCTCACCATTCTCTGTCTGTACGGCGCGGTCGCGGTCGCCTTCCTCGGCCTCGACGCGATCTGGCTCGGCCTGGTGGCGAAGGGCTTCTACGCCGCCAGCCTGGGCACGCTGCTGGCGGACCGGCCGAATTTCGCGGTCGCCGGGCTGTTCTATGCCGTCTATGTCCTCGGCATCGTCGTCTTCGTCGCCCTCCCCGCCTATGAGGCCGGGTCCTGGGGCCGGGCGGCGATCCGCGGCGCGCTGTTCGGCTGCGTCGCCTATGCCGCTTACGACCTGACCAACCTGGCGACGCTGCGCAACTGGCCGGTGGCCCTGACCGTGGTCGACCTCGCCTGGGGTGCGTTCGTCACCGCCGTCTCGGCCGCAGCCGGCGTCGCCATCGTGCAGGCCGTCCTGGGCCGCTAACCCGTATTTCTCACACTCCCTACGCCCTGCGTCGCCTTGCGGCGAGTCGGATGCGGGAGCGGGACGCGAAAAGCGTATCGGTTGATACGGTTGAGCGGCCCGCCCCCGCAGGCGGCCGCCGCAAGGCGACCCTTCGGGCCGGTTGAAAATGCCGGCGTGGTGCGTCGAACGGCTGGCCCGATGCCACCGCATCGCGCTGCGCCGCTCTCCTGCACCGTCGGCATTTTGAACCGGCGCAGGACGCAGGGAGTGTGAGAAATGCGGGCTAAGCGTCTTCGCACCCCGTCATCGTCCGATCGGCAACGGATTTCGCCGCCAAGCGTTCATCCCGGGAGACCGTTGCGGCCCTTGGGGCCAGGAGACATGAGATGACGCGCCCATCGCTTGCCGTCGCCGCCCTCGCCGCGGCGTTTGCGCTTGCCGCCTGCGGCCGGACCGGGGAGACCGCCATGCCGTCGTCGCCTGCCCCGGTCGCCAGCGCCAGCGTCACCGGCACCGCGACCTATCGCGAACGCATCGCCCTGCCGGCGGATGCGGAGCTGATCGTGCAACTGGCCGACGTCTCGCTGGCCGATGCACCGTCGACGGTGGTTGCCGAGCAGCGCATCGCCCCGGTCCGGGTACCGGCGCCGTTTACCCTGTCCTACGACCCGGCCCAGATCGACCCGCGCCACAGCTATGCCGTGTCGGCCCGGGTCGAGCGGGCGGGCACGCTGCTGTTCACCACCGACACCCGGCACCCGGTGCTGACCCAGGGGGCCGGCAATACGGCCGAGATCGTGATGATCAAGGTCCAGCCGCATTGAGGCGGTAACGGATCAGCCCGGCTGCCGGCGCCGCCACAGCGCATAGAGGTCGGTGCCCGCCACCCGCACCGGTAGGTGCCGGACGGTCATGGCCTGCTCGCCCAGCGGCTTGGCCAGCTCGGCATAGACCCCGGCGGTCGACAGGCCGAACGGCGCCCCATCCTCGTTCGAATGGGCATAATAGACGGCGTCGATCCCGGTCATGGTCATGGCCGCGAGGCACATCGGGCAGGGATGGCCGCTGGCATAGACGGTGCAGCCATCCAGGCGCAGCGATCCGAGATCGCGGCTGGCCGCCCGGATCGCCTGCAGTTCGGCATGCGCCGTCGGGTCGCCCGTGGCGCCCATCTGGTTGACGCCGGTGGCGATCACCGTGCCGTCGCGCACCAGCACGGCGCCGAAGGGCCGGCCATCCTGCTCCTCGACGTTCCGGCGGGCCAGATCGATCGCCTGCACGAGAAATTGCTCATGGACGGTCATCTCTCCTCCCCTGAGTCCGGGCCGGCCGGCAGCATCGTCGATTTCTGCGCCAGGTCGCCGCCGCGCCAGAGATAGAGCGCCAGCAAGGGCTGCCCGCCGGTGCGCATGGCGTGCGGGATCCAGGCGGGATGATGGATCAGCGTGCCGGGGCGGCGCCGCGCCCAGCCCTCGTCGCCGCGCAGCCAGTCGGCCGTGCCGGCCAGGGGCAGGTAGATCTCCTCGGCGGCGTGGTTGTGCGGCGGGTATTCCACATCGGGCCCCAGCAGCAGGAAACCGCAGGCGAGGCGGTCATCGGCGACCGGGCCCCTGAGGCCGGCCAGCTCGGTCCAGCCATAGCGCTCGAGGAAGTGCGGGTCCACATCGCCGGCCCCATAGGTCTGGCCCCAGGCCAGGTCCGGCGCGGCGTCGACGAGGTCCGCGACCAAAGCGCGGGTGTCCGCGACCGGCGCCAGCGCATCGAGCCAGCGTAGCACCGGCAGCGGCCGGGGCTCGGTCACCCGCCGCATCGCCTCCGGCGTAGGCCAGTCGGCGAGGAAGGCGGCGAGCTCCGGCCGGTCGATGCCGTCGAGCAGCGCCCGGGCCAGGGCGAGCAGCCGGCTTGCGGCGTCCGCGCTCACGGCAGCCCCCGCCGGGTCTCCGCGATCCGCTCGAGAAGGGCGTCGACCGTGGCGGCGACGCTGAGGCCGGAGCTGTCGAGCCACAGCCCGATCCGCGGCGTGTCGGCGCGCAGGCCGCGATCCAGGTCTTCCGGCGTCCAGGCGCCGTAGCCGGTCTTGGGGCGGCCGGCCTCGCGTGCCGCCACCGCCTCGGGCGACGGGCACAGCACCACGACGCCGAAGGACCGGCCCCGCAGCCGTTCGACCATCCGCGCCAGCGTCGGCCCCAGGATCACGTCCTGCCACACCACGGTGAAGCCGGCCTCGGCATAGCGGCCCGCCGCCATCGCCGCGAGGTCGTGGCGCAGGTCGAGCTGCCGCAGCGCCTCGGCCGGCAGGTCGGGCGTCACCTCGACCCGGCCGGAGACGATCATCCGCCGGAACAGGTCGCCGC
This sequence comes from Inquilinus sp. 2KB_23, assembly GCF_052115705.1. Classification (NCBI taxonomy): domain Bacteria; kingdom Pseudomonadati; phylum Pseudomonadota; class Alphaproteobacteria; order Rhodospirillales; family Rhodospirillaceae; genus Inquilinus; species Inquilinus sp. 2KB_23. Next base: position 95,684 of record NZ_JBFRHF010000028.1, on the reverse strand, counting down.
GCAGATGCACCGCCCGGGGCAGCCGCTCGGCCAGGGCCTGGGCCACGGTCGACTTGCCCGCCGCCATGATGCCGGTGATGACGATGATGTCCGGCACGGTCTCAAATGGCATGGCGGACTCCGCTCTAGCTCCGGCCGCTGCACTCGCGCACCAGCAGCGTCTGGAACCAGTCGTCCTTCAGCAGGATGTTGAGGTTCTTGGCGATCCCGGCGTCGACCGCGCGATCGACCGACTGGCCCCGCGGCACGGTGAAGGTGGTGCCGATCGCCTGGTCGAACGGGACATCGTTGCCGACGGTCAGGACGTAGCGGATGTCGATGCCGTAATGCTCCTCCGCCCCCGCCCTCTCGACATTGAAGTCGCGGATCGTGCCGTCGAGGGTGCAGCGGGTGGAATCCAGCCGGGCGCCGGCGCGCCGCAGCTCCGCCTTCAGGGCGCCGGTGATGTAGCCGGGCACGTCCTGCACGCTGCCCTGCGGCGCGGCCCCGGTGCGCGGCCGGTAGCCCATCGGGTTGACCGCGACCGAACCGGTCAGATGCGCGGTGGTCTGCGGCTGGTAGCCCGTGCGCGGCCCCTGCGGCCCCGGCTGGGCGGCGCAGGCGGCGACGAGGAGAGCGAGGGCGAGCGGCAGGCGACGCGGCATGGGGGCTCCGACGGTTTCCGGCGGGGCCCGATCGCCCCGCCCCGACATAGCCCCGCCGCCGCGGCGGGGTCAATCCGATGCGGCCTTCCGGCCGAGCCGGCCGATGCGGGCTTGCCGCCCGGATCAAGCCGACGCGGCGGCCAGGATCTCGTCGAACGCCCCATGCAGGCCGGAGGCCTGGAAGCTGAGCCGGTTGCCCGAGCCGGTGTTGGTCACCAGCGCCGCGCTGATGCCGGTCGCCGGATCATGCTGCATCACCGAGACATAGCCCGGCAGGCTGCCCTGGTGGCCCAGGGTCATCCGGCCGGCATAGGAGGACAGGAACAGACCGGCCCCGGATTCCCGCATCCGCGTGCCCGGGAAGCCGGCGGGCCAGCGGTTCTCCGCCATCTCCTGCAGCCATTCCGGTTCGAACAGCCGGCCGCCGAACAGCCCGTCGAGGAACAGCGCCATGTCCCGCGGCGTCGCCACCATGTCGCCGGCGGCATAGGCCTCGGAGAACGGGAACAGCGCGGTCGAATCCTGCAGCGCGTCGGAGGGCTCGAGCACGCCGTTCATGTTCCACATCTCGCCGCCCTGCTCCAGCGGCAGCGGGCCGCCCGGCGGTGGCGGCGGGCGGTGGTAGTAGCCGCGCACCAGCCGGTCCTCCGGGAAGGCCTCGCCGGCGGCCGAGAAGCTGTCCGCCAGGCCGAGCGGCTGCAGCACCTGGCGCCGCACCTGCGCCGCCAGCGTGCCGCCGGTCAGCTTCTCGATCAGCATGCCGGCCAGGACATAGCCGGTGTTGCTGTAGGAGCAGCGTTGCCCCGGCTCCTCCTGCGGCCGCACCCGGAAGGCAAGGTCGACGATCTCCTGCGGCGCCCAGACCCGGCCGGGCATCATCGGGATGTCGAACTCGAATTCCGGCAGGCCGCTGCGGTGGTTGACCAGCTGGCGCACCTGGATCTGCCCGCCCTTGGGCAGGTCCGGGAACCATTCCGCCACCGGCTGGTCGAGCGGCACCACCCCGGCCCGCGCCAGCCGCATCAGCGTGGCGGCGACGAAGGTCTTGGTGCAGCTGCCGTTCTTGAACAGATGGTGCGGTTCGACCGCATTCCCCCGCTCCCGGTCGGCCAGGCCGGCGCAGACCGTCAGCAGCGCATCGCCAGGCATCACCACTGCGACCGAAGCGCCGACGATGCCCTTGGCCACGAAGTCGTCGAGAATATCCTTGATCGCCGTTGTCACATCGCTTGCCATGCTGCCTCTCCCCGCCCGGCTATTCCGCCAGGTCGAGCTTGGAGAAATTCTGCCGGCCGAACGGGTCGAGCACGTAGTTCAGCACGTTCTTGCGGATCGGCATCGAGACGATCGAGCTGGCGATCGGCACCAGCGGCACCTGGTCCTCCACGATCTGCTGCGCCTTGACGTAAAGCTCGGTCCGCCTGGCCTGGTCGGTGGTGCTGCGCGCCTCGTCCAGCAGGGCGTTGAACGGCTTGTCGCACCACTTCATGCGGTTCTGTTCGCCGCAGGCCAGGACGAAGGTCAGGGTGTTGTCGGGGTCGCCATTGTCGCTGGTGCCGCCCAGCAGCAGCGCGTCATGCTCGCCCGCCTGGGTGCGGTTGAGATAGGCACCCCATTCCATGCTGACGATCTCGGCCTTCACCCCGATCGCCGCCCAGTCGGCCTGGATCAGCTCCGCCATCCGCCGGGCGTCGGGGTTGTAGGGCCGCGACACCGGCATCGCCCACAGCGACAGCGAGAAGCCGTCGGGATAGCCGGCCTCGGCCAGCAGCGCCTTGGCCGCCTTGGGGTCGTAGGCGTAGCCCTTGAGATCCTTCGCCGCGCCCCATTCGACCGGCGACAGCGCCGAATTCACCAGCGTGCCGGCGCCCTGGTACACCGCCTCGACGATCGCCTGGCGGTTGATCGCCATGGCCAGGGCGCGCCGCACCCTGACGTCGCCGAGCGGCTTCTTCTCCAGGTTGAAGCCGAGATAGCCGAGATTGTCGCCCGGGCGCTGCAGCACCGTGATGTTCGGGTCCTGCTTGAGCTGCGGCACCGCCGAGGCCAGCGGCTGGGTGGTGATCTGGCATTCCCCCGCCTGCAGCTTGGACACCCGCACCGTCGCATCCGGGGTGATGTCGAACACCAGCGTGTCGATCGGCGGCTTGCCGTCCCAATAGTCGGTGTTGGCCTTGTAGCGGATGCGCGAATCCGGGTCGTAGGCCTGCAGCACGAAGGGCCCGGTGCCGACCGGCGTCTGGTCCAGCGCCTCCGGCGTGCCCTTGGCCACCATCGCCTGCGCCATCTCCAGCGACTGGATCGAGGCGAAGTCGAGCGCGATGGTCGCCAGGAAGGTGGCGTTGGGGGCCTTGAGGGTGAAGCGGACGGTGAGGTCGTCAACCTTGTCGATCGACTGCAGCATGGCCCCCAGACCCAGCGCCTCGAAATATTCGTAGCTGCTGCCGCCCAGGGTGTGGAACGGGTTGTCCGCCCGCCATTGCCGGTCGAAGGAATAGACCACGTCGTCGGCGGTCAGGGGCCGGGTCGGGGTGAAGGCGGCATTGGCCGCGAACTTGACGTCCGGGCGCAGGTGGAAGGTGTAGATCCGGCCGTCGTCGGAGATCTCCCAGCGCTCGGCCAGGGACGGGGTGATCTCGGTGGTGCCCGGCTTGAACCGGACCAGCCGGTCATAGACCGTGCGCGCCACCGCATCCATGGTGGAGTCCGCGCTGGCGAACATCGGGTTGAAGCTCTCCGGGCTGGCCTCGGAGCAATAGACCAGCGTCTTCGCCGCCGCCGGCAGCCCCGGCGCCGCCAGCGTGATCAAGGCCGCCGCGACCAGCGACCGTCGCACCATCGACATGTCCGTCTCCCTGCTCATGGTGAGCGCCGGCCGCTTGCGGCTTCGGCAGCGTTATTTTTCTGAAGCGTCAATATTTTTACTATGCTGCAAGCGAATTTTCAGTGTCAAGCGAGCTTGGCAATGCCCCTTCAGGGAACCGCCCGGACCACTGTTCCGTTAGTGGTTAGCCGCCCTGCCGCGGCCGCTTCGCCACGTTTCGCGCCTGATCCGCGGGATGTGGCACGTGATCGCTGCACCATTCTGTGCCGGAGGGAGCTGCCATGTCGCCGCACGACCTGAATGTGAAGCTCGACACCCACGAGCCGCAGCTCAAGATCCTGGACCCCGAGCTGCTCGACTACATCCAACGGCGCCGGGTCGAGGATGTCGTCTTCCCCGCGGGCGCTACCATCATGCTGGAGGGCGATGTCAACCCGCCGCTGTACAGCGTCACCGAGGGCTGGGCGATCCGCTACAAGACGCTGCAGGACGGCCGACGGCAGATCCTGTCCTTCATCCTGCCGGGCGACGTGATCGGCTTCCAGGCGCAGTTCTTCGAGAACGCGGTCACCTCGATCGAGGCGGTCACCGACGTCTCGCTCTGCGTCGTCGCCTATCGCGACATCGCCGACCTCTACCAGACCCAGCCGGACATCGCCTTCCGCTTCGCCGCCCTGGCGGCAGACCAGAAGCGCCAGATGGAGGAGCAACTGCTGTCGATCGGCCAGCGCACCGCGCTGGAGCGGGTGTCGGCGCTGATCCTCGACATCCACAACCGCGCCGAGGCGCGCGACATGAAGCAGGCCGGCAGCATCCCCTTCCCGGTGACGCAGCAGCATGTCGCCGACGCGCTCGGCATCTCCCTGGTGCATGCCAACCGGACCCTGAAGCGGCTGCAGCGCGACGGGCTGTTCCGGATCAAGGGCCGCCGGCTGGAGATGCTGGACGCCGCCGCACTGGAGCAGGTGGCGCAGAAGCCGACGAGCTGAACCGGGGGCTAGGCCGCCTCGGCGGTCGGCGGCACATAGGCCTGGCGCGCGGCACGCACCGCGCCGTGATGTTCGTCGGCCCAGCGCACCAGGGCGTCGAGCGGCTCCATCAGCGATTGCCCCAGCGGCGTCAGCGCGTAATCGACCCGGGGCGGGATGGTCGGGTGCACCGTGCGCGTCACCAGCCCGTCCTGCTCCAGCCGGCGCAGCGTCTGTGCCAGCATGCGCTGGGAGATGTCGCCGATCGTGCGCTTCACCACGGTGAAGCGCATCACCCCCGGGGCCAACGTCCGCAGCACCAGCAGGCTCCAGCGGTCGCCGAGCCGGTCCAGCACATTGCGGATCGGACAGGGGTGCAGTCCGTCATCCACCAGCTTGCGCGCAACCATCGGCCGCTCCTCACTCCACGTCCCGGCATCGGTATCATATCGGAACCGACCGCTGAAACGGAACCGCCTCCAGATCTCGGGAGACCACCATTCGCACGGAAAGGTCGGCCTGCGCCGGGTCGGGCGCAGGCCGGGAAGGCCCCTAGCCCATCGCCGCTCGTCGCGACCGCCGGAGATCGGAGGGATCGCGGTCGCCTGTCGGCTTGGCTCCAGGATCACGACAGGACGGGCCGCGGGCAATCCCCCCAAAACACGGGATCTTGACAGCGCGGCCGGGTGGGACAGGGGCCAGCGAAGCCCATCGAACCGGTTGAAAAATGAAGGATATTTCACTGGGAACCCTGCCCCGACAAATCCTATTCCCTTGCCGAGAGCCCGCAGCAAGGGAGCTTTGAATCATGGCGGACACCCAAACCCAACATCGCGGCGGCGCCGGAAACTTCGCCCGGAACCGGGAGCGCGCGGCGGAAGCGGGTCGGAAGGGCGGCCAGAGGAGCGGCGGCAATTTCGCCAACGATCCGGCCCGGGCGTCGGAGGCCGGCCGCAAGGGCGGCCAGCAGAGCGGCGGCAACTTCAAGAACGATCCGGAGCGCGCGGCGGCGGCCGGCCGCAAGGGCGGCCAGGAGAGCGGCGGCAATTTCGCCAATGACCGGGAGCGCGCCGCCCAGGCGGGGCGCAAGGGCGGCCAGTCGGGCCACGGGACGCATTGACGACAGCGATGTGATGCCAGGGCAGGCTTGAGCCTGCCCTGCCCTGTCCAGGCCGGATGCGGCGCCGGCCGCTATTCCCTGACCGGTCGATCGGTCAATTCAATCTCCGCCCGCCGCCAATGCTCATCGGCATGGCCCTCGGGGCAGCCCTCTTCCCGCCAGATCTCGTGCGCGCGCTCGCGGATGCGATCCGTGTCGCCCGGACCATCCGGGGACACCGGCATCTCCTCGAAGGGCTCGTTGGGGTCGACCGTCCTGGTATCGGGGCTCTCGCCTCTGCTTCGCCTGGTCGCCATGGCTGTTCCTTCCTGGCCGTCTGCCAGGGAAACAGGAACCGGCAGCGGGAGGTTCCGGTCGCGATCCCGGCGTCAGAGGAAGCGATGGCCCGCCGCGGCGTCGGCGCAGGGCACCGGCTCGCACTGCAGGGTGACATGGCCGATGTCGAACCCCTCATGCAGCATCGTCCGGGCCTAGTCCAGCAGGGCCGGGATCGCGACGGTGTCGCCCGGCACCACCAGATGGGCGGTCAGCGAGATCCGGCCCCCTGTCAGGGCCCAGACATGCATGTCGTGGACGTCGGTGACGCCGGGCAGCGCCCGCAGCGCCTGCGCCACCGCCGCCGGGTCGATGCCGTCGGGCACGCCTTCGAGCAGGATGTTCACGCTCTGGCGCAGCAGGATCCAGGTGCGCGGCAGCACCCAGAAGCCGATCGCGACGGCGATCAGCGAATCCACCCATTCCCACCCGGTCAGCCGGATGACGATCGCGGCCACGATCACGCCGACCGAGCCGAGCAGGTCGCTCAGCACCTCGAAATAGGCGCCCTTCACGTTCAGGCTGGCGTCGCGCTTGGACCGCAGCATCCAGACCGAGAACAGGTTCACCAGCAGGCCCAGGCCCGCGATCACCAGCATCGCTGTGGAGTTGACCTCGGTCGGCTCGCTCAGGCGGCGCCAGGCCTCGTAGAGGATGTAGAGGGCGACGCCGAACAGCAACAGGGCGTTGAACGCCGCCGCCAGGATCTCGAACCGCTCATAGCCGAAGCTGCGCCGCGCATCCGGCGGCCGCCGGCCGATGCGGATGGCCACGATGGCGATGGACAGCCCGATCACGTCGGTCGCCATATGCGCCGCGTCGGAAATCAGCGCCAGGCTGCCGGTGAGGAGACCGCCGACGATCTCCGCCACCATGAAACCCGCGGTGGGCAGCAGCGCGATCCACAGGCTGCGCTCATTGCCGTCGCGGTCGGCGCCGTGACTCCCGCCCATCCCTCAGCCTCTCCCTGCTCGACAGCCCAGCCGGCCCGGGACGGGGCCGGCCGGGGGTCGCGTCAGGCCAGGAGCGGCATCATCGCCGCCACCAGCGGATGGCGGACGATGTCCTGGGTGGTCAGCCGCACCACGGCGATGCCGTCCAACGGTTGCAGCCGTCGCGCCGCTTCCTCCAGTCCCGACAGGCCGGGCAGCAGGTCGGTCTGGTCGGGGTCGCCGGTGATGACCATGGTCGAATGCCAGCCCAGGCGGGTCAGCAGCATCTTGAGCTGCTGGAAGGTCATGTTCTGAGCCTCGTCGACGATGACGAAGCTGCGCGAGATGGTGCGGCCGCGCATATAGGCCAGCGGCGCGATCTCGACGATGCCTTCCTTGGTCATCTGGCGCACCTGCTTGGCGCCGAGACGGTCGGACAGCGCGTCGTAGATCGGGCGCATCCAGGGGTCCATCTTCTCGTTGATGTCGCCCGGGAGATAGCCGAGGCTTTCCCCTGCCTCGACCACCGGCCGGGTGATGACGATGCGGCTGACCCGCTCCGCATTCAGCGCCTCGACGGCCTTGGACACCGCCAGATAAGTCTTGCCCGTCCCCGCCGGCCCGAGCGCCAGGGTCATGGCATGGCCTTCGATCGCCTTCATCAGGACTTCCTGGTTGGCGGTCCGTGGCTTGACCGTCTTCAGGTAGCTCTGCTCCCGGAAATCATCATCAAATCCCTCGTTGATCGGGACGATACGGGCGGTGGAAGCGCTGCGTTTGACCATGGTACGTCGTCCTTTGCTCTCGCGTGCATCCTCGAAGAGAGGATCCCAGACACCGCCTCCTTCACAGGGAGATCTCATCGGCCGAGTGCTCCTTCGGGTCGGGTGGAACAGGACAGGTGGCGGATCGGAAGCCGACATCCAGACGCAAAAAACGCCCCGGCAAGGGGGCGTTCGAACGAATATCGATGCTGAGTCTGGCCCAGGTCGGGGCTGGGAAGCGGTTGGTTATGCCAGGCTGCTGCCCCTTGCATGTCACCTTTCCGATCACAGACGACGGAAATCACGTCGTCGGATTCAGGGTCTCATCAACGCTCTTGCTGCACCAGCGAAAAGAACGAGCGACATCGAAAATTCATACCAATTGTGGCGGGCTTGCCGCGACTGAGAACCAGATCTAGCGGCTGCCACCAGGAAGCGCGTTGGCTCCGGTCGCCAGATCGATGAAGGCGCGCGCCGCCGGCGAGGTCTCGTCATGGCGCCAGGTCAGCCACATCGTGGTGAAGGCGCCGGGGTCGGTCAGCCGGCGGAACACCACGCCTTCGACCTGGATCCGCTGCAGCGAGGCGGGCAGCAGCGACACGCCCAGCCCGGCCGCCACCAGCCCGACGATGGTCGAGACCTCGCGCGCCTCCTGCCCCAGCCGCGGGCTGAAGCCGGCGTCGCGGCACAGGCCGATCATCTGGTCGTACAGGCTGGTGCCGGCGTCGCGGGGGTAGCAGACGAAGGATTCACCGGCGAGGTCGGCCAGCGGCATCGGTGCCGGCGCCCCGGCGGCGAGCGGATGGTCGGCCCGCAGCGCCACCACCAGCGGGTCGCGGAACAGCTCACGCACCGCCAGCGCGTCCGGCACCGGCGGGAAGGTCGGGTTGCGCAGGAAGCCCACCTGCAGCCGCCGTTCGGCCAGCGCCTCGATCTGCTGCCGGGTGGCCATCTCCTGCAGTTCCAGATGGACGTCGGGATAGGCCTGGCGGAAGGCGAAGATGGTCTGCGGGATCAGCGTGGTGAAGGGCGCGGAGGCGGTGAAGGCGATGCGGACCTGGCCGATCTCGCCGCGCTGGGCCCGGCGCGCCACCTCGACCGCCCGGTCCGCCCCGGCCAGCACCAGCCGCGCCTGGTCCACGAACAGCCGCCCGACCTCGGTCAGCGCCACCCGGCGGTTGGTGCGCTCGAACAGCCGCGCGCCGAGTTCGTCCTCCAGCGCCTGGATCTGCTGGCTGAGAGGCGGCTGCGAGATCCCCAGCCGGGCGGCGGCGCGGCTGAAATGCAGCTCCTCCGCCAGGGCCACGGCGTAGCGCAGGTGCCTCAGCTCCATCCGATCATTCGCCAAGCCTATCAAACATGCCGTGAAACATATTGGACAGTATCAATCGGAGTGGCCATGTTTTTGTAGAGACTGGGCGCTGTCTGTCCGCCGCCCGCCTGGAGACCTTCCGTGACCCGATCGGCCGGCGCCACCGCGCTTCCCCTGCCCCCCGCCACCCCAACGATGCCGGCGATCACCGCCGGGGTCGTCGCGGCCGAGGACGTCGTCGCCTATATCGAGCACGGCACGGCGGCGTTCCACCGCACCAATCTGGCCCTGTTCGCCGCCGGCTTCTCGACCTTCGCCCTGATGTACTGCGTGCAGCCGCTGATGCCGGTGTTCACCCATGTGTTCCAGGTCGGGGCGGCGGAAAGCAGCCTGTCGCTGTCGTTGACCACCGGCACGCTGGCCTTCGCCATGCTGGTGGCCAGCGCCCTGTCCGAGGCCTGGGGCCGCAAGCCGGTGATGGTGGCGTCGCTGTTCGCCTCGGCGGTGCTGACCAGCCTGGCGGCGCTGATGCCGTCCTGGCACGGGCTCTTGGTCCTGCGTGCGCTGATGGGGCTGACGCTGAGCGGCCTGCCGGCGGTCGCCATGGCCTATGTCAGCGAGGAGATGCATCCGCGCTCGGTCGGCCTGGCCATGGGGCTGTTCATCGGCGGCAGCGCCCTGGGCGGGCTGGGCGGCCGGCTGATCGCCGGCGTGCTGACCGATTTGGTGTCCTGGCGGCTCGGCCTCGGCGTGGTCGGGCTGACCGGCCTGGTCGCCGGATTCGTGTTCTGGCGCAGCCTGCCGCCCTCGGCCCATTTCCGGCCGCGCCCGCTGCGGCTGCGGCCCCTGCTGTCCGCCTTCGCCGACCATCTGCGCGACCCCGGCCTGCGCTGGCTGTTCCTCGAGGGCTTCCTGCTGATGGGCGCCTTCGTCACCCTCTACAACTACACCGGCTTCCGTCTATTGGCGCCGCCCTACGGGCTTAGTCAGACCGCCGTCGCAGCGATCTTCGCGGTCTATCTGATCGGCATCGTCGCCTCGGTCTGGGTCGGGCACCTCGCCGGGCTGCTCGGCCGCCGCCGGGTGTTCTGGGCGCCGATCGTGCTGATGCTGGCCGGCGTCGCCCTGACCCGGAGCGACGGGCTGTGGCCGATCATCGCCGGCATCGCGGTGTTCACCTTCGGCTTCTTCGGCGCCCATTCGGTGGCCAGCAGTTGGGTCGGCCGCCGCGCCCTGCAGGCCCGCGCCCAGGCGTCTTCGCTGTACCTGTTCTTCTACTATCTCGGGTCCAGCGTGGTCGGCTCGCTCGGCGGCCTGGCCTGGACCGGCTGGGGCTGGCCCGGCGTCACCCTGCTGATCGGCGGGCTGGCCCTGGCGGCGCTGGCCGTCGCCCTGCGACTGACGGTGCTGCCGCCACGGCAAAGTCAAGGATAAGCCTTGGCCGTGCCATTGACTTTCGCCGCGCCACCTGTATCCTTTTACTGTAAATCATAAGATTGTAGTCATTTTTACACTGGTCTTCAGCGTACCTCCCGGCCACCAGCCAATATTTCCGACAGGGAGCGTCCATGTCCGTCACGGTGCGCCTGGGCGTGACCAGGCGAGGACTGCTCAGCTCCACCGCAGCATTGCTGCTGACGGCATCCACCATCCAGGCCAGGACCATCGGCGGCGGCCTGCCCTGGGCCCCCGATGCCGGTAATCCACCAACCCCCATCTGGCCCGCGCCCTGGGCCGCGTTCACACCCGAGGAGGCGACGGCGGTCGAGGCCGCGATCGAGCGGCTGATCCCGAACGACGCCCTGGGGCCGGGCGCGCGCGAGGCCAGCTGCGCCATCTTCATCGACCGGCAGCTCGCCGGGTCCTACGGGTCGTCGGAGCGGCTGTACGTGCGCCCGCCCTTCGCCGAGGGCACGCCGCAGCAGGGGCTGCAATCCCCGCTGACGCCGGCCGCCCGCTACCGCGTCGCGCTGGCCGCGCTCGATACCTATTGCCGGACCGCCTATGTCGGCCGGATCTTCGCCAGGCTGGGGCCCGAGGAGCGGGACCTGGTGCTGCAAGGGCTGGAGAGGGGCACGGTCAGGCTCGACGGCACCGACGGCCAGGCCTTCTTCGAGATGCTGCTGCAGAACACCATGGAAGGCTTCTTCGCCGACCCGATCCATGGCGGCAACCGCGACATGATCGGCTGGAAGCTGGTCGGCTTCCCCGGCGCTCGCTACGACTATCGCGACCATGTCACCAAGCACAACCAGCCCTATCCGCTGCCGCCCGTGAGCATCACCGGCCGGGCGGAGTGGGTGCAGCCGAGGCGATGACATGGCCAGGAGTCTTCCACCAACTGATGCCGTGATCATCGGGCTCGGCTGGGCCGGGTCGATCATCGCCAACGAGCTGACCGACGCCGGGCTGCACGTCGTCGCCATCGAGCGCGGCCCGTGGCGCGACACCGCCACCGACTTCGGCATCGGCTACATCCAGGACGAGCTGCGCTACGCCCTGCGCCAGGACCTGTTCCTGCGGCCGGCGCAGGAGACCTTCACCTTCCGCAACAATGGCGACCAGACGGCGCTGCCGATCCGGCAGTTCGGGTCGGTCCTGCCGAGCAGCGGCGTCGGCGGGGCCGGCGTCCACTGGAACGGCATGACCTGGCGCTTCAACCCGACCGATTTCCACCTGAAGAGCCATCTGACCGAACGCTACGGCGCCGCCGGGATCCCGGAGGAGCTGGCGATCCAGGACTGGGGCGTGGGCTATGACGAGCTCGAACCGTCCTTCGACAAGTTCGAATACCTCGCCGGCATTTCCGGCAAGGCCGGCAACATCCAGGGGCGGATCCAGGAGGGCGGTAACCCCTTCGAAGGCCCGCGGGCGCGGGACTACCCGCTGCCGCCGTTGCCGATGACCTATGCCCCGACCCTGTTCGCGGAGGCGGCGCGGTCGATCGGCCACCACCCCTTCCCGACCCCGGCGGCCAACGCCTCGCAGGCCTACACCAACCCGCTGGGCGTCACCATGGGGCCCTGCACCTTCTGCGGCTTCTGCGAACGCTTCGGCTGCGCCAACTATTCCAAGGCCAGCGCCCAGACCACGGTGCTGCCGGTGCTGGTGCGCAAGCCGAACTTCACCGCCCGCACCGAATGCGAGGTGCTGAAGATCGACCTGACCGGCGACCGCCGGCACGCCGCCGGCGTGACCTATGTCGACAGCTCCGGCGAGGAATGGTTCCAGCCGGCCGAGCTGGTGATCGTCACCGCCTCCATGCTGCACAATGTGCGGCTGATGCTGCTGTCGGGCATCGGCACGCCCTACGACCCGCGCAGCGGACAGGGTGCGGTCGGGCGCAACTACGCCTGCCAGACCAACGCCTCGGTCGCGCTGTTCTACGACAACAAGATCCTGAACCCGTTCATCGCCGCCGGCGCGCTGGGCCAGGTGGTGGACGCGTATAACGGCGACAATTTCGACCATTCCGGCCTGGGCTTCGTCGGCGGCGCCGCGATCAGCTGCAACCCGACCAACGGCCGCCCGATCAGCACCCGCCCGGTGCCGCCGGGCACGCCGCGCTGGGGGTCGGCGTGGAAGAAGGCGACGGCGGAGAGCTATCTGAGGGCCACCGCGGTCACCACCCGGGGGTCGAGCTACGCCACCCGCGGCAACGCCCTGGACCTCGACCCGACCTACACCGACCGCTTCGGCCGCCCGCTGCTGCGCCTGACCTTCGACTTCCCGGCCAACGACCTGAAGATGTCGGCCCATGCCACCGACCGGGCGATGGAGATCGCGCGGGCGATGAAGCCGAAGCAGGTGGTGGCCAACCCGCGCAGGGGACCGTACTCGATCGTCCCCGACCAGACCACCCACACCACCGGTGGCGCGATCATGGGCGCGGACCCGACCACCAGCGCCGTGAACCGCTATCTGCAGAGCTGGGACGTCCCCAACGTCTTCGTGGTCGGCGCCTCGGCCTTCCCGCAGAATCCCGGCTACACCCCGACCGGCACCGTCGGGGCGCTGGCCTATTGGGCGGCGGAGGCGATCCGCACCCGGTACCTGAAATCCCCCGGCCGGCTGGTGCGGGCATGAGGGCCGCGATCGCCGGCGCGGCCATCGCCCTGGCGCTCGGCATCGCGGCGGCCCGGGCCGACGACCATGCCTTCGAGACGGTCGAGAAGGGTCGCTACCTCACCATCCTGGGCGGCTGCGCCGCCTGCCACACGGTGCCGGGCGGCACCCCTTTTGCCGGCGGCCGGGCGATCGAGACGCCGTTCGGCGACGTGCTCGCCACCAACATCACCCCGGACCGCGAGACCGGCATCGGCGGCTGGACCGACGACGAATTCGTGCGGGCGCTGCAGGAGGGCATCGGGCGCGACGGCGAACACCTGTACCCGGCCCTGCCCTACACCGCCTACACCAAGGTCGAGCGCGACGACCTGCTGGCGATCCGCGCCTATCTCGACACGCTGGACCCGGTGCGCAACCCGGTGGAGCCGAACCAGCTGTCCTTCCCCTTCGACATGCGGCTGGGCATGCGCGGCTGGAACCTTTTGTATTTCGAGGCCGGGCCGCTGAAACCGCGGCCGGACAAGCCGGCGGAGTGGAACCGCGGCGCCGCTCTGGTCGAAGGCCTCGGCCATTGCGGCAGCTGCCACACGGCCAAGAGCTGGTTCGGCGGCGACGACACCGGGGCGCCGCTGCGGGGCGGCGCGCTGCAGGGCTGGTTCGCGCCCGACATCACCGCCGACCGGCATGTCGGCATCGGCGACTGGTCGACGGCGCAGATCGTCGAATATCTCAAGACCGGCCGCAACGAGCGGGTCGCCGCCTCGGGCCCGATGGCCGAGGTGGTGGCGTTGTCGACCTCGCGGATGACCGATGCCGACCTCGCGGCGATCGCCACCTATCTCAAGGACCAGCCGGGGGCGGGCGCGACCGGCCCGCGCCCGCTGGCCGCGACCGACAAGCGGATGGTGGCGGGCCAGGCGATCTATGCCGACAACTGCTCGGCCTGCCACCAGGCCTCCGGCGAAGGCATCCCGCGGCTGTTCCCGGCCCTGAAGGGCACCGGCAGCGCCCAGTCGACGGACCCGACCACGCTGATCCGGGTGGTGCTGCAGGGCAGCCAGGCGGTCGCCACCGATGCGGCGCCGACCGCCCCGGCCATGCCCGCCTTCGGCTGGCGCCTGAACGACGACCAGACCGCCGCGGTCATCACCTATCTGCGCAACAGCTGGGGCAACGCCGCGCTTCCGGTCCGCACCGGCGACGTGCGCAGCCTGCGCCGCACCCTGTCGCAGCGGTCGGATTAGGCCGGCGCCGACCCAGCGGCGAGGTACAGCCGGGTCATGCGGCGCAGCTCGGCCAGGGCTTCGTCGCGCGAGTCCAGGTCGGGCTCGACGCTGAGCAGGGCCGCCGCCTTCATCTGCTGCAGCACCGCCACGGCCATGGCGGCGGCCCGCGGCGGCGGCAGGCCCGGTGCATGGAGGGCCAGGATCCGGGCGATGGCCCGCCGCATCGCGTCGCGCAGCTCCGACGGCGGGGCCGTGGCCTCGCGCCGCGCCTCGAACAGCACCATCACCGCGCGGCGCTCATCCTTCAGCCCGACCAGCAGGTCGATCAGCGCATCCGCCAGGTCGGGGGCGGCGAGCGCGGCCGCGCCGGCCGTGATCGCGCCGAGCCCGGCCTCGACCTGTTCGGCGTATTGCGCCAGCAGCGCGTCGGCCAGCGCCTCCTTGCTCGGGAAGAACTGGTAGAGCGAGCCGATCGACGCCCCGGCGCGGGCCGCGATCTCGGTCATCGTCGCCGCCTCGTAGCCCTTCTCGGCGAACACCAGCGACGCCGCCTTCATCAGGGCGGCGACACGCAGCCGGCCACGCTCGCGCTGAGGCGACCGCGCCGTGGTGGCATCGGCCGTTGACTTTTGTGAGGACATGCTCATAAAACTATTTGCGAGGCATTCCTCATATTCCCACAGGCGGCTCCAGCCGTCCATCCAGCGCGCTCGCCGCGCCGGACAGGACCGTCATGGCAGAAGGCGAACACCGATGACGACATTCGATCCGCGGACCACCGCGCTTGTCCTGATCGACCTGCAGGCCGGCATCCTGGGCATGCCGCTGGCGCCCCGCCCGGGCGCCGAGGTGCTGGCCGCCGGCAAGGCGCTGGCCGCCCGCTTCCGCGCCTCCAGCGCCCCGGTCTTCCCGGTCCGCGTCGGCTGGTCGGCGGATTTCGCCGACGGGCTGACCCAGCCGGTCGACCGGCCGATGGCGCGCCCGGCCGGCGGCCTGCCCGCCGGCTGGAGCGACCTCGCCGAGGGCGTCGCCGCGCCCGGGGACGTCGTCATCACCAAGCGGCAGTGGAGCGCCTTCTACGGCACCGAGCTGGACCTGCAGCTGCGCCGGCGCGGCATCAGGACCATCGTGCTGGGCGGCGTCGCCACCAATTTCGGGGTGGAATCCACCGGCCGCAGCGCCTGGGAGCACGGCTATGCGGTGGTGTTCGCCGAGGATGCGATGACCAGCATGTCCGCGGAGATGCACGGCTTCGCCATCGACGCTATCCTGCCCCGCATCGGAGTCGTCTCCCGGGCTGCGGACATCGTGCTCGACCAATCCTGAGACGGAAAGCGAGGCTGCTGTGGTTTCCGTGAACGGCCCGGCTCTGCCGGTCCTGGCCAGGCTGCCGCGTGCCGGGCAATGGGCGATCCTGCTGGCCGTCTCGGCCGTCGTCGCCGGTCTGCTGGAGGCAGCGGCCCTGCCAGCCGCCCTGCTGCTGGGGCCGATGATCGCCGGCATCCTGGTCGGCACCGGCGGCGGCACCATCCGGGTGCCGCGCGTTCCCTATTTCGGGGCCCAGGCGATCATCGGCTGCCTGATCGCCGGGGCAATCACCCCGTCGATCCTGGCGACCTTCCTGGGCGCGTGGCCGCTGTTCCTGGCGGTGGTGCTGTCGACCCTGGCCGCCAGCAGCGGCCTCGGCTGGCTGATGAGCCGCTGGCAGGTGCTGCCCGGCACCACCGGCGTCTGGGGCTCCTCGCCCGGGGCGGCGTCGGCGATGGTGCTGATGGCCGAGGCATTCGGCGCCGATGCCCGGCTGGTCGCCTTCATGCAGTATCTGCGCGTGGTCTGCGTCGCCACCGCCGCGTCGCTGATCGCGCGATTCTGGGTCGACACCTCGGGCACAGCACCACCCCCGATCGTGTGGTTCCCGCCGATCGAGGCAGTGCCGTTGCTCGGGACGCTGGCCCTGGCAGGCATCGGCGCGACGGTCGGCCGGCTGCTGCGCATCCCCGCCGGCCCGCTGCTGGTGCCGCTGGTGGCCGGGTCCGTGCTGCAGGCCACCGGCACGATCGACATCGCCCTGCCGGAATGGCTGCTCGCCGTCGCCTATGCGCTGATCGGCTGGAGCATCGGCCTGGGCTTCACCCGCACGGTGCTGGTGCACGCGTCGCGCGCGCTGCCGCAGATCCTGCTGTCGATCCTGCTGCTGATCGCCTTCTGCGGCGGCCTGGCCTTCATCCTGGTCCGGACGCTGGGGGTCGACCCGCTGACCGCCTATCTCGCCACCAGCCCCGGCGGCATGGATTCGATCGCCATCATCGCCGCCGCCAGCGATGTCGACCTGCCCTTCGTGATGGCGCTGCAGACCGTGCGCTTCGTCCTGGTGGTGCTGCTGGGCCCGACCGTCGCCCGCTTCATCGCCCGGCGGTCGCCGCACGCCGCCATTCGCCTTTAGGTGGCCGCCTTTAGGTGACCAGGGCCTTCAGCCGCGCCAACTCGTCCAGGAAGCGCTCCGCCGCCAGGTCCGGCGCCCAGGGCTCCCAGGCCCTGCCTCCATAGGCCGGCAGCAAAGGATCGTCCTCGACCGGCTGGAAGCGGATCTTCAGTACGCGCCACACCTCGGCCCGGGTCCAGCCGACGACATGGATCGCCTCGGTGGCCGCGGCCACCCGGTCGGCGCGCTTGTGGAAGGCCTTCTGTTCCGCGGTCCAGCGCTGCAGGCCGTAGCGCTGGAACACCGCATCCTCGAGCCGCATGGTCAGGTCGCGGAACTCCTGGCCGAGGAACGGCTTGATCACCGACAGCGGGTCGAAGCCCAGCAGCCCTTCATCGGCGTCGTGCAGCAGCTCGCGCAGTTCGGCCAGCGGCGACAGCGGCGCCGGCGCCCAGGCCCGGCACAACGCCAGCACGGCCAGCGAATGCTGGGCGACGGAGAGCGGCAGCGGCCAAGCGGAATGCCCGCCCCAGCGATAGGTGCGGGCCAAGCCGAGGGCCAGGTCGCGGTCGTCCCAGTCGAACGGCGTCGGGTTCAGCAGGTCCAGCCGTTTGCCCGAGGGCAGCCGGACCCAGGCCCGCGCCGCCACCGTCCGTCCTTCCCAGCGCATCCATCCCCCCGCTTCCGGCCCACCCGGTTTCCGGGTAGCACCGAAGCCCGCGCAGCGCCAGGACCGGCGTTCCAGGGAACGCCGGTTACGCCGGTCAGGCGGTCTCGGGCGAGGAGATCAGCCCTTGATCCCGTTCGGCCGGGCCTCGAGCCGCGCCCAGTTGCGCACGATCGCGCTGGGCGGCCCGTGGCGACGGGTGAATTCCGATTGCGACATGCGCATGCCGCGGCACAGGATCTCGGCGCGCAGGGCCGCCTGCACGCAGGATTGCCGGGTCGCGGGGTTGCGGCGGGGTTCGGCCGAAAGATCCATCTCGATGACCTCCCTTACCGGAAGCACGGTCTCGATGTCGTTCGCAGCCTGGGGCGGGGAAGGCAATTCACGATCATCCGCCCTCATCAGGGCCGGGCTCGTGCTCGGGCGCCTGCGGTGCTGACCAGCCATGGCGATTCCTCCAGCGGCTCTTGTCTTTGCGACGTCTCGCGGGTTGCATGCCCCGCTTTTGCGTCGAGATTGTCGAACAGGTGAAAAACCGACCTCTGCATGTCCATCGGCGATGCGATGGAATCCGGTGAAACGCAATCGGTGCCGGGGGGCGGCACCAAACCAACGAACACGCAACAGCGAGGGCTTAAGGCGTACCGCTTTCGGCGGTGCCCTCGCGGGTCGACTTCGACCTGCAGGGTCGGCACTTTGCGCCAGCGGTTTGGCCTCGACAAGGAAAATCATCAGCAAAGACATTTTGTTACGTGTTGATGACGGACGAACCGCCGCACTTCTCGCAACCGCCGAAATGCGGTATCGCCGCACCATCCGATGGTCGATCCGCAACCGCCTCGACACGCTCGCTTTTCGTGCCTGGCCGCCGCCGCCCTGACGGCCTTCCATCCCCTGTCGAGGCCACCCGCATGGGCACCACCGCTGTAGATCGGGACCGGCTGCTCGATCATCCCTCCTTCCCGGTGTTCTGGGCGGCGCGGGTGCTGTCGGCCCTCGCCTTCCAGATGTCGGCCGTCGCCATCGGCTGGCTGGTCTATGCCCGGACCGGCAGCGCCTACAGCCTCGGCCTGGTCGGCCTGTTCCAGTTCCTGCCGATGGTGGTGCTGACGCTGCTGGTCGGCCACGTCGCCGACCAGTACGACCGGCGCCGGATCGTCCAGATCTGCCAGCTGGTCGAAGGACTGACGCTGGCGGTGCTGGCGGTCGCGATCTTCGACGACTGGCTGACCATCCCCGGCGTCTTCGCCGCGGTGCTGGTGCTGGGCGCCGCCCGGGCCTTCGAGCAGCCGACCATGGCGGCGCTGCTGCCGGCGCTGGTGCCGGCCGTGGCGCTGCCCCGGGCGCTCGCCATCTCCTCCTCTGCGGTGCAGACCGCGACGATCATCGGCCCGTCGCTGGGCGGGCTGCTCTATGCCGTCGGCGTCACCGCGCCCTTCGTGATCGCCGCCGTCTTCTTCCTGGCGGCCTGCGGGCTGATGACCTTCATGCGGCTGCAGCGGTCGGTGCCGCGGCGCGAGCCGCCAACGCTGCGGTCGGTGTTCTCCGGCATCGCCTTCATCCGCAGCCGGCCGGTGATCCTGGGCAGCATCTCGCTCGACATGTTCGCGGTGCTGCTGGGCGGGGCGACGGCGCTGCTGCCGATCTACGCGCACGACATCCTGCAGACCGGGCCCTGGGGCCTGGGCCTGCTGCGCTCGGCCCCCGCCGTCGGCGCCCTGACCATGTCGGCGGTGCTGACCCGGGTGCCGCTGCGCCGCGGGGTCGGGCGCAAGATGTTCGCGGCGGTGATCGTGTTCGGCGCCGCCACCGTGGTGTTCGCGGCCTCGACCAGCCTGGTGGTCTCGCTGGTCGCCCTGGCCGTGCTGGGCGCGGCCGACAATGTCAGCGTGGTGATCCGCAGCTCGCTGGTGCAGCTGCTGACGCCGGACGAGATGCGCGGCCGGGTCAGCGCCGTGAACTCCCTGTTCGTCGGCACCTCGAACCAGCTCGGCGAATTCGAATCCGGCATGGCGGCCGGGCTGCTCGGCGCGGTGCCGGCCGGCGTGCTGGGCGGCATCGGCACCATCGTCATCGCGCTGCTGTGGATGCGGCTGTTCCCGGGCCTGCGCAAGACCGAGACACTGTCGGGCTGACCGACCGTTCAGGGTTTCCGCCGGCGCGCCCCGGCCTTGGGCGGCGGGCGCAGCGCCGCCAGCCAGGCCTCGACCGCCGCCGCGAGGTCCCTGGTCGGCAGCACCAGCGCCGGCACCTTGGCGTCGTGGATGTTGCGCAGCACCGATTTGGCGCCGCGGATCTCCAGCGCGTAGAGATTGCCGGTGATCGGCTCGCCGCCCTCCCCGGCCGCGGCCAGGCGGGCGGCCACGCCCTTGGTCCAGGCGGCGTCGCCGCGCAGGTCGGTCTCGAGGAAATCGGCCAGGATCGGCGCCGCGGTGCCGGGCACGATCCGCGGCCGGCCCTGGGCGTCGCGGGTGATCTCGATCATGTCCTCGGTCTCCCCGGTCAGTTCGGGAACGCGGTGTTGATGGCGTCCTGCCCACGGCGCTGGATGGTGCCCATCCTGATCTCGAAGGCGCGGCCGCGCCCATCTCGGCAATACCCGTCGCCAGTTGCGCCGTCAGGCGCCGAAGGCCCGAGCACGCCCCAGGCCGGATGCGCCCCGGTCTGGTGCTCGTAGGCGTAGAGGACGGAGCGCAGGATCGCCTCCGCCGGACAGTCGTCGGGATAGAAGGTCGAGCGCTTGCGCCGGCCGTTGCTGTAGATCACCGAGGCGTCGTAGATGTCGCCGCCGCGATGCGCGGTCTCGTCCACCCGGTCGACCGCGCCGGTCGGCAGCGACACGGCGCGGGAGTGATAGCCCTTTGGGTCGCCGTTGCGGCCGAGCTCGCCGCAGAAGATATGGCTGAGATTGACCTGCGGGTCGCTGCGGCTCCACAGCCGCTTGCCGGCGTCGCTGCAGTCGATCGGGGCGGCCGCCACCGACTCGCGCGCCAACGGCAACAGCAGCAGAACCAGGATGAAGCAAATCCGACCGATCATGAGGTCTCCCGGCCACAGGACAGCGCGAAATCCTAACCCCCTCCGCCCTGCCGCGCCACCGGGTTGCGCGACAGGCGGTCCGCCGGTCCTGGGGGCGCCAGCCCATCCTCCTGTCAGGATCTGTCAGGAGGAGGCTGCTTTCCCCTTGACCGGATTGTTCCCGGTATGTTCGAGTTCGCCATTGTCCTTGATCCGATGGCAGATGGCTGCGGCCGGGCGCAAGGTCGGGCAAGGGCGGGCGGCGGGGCCGGGAGTCGCTTTTCGTCCCTGCCCGCCCCATATTGCACCTCGGCGTATCCGGACGGCCGGACGCTCTTCCCGCACGAGTGATTTCTGGCGATGCACAAGTTCATCAGCGTCCGTGGCGCGCGCGAGCACAATCTGAAGAATGTCGACGTGGATCTGCCGCGCGACCAGCTGATCGTGATCACCGGCCTCAGCGGCTCCGGCAAATCCTCGCTGGCCTTCGACACCATCTATGCCGAGGGCCAGCGCCGTTACGTCGAGAGCCTGTCGGCCTATGCCCGGCAGTTCCTCGAACTGATGCAGAAGCCGGACGTCGATTCGATCGAGGGCCTGTCGCCGGCGATCTCGATCGAGCAGAAGACCACCAGCCGCAACCCGCGGTCGACCGTCGGCACGGTGACCGAGATCTACGACTACATGCGGCTGCTGTTCGCCCGCATCGGCGTGCCCTATTCGCCCGCCACCGGCCTGCCGATCGAGAGCCAGACGGTCAGCCAGATGGTCGACCGGGTGATGGCGATGGGCGACGGCACCCGCCTCTACCTGCTGGCCCCGATCGTGCGCGGCCGCAAGGGCGAGTACCGCAAGGAGCTGCAGGAGCTGCGGGCCCGCGGCTTCCAGCGGGTCAAGGTCGACGGCACGATGTACGAGATCGAGGACGTGCCGGCCCTCAACAAGAAGCTGAAGCACGACATCGAGGTGGTGGTCGACCGCCTGGTGGTGCGCGACGACCTGGGCAACCGCGCGGCCGATTCGATCGAGACCGCGCTGGGCCTGGCCGAGGGGCTGGCCATCGCCGAGAACGCCGAGACCGGCGACCGCACCCTGTTCTCGTCGAAATTCGCCTGCCCGGTCTCGGGCTTCACCATCCCGGAGATCGAGCCGCGGCTGTTCTCGTTCAACAGCCCGCACGGCGCCTGCCCGGCCTGCGACGGCCTGGGCGCCAAGCTGGTGTTCGACCCCGAGCTGGTGGTGCCGGACGACAGCAAGTCCCTGGCCAAGGGCGCGGTGGCGCCGTGGGAGGGATCGTCCTCGAAATACTACCACCAGACCCTGGACGCGATCGCCGCGCATTACGGTGCCAGCACCACGACGCCGTGGCGCGACCTGCCGGAGGTGGTGCGCAACGCGATCGTGCACGGCTCGGGCAAGGAGTCGATCGTCTTCCGCTACGATGACGGCCTGCGCACCTACAAGACCGAGAAGCCGTTCGAGGGGCTGATCCCGAACATGGAGCGGCGCTTCCGCGAGACCGACAGCGCCTGGACTCGGGAGGAGCTGGGCAAGTACCAGAGCACCCAGCCCTGCGAGACCTGCGGCGGTGCCCGCCTCAAGCCCGAGGCGCTGGCGGTGAAGATCGACGGGCTGCATGTCAGCCAGGTGGCGGAGAAGTCGATCGCCGAGGCCGGGCAGTGGTTCGCGGCGCTGAACGCCAAGCTGTCGGCCAAGGACCAGGAGATCGCCTATCGCATCCTGAAGGAGATCAACGAGCGGCTGACCTTCCTCAGCGCCGTCGGCCTGACCTACCTGACCCTGGCCCGCGGCTCCGGCTCGCTGTCGGGTGGCGAGAGCCAGCGCATCCGGCTGGCGTCGCAGATCGGCTCCGGCCTGACCGGCGTGCTCTACGTCCTGGACGAGCCGTCGATCGGCCTGCACCAGCGCGACAATGAGCGGTTGCTGGGCACGCTGAAGCGGCTGCGCGACCTCGGCAACACCGTGCTGGTGGTCGAGCATGACGAGGATGCGATCCGCAGCGCCGACTATCTCGTCGACATGGGTCCGGGCGCCGGCGTGCATGGCGGCGAGGTGGTGGCGCACGGCACGCCCGAGGAGGTGCTGCGCAACCCCGCCAGCATCACCGCGCAGTACCTGACCGGGGTGAAGCGGATCGAGGTGCCGGCCCAGCGCCGCCCCGGCCACAAGGGCCAGGTGCTGCGGGTGGTCGGCGCCCGCGGCAACAACCTCAAGAACGTCACCATGGAGGTGCCGCTGGGCACCTTCACCTGCATTACCGGCGTGTCCGGCGGCGGCAAGTCGACGTTGGTGATCGAGACCCTGTACAAGACCCTGGCCAAGCAACTGATGGGTGCGCACGAGCATCCGGCGCCGCATGACGCGATCGAGGGTATCGAGTTCCTCGACAAGATCATCGACATCGACCAGTCGCCGATCGGCCGCACGCCGCGGTCCAATCCGGCCACCTACACCGGCGCCTTCACCCCGATGCGCGACTGGTTCGCCGGTCTGCCGGAGGCGAAGGCCCGCGGCTACGGGCCGGGCCGCTTCTCGTTCAACGTCAAGGGCGGCCGCTGCGAGGCCTGCCAGGGCGACGGCGTGATCAAGATCGAGATGCACTTCCTGCCCGACGTCTATGTCCAGTGCGACGTCTGCAAGGGCCATCGCTACAACCGCGAGACGCTGGAGGTGCTGTACCGCGACAAGTCAATCGCCGAGGTGCTGGACATGACGGTCGAGGAAGGGGCGGAGTTCTTCCGCGCCGTGCCGTCGATCCGCGACAAGATGGAGACGCTGCACCGGGTCGGCTTGGACTACGTCAAGATCGGCCAGGCGGCGACCACCCTGTCGGGCGGCGAGGCCCAGCGGGTGAAGCTGGCCAAGGAACTGTCGCGCCGCGCCACCGGCAAGACCGTCTACATCCTGGACGAGCCGACCACCGGCCTGCATTTCGACGATGTTCGCAAGCTGCTGGAGGTGCTGCACGAGCTGGTCGACCAGGGCAACACGGTGATCGTGATCGAGCACAATCTCGAGGTGATCAAGACCGCCGACTGGATCGTCGACATCGGCCCCGAGGGCGGCGACGGCGGCGGCGAGATCATCGCCGCCGGCACGCCGGAGGATGTGGTGGGGGTCGAGCGCAGCTACACCGGCCGCTACTTGGCGCCTTATCTGGAGCAGGCCCGGCAGAAGCGGCGGGCGTGAGCGCCCCCTTCCCCGGACAACGGCTTCCCAGATCCGGCGCAGCCGAGTACGATGGTCGGGATCGATCCCTCATATCGCGTCGCGGTTCGGGTCCCTGATCCGGCGGTCGGCGCAGGAACGGGAGGCCGTCATGAAGCTCATCATCCTTGCTGCCGTGGCGACGCTGGTGGCGTCACCCGCCTTCGCCTGCCCGTACAGCGCGCAGGCTCAGGCCCAGGGCGGGCAGAGCCAGATCCAGGCCCAGTCCGGCCAGTCGCAGATCCCGCAGACCCCACCGCCGGCGACCGACAAGAAGAGCTAGGCGCGCGGAGCCGACCGCCGCGGCCTCGCTCGGTCGGCGACCGAGGATAGCCAGACATCGTCCGGCAGCCGGGGCACTTTGCCCGTGACGGCATGGGGCGTCCTTGCGGCCTGCCCATAGGGGCGGGTCTCGGCGAAGCCTTGCAGAACCGGTTCACGAAGGGAGCCCGCGCCCCGCGGTCGTTCACGGGCGAGGGCCGCGCCGTGCTCCCGGCCGCCGGATGTGCAGCCGCCGGCCCCTTGTCCTGCAGATCAGGACGAAGTTCACAATCTTGGATTTTATAGATCTGGATCCAACGATGGGAGCCATCTGGACCTACCGGCCAGGGCGGATTGCTGGCATCCTGGCTTCAGTTCGGACGGCGATGGGAAGACTGGCCCCAGGATTTCGCCACCGAACCTTTTGAACCCAGTGTCACCCGGGTCCCGTCCTGGCACGGATGGATGCCGGCCGGCAGATTTCGCCGGTTCCGGGCGGGATCCCCACCCGAGGAGGCAGGTTATGTGCACGGATTTTCTGTTGCTGGCGGGTGATGCCAGCGTCGTCAACGGGCGCAGCATGGAGTTTGGCTCGGATCTCAAATCCGAACTCCTGATCGGCGGCCGCGGCACGCCGAAGCAGAGCGGCGCTCCCGATTTCGGGCAAGGGCTGAGCTGGACAGCCAAGCACGGCTATGTCGGCATGAACGCCCGTGGCAGCCATATCATCACCGACGGCATGAACGAGGTCGGGTTGAGCATCGGCGCCCTGTGGCTGCCGGGCACAGAGTACACCCGGACGGTCGCCACCCCATCGAGCGCCCTGGCCGTGGACCTCTTCACCAGCTGGGTGCTCGGCACCTGCGCCACCGTCGACGAGGTGAAGCAGAAGCTGAAGGGGGGCGATGTCGCGGTGTGGGGCAGCCTGCTGCTGCAGGAGGAGATGCCGCTGCACTTCCCGGTCCACGACCAGGAGGGCCGCAGCATCGTCATCGAATTCGTGGGCGGCGAGACCCAGATCTACGACAACCACGTCGCGGTGCTGACCAACGCCCCGCCTTTTCCCTGGCACCTGACCCAGATCGACACCTATGTCGGGCTGAAGGCGGAGGATGTCGAGCCGATCAGGATCGGCGGCCAGGAGTTCAAGCCGCCCGGCCATGGCAGCGGCATGCTCGGGCTGCCCGGCGATTCGACGCCGCCCTCGCGCTTCATCCGCACCGTGTTCCAAAAGCATTTCGCGACCCGGCCGGCGAACAGCGAGGCCGCGTGCAACCTGGCTCTGCACCTGCTCAACACCGTCGACATCCCGGTGGGCACAAGCGTCTCCCGGCCGGGCCTGATCAAGAAGTCGGAGGACGATTACACCCAATGGGTGGTGGTCAAGGCGCTGACCGAGAAGGTCTTCAACTTCCGCACCTACGACAACCCGACGATCATGCAGGTCGACCTCAAGAAATTGGATCTGTCGATCCCCGGCGAGCGGCTGCATCCGCTGCCGCCGAAGCCGGTCTCGATCGACATCACGCCGACGCTCCGGCCCCAGTAGGAGGACGACGTGCTCGCGCCGGTCGTCATCGCCCTGGCGGCGGGACGGCCGGCGCCCGCTGGGCCACCAGGACGGCGCCGGCCGTGATCATCGCCGCGGCGAGGCCGAGCATGGCCGGCGGCGCCTCGCCCAGCAGCAGGATGGCGATGGCGGCCCCGGCCACGGCGCCGACCGAGCCGATCTGGCTGAGATAGACCGGCCCGGCCAGACGCTGCAGCACGAAGTACAGCACATACATCGCCGAGAAGGTCGCGACCTGCGCCGCCAGCAGCGCGAGCACGACGGCGTTGTCCGTCGGGATCGCGATCGGCAGGCCTGCAGCCCCGGCGCCGGCGAACAGCAGCAGGGCGGCGCCGAGCAGCATGCCGGGCGCCAATGCCAGCGACGACACGCCTGCCGGCCAGCGCAAGGTGCGGTAGATGTTGCCGGCCGCGACCACGACCGGGGTGGCCAGCATCGCCACGACCCACAGCAGGTCGACATCCGGCTCGGCCGATTTCGACAGGGCCAGGGTCAGCGCGCCGGCCAGGCCGAAGCCGACCCCGAATGCCCGCGCGGCCCGGAACCGCTCGATCCGGGCGAACAGCGCCATGGCGTAGGTGTAGAGCGGCGGGAAGGCGAAGGACAGGGCGGCGAAGCCGGCGCCGACATGCGGCACGGCCGAGAAGATCAGCGCGTTCGGCAGGGCGATGCTGAGCAGCCCGGACACCAGGAAATACTCGATCGTGCGGCGGCGCAGCGGCGGTGCCTGACCGCTGGCGACGGCCAGTGCCGCCAGCACCAGCCCGGCGCCGAGCACCGACCACAGCAGGAAGGCCAGCGGCGCAACCCCCGCGGCGACCGCCAGCTTCGCCAGGTTCGCGGTCAGCCCGATCAGCGAGCCGACCAGCACCAGGCAGGCGATCGGAACCAGGCGGCCCACCGGCATGGACGGAACAGCGGCAGCAACCAACTCGACCTCCCTCCAGAATCCGGCGCCAGGTGAAGCGGCGCTAAGAGGAAATATCTCGATCAAAAGAATCTTTTCGTCAAGATATATGATGTCGAGTGATCACGACACGGGTCCTCAAAACGCGAAGGGAACTGGCAGAGCCAGGGCCTGGGCCAGGCCGTCGCGGAAGGTCGCGATCGGCAGGGCCAGCCGGCCGGCCGGGGGGCGATGCAGCATCCAGCAGCGCACCTGCGGCCGGAACTCCGGGGCGTCGATCACCTCGACCGCCCCTTGCCAGCGGCTGTCGGCGAAGGCGGCCGGGGTCAGGACCCCGATCCCGAGCCCGCGCGCCACCAGCGACATCCTGAGGTCGACGCTCAACGCCTCGATCCCGACGCGGAACGGCAGGCGCGCCGCCTCGAAGCGCTGCCGGATGAAGGCGCGGAAGCCGCAGCCGCTTTCATTCATGATCCAGGGGAACCGCGACAGGTCGGCCAGGCTGGCCGGACTGGAAATGCCGAGCCCCGGCGCCGCGACCAGCAGCACCGGCTGGGTGCCGAGGTCCTCAGCCACCAGATCCTCCGGCGGGCTGGCGCCGTCCACCAGGCACAGGGCGGCGGCATCCAGCTCGCTGCGCGAGACCTGTTCCACCAGCCGCGGCGACCAGCCGGAGGTGATGCGGAGCGTCAGCTGCGGAAAGGCCTCGCGCAGCTGGTCGAGCGGCACCGACAGGGCCGCCTCGGACAGATACGGCATGACGCCGAGCCGGAACTCGCCCCGCACCTCGCCATCCGGCGCCACGCTCGACCTGAGATCCTCGACCGATCGCAGCACGCGGCGCGCCTGCTCATAGGCCTCGCGGCCGGCCGCGGTCGGCTTCAACGGCTTCGACTGGCGGTCGAGCAAGGCCGCGCCGAGGCCGTCCTCCAGGTTCTGCACTCGCCGCGTCACCCCCGGCTGGGTGAGGTTCAGGCGCGCCGAGGCCGCGACGATCGAGCCGGTCTCGACCACGGCGATGAAGGCCTCCAGGTCCGGAATGTTCATGCCAGATCCGCATAATCTTTATAGGGACAATTGAATTGTATCATCTTGATAATGGCGAATAAAGATTGCACTCAATATGCCGATCAATCATCGAGGCGATCCCATGTCGGTCACCAGCGAGACCATCGTCACGGCCCCGGGTGGAACGGAGGTGGGCCTCACCCGGCCGCTCATCCTGCTGTTCGCGGTGTCGGTCGGCATCATCGTCACCAATGTCTTCGCGCCGCAGACGCTGGTTGGCCTGATCGGGCCGGCCTTCGGCCTGACGACGGCCGGCAGCGGGCTGGTCGCCACGGCGACACTGCTGGGCTATGCCGCGGGGCTGTTCCTGCTGGTGCCCCTGGCCGACCTGGTCGAGAATCGCTGGCTGATCGTCCGGATGCTCGGCTGCGCGGCGGCCTGTGCCGGGCTGGTGACGCTGGCGCCGACCGCCGCCGCCCTGCTGGCGATCCTGTTCCTGCTCGGCGCCGCATGCTCCGCCATCCAGATCCTGGTGCCGATCGCCGCGTCGATGGCGCCGCCGGAGCGCCGCGGTCGCGTCATCGGCGACGTCATGAGCGGGCTGATGGTCGGCATCCTGCTGTCCCGGCCGCTGGCGAGCGCCGTGGCCGACGGGTTCGGCTGGCGCGCCTTCTACGCCGGCAGCGGCCTCGTCATGGGCCTGCTGACCCTGGTCCTGGCCCTGCGCCTGCCGCGGCGCCGGCCGGCGGGCCGGATCGGCTATGCCGCCCTGATCGCCTCGCTGTGGCATCTCCTGCGGACCGAGACGGTGCTGCGGACCCGGGCACTGACGGCGAGCCTGGTGATGGCGGCGTTCAGCGCGTTCTGGACCGCCGTGGCTCTGCGGCTGGCGCAGCCGCCCTTCGAGCTGAGCCAGCGCGGCATCGCCCTGTTCGCCCTGGTCGGCGCCGGCGGCGCGGCGGTGACACCGCTCTTCGGCCGGGCCGGCGACCGGGGCTGGACCCGGCCAGCGACGGTCGCCTCCCATATCGCCATCGTCGTCGCCTTCGCCGGAGCCGCCTGGGGCGGCGCCGGCGCCGCCGGCGTCGGGTCCCCGATTCTTCTCGTCGCAAGCGCCGTGCTGCTCGATGTCGGGGCGACCGGCGACCAGATGCTCGGCCGGTACGCGATCAACCAGCTGCGGCCGGAAGCGCGCGGCCGCCTGAACGGCCTGTTCGTCGGCTTGTTCTTCCTCGGCGGGGCCGCCGGCTCGGCCCTGGCCGGCATCGCCTGGTCGATCGGGGGATGGCCGCTGATCTGCCTGATCGGTGCCGGTTTCGGGCTGGCGGCCCTGGTGGTGGATATCCTCGGCCGGGCACGCTGATCCCGTCACGCCGCCTCGGGCAGCGCCGCCAGCCGCGGCACCGCGGAGCCTGAGATCACCAGCGCCTGGATGATGAAGCCGAGCACGGCGACGGCCAGGCAGGCGGCGGCGCCGTGGCTGCCGCCGACCAGGGCGCCGATGGCGGCGCCGAGCGGGCGAGAGCCATAGGTCGCCATGGTGATGATCGCCGAGACCCGACCGAGCATCGCCGGCGGCGTCACCGCCTGGCGCAGGGTGGTCGAGGCGATTGTCCACAGGATCGGGCCGGCCCCGAACAGGAAGAAGGCGAGGCCGGCGACCAGCGCCGAGGGCACCCAGACTGTCAGCAGCATCAGCAGGGCGCCGGCGAGGCCGCAGAACGGCCCGATCAGCAGCACCGTCCCGAACGGCAGGGCCCGGGCGACCCGCGGCGCCGCCAGGGCCGCGAGGACCATGCCGACGCCGTAGACCGCCAGCGTGGCGCCGACACCGGCGGCGCTGAGGCCGAGATGGCCCACCGCATAGGGGACGTAGATCGCCTGCAGCACGAACCAGCCGATGTTGAAGAACACCGCGGTCAGCAGCACCGGCCGCAGCAGCGGATGGGCCAGGACGAAGACCGCACCCTCGCGCAGGTCATGCAGGATGCGCCGGGGCGGCGGCGCCGGGCGGACGGGTTCGCGGATGCCGCGCAGCAGCACCACCGCCAGCACCGACAGCGCCGCCGCGGCGGCAAAGGCCAAGCCGCCGCCGGCCCAGGCCACCAGGGCCCCGGCCAGGGCGGGGCCGGCGGCGAAGGCGGCGCTGCGCGCCAGCTCTATCCGCCCGTTCGCGGCCGGCAGCGCCGCGCGCGGCACCAGGTCCGGGATCAGCGACGGCGCCGCCACGCTGTAGGCCACCGTGCCGGCAGCGCCGAGGAAGCCCAGCGCCGCCAGCAGACCCAGGCTCAGGCCACCGGTCTCCGCCAGGATCAGGATGGCGATCAGCGACAGCGCCCGCAGCGCCTCGGCCGCCGCCATCAGCCGACGGCGCGAGGATCGGTCGGCCAGGAGGCCGGCCGGCAGCGACAGCAGCAGGAAGGGCAGCGTCTGCACGGTCTGCAGCAGGCCGGTGCCGCCGGCCCCGGCGCCGAGCGCGAGCACGGCGACGATCGGCGCGGCGGCCAGGCCGATCTGCTCCGCCGACTGGGCGGCCAGGTTGGACCAGGCCAGACGGCGGAACGGTAGGGATAGCGGCGGGATGGCGGTCGGGGACATGGCGCTCTCGCGGCGGGTCGGTGACGGGACCGCAACCATCCGCCGCCGCGCCGGGCCGTGCGCTCCGCTTGTTGCGGCCGAATTCCAGCGCAAGCGATCGGGGGGATCGCAAGATTCGGGTCGCCCGCCGGCGAATTTGAGAGCAAGGGTCGGAGTGCTTGCGGTCCAGCGACCCGTCATGGTCGGCGGACGGATGGGCGACCCGCCCGTCGAACCAGGAGCGCCACCATGGGTCACATCGCCCCGACCACCACTTTCACCGATCAGGATGCGCGCTGGCAGGCCGTGCAGCAGCGCGACCATGCCGCCGACGGCGCCTTCGTCTATTCCGTGCGCACCACCGGGATCTATTGCCGGCCGAGCTGCCCGTCGCGCCGGGCCCGGCCGGAGAATGTGGCGTTCCACGCCGATTGCGCCGCCGCCGAGCGCGCCGGCTTCCGCGCCTGCCGCCGCTGTCGCCCCAATGAATCGTCGCTGGCTGAACGCCAGTCGGCGCTGGTGGTCGCGGCCTGCCGCATGATCGAGACCGCCGAGGAGGTGCCGAGCCTGGACGCGCTGGCCGAGGCCGCGGGGTTGAGCCGGTTCCATTTCCACCGCATGTTCAAGGCGGTCACCGGCGTCACGCCCAAGGCCTATGCCGATGCCCATCGCGGCGACCGCATGCGTGAGGAGCTGGCCCAGACCGCGACGGTGACCGAGGCGATCTACGGCGCCGGCTTCAACTCCAACGGCCGCTTCTACGCCGCGGTGCCGGAACGGCTGGGCATGACCCCGACCGCGTTCCGCGACGGCGGCACCGGCACCGAGATCCGCTTCGCCATCGGCCAGTGCCGGCTGGGGGCCATCCTGGTGGCGGCCACCGCGAAGGGCATCGTCGCCATCCAGTTCGGCGACGACCCGCAGGCGCTGCTGGAGGGGCTGCAGGACCGCTTCCCCAAGGCCCGGCTGGTCGGCGGCGACGCCGAATTCGAACAGCTGGTCGCCCGGGTGGTCGGCTTCGTCGAGGCGCCGTCGGGCGGGCTGGATCTGCCGCTGGACGTCCGCGGCACCGCCTTTCAGCAGAAGGTGTGGCAGGCGCTGCGGGGCATCCCGGCCGGCACCACCGCCAGCTATGCCGAGATCGCGGCGCGGATCGGCCGGCCCAAGGCGGTGCGCGCGGTGGCCCAGGCCTGCGCCGCCAACGACATCGCCGTGGCCATCCCCTGCCACCGCGTGGTGCGGGCGGACGGCGCCCTGTCCGGCTATCGCTGGGGCGTCGCCCGCAAGCGTGCCCTGCTAGACCGCGAGGCCAGCTGAGGATCCGACCCGCGCGGATGGGAAGCCATCCGCGCGGGTCATCCGATCAGTCGAGGTCGACGGGGAGCGAGGGCTTGCCCTTCTGGGTCCAGGTGCCGCTGAGTCCGGCATCCGGCCTCAGGCGCAGGTCGAACACGGCTTCGACGCCACCTTCAGGCCGTTCGGTGAAGCGATAGCCGCCATCCGCGCCCTTCTGGCCCTGCAGCTCGATATATTTGGCCTGACTGTCATAGAAATAGGCGGCCCCGATCGAGCCGTCGTCATAGACCCGCTCCACCACGAAGGTGATCGGGTAGCGCCCGCCCAGGCGCCCGCGCAGGACAGCACGATCGAGTCCCTGGCGCCGAACCGGGCAATCCGTCCGCCGATCGATCAGCAGGCACCGCCCATAATCGCTCAGCAGCGGGGCGAGATCGGCGTAGCGATAGCTGTTCTCGAAATCCCAGAGGTCGTCGACCGCCTGGTTGACATGCGCGGCGCAATGCCCCCGGATGACCGTCAACTCGTCCCGTCCCAGCCTCAGCTGGTCGTCGGTCATGTCGGCTTCGGCGACCGAATCCCGGCAATCGGCATAGATCGACCGCTGCTCCTCCGCGGTCTCGGCATCGTCGCTGATGCGAAGGCCATCCGACGCATCCGCCCCCGCGGCCCTGCTGTCGGGGACGGTCTGGCCGGCGAGAAAGGCGTCGATGCGCCGGGTCCTGGCCTCCGACACCCGTTGCCGGAAGGTCGCCATACCCTTGCCGGACAACAGATCGGTCAGCCGGATCGGGAAGCCCGATGCGGTCTCGAAATTGTAGGAAGTCGCACCCTGGGAGGGATAGGCCCCCATGAATTCGCCGCTGACAACCAGGCTGAGGAAGCCCGGCAGGTTGGCGACGACCTCGTAGTCCATCGACGTGGTGCCCTGCCAGCCCTCCGTCGGCCAGATGTCCTCGAACGCCGTCTTGCGATAGCGGCCGGGCAGCTTGTGCAGTTCCACCGCCTGCAGCCAGGTGTTGATGCGCTGCGCGACGGCACCGTCGCCGGCAACCACCGGGAAGCGGTACGTCGCCGCATCCAGATCGGGACGGGTGGCGGCCAGGCTGTCGATCCGCATCTGGGCCTGGCCGCAAAGCGGCAGCAGGCCGACCAGGACGCCGGCCAGCATCGCGAATCTGTTCATGTCGTCATCCGTCCTGTTGGGCTGGTCGTCAGGCCGCCGCGGCCTGGCGCTGCCGCCGTTCCGCCCAACGCTCGCCGAACTCGCCCAGCGCGTCGACCACGGCGCGCAGGCGGTGGCCTTCCTCGGTCAGCGCATACTCCACCCGCACCGGGACTTCGGGATGGATGGTGCGGGACACGAATCCCGCCTCCTCCAGCGCCCGCAGGTCCAGCGTCAGCATGCGTTGGGAGATTCCCGGCATCAGCCGCCGCAACTCGCTGAACCGCCTGGTCCCGTCCAGGAGATAGTAGATCAACACGATGCGCCAACGCCCGCCGAGCAGGCGCATCGCATCTTCCATCGGGCAACCCGAGACGCTTTCCTTCATCGCGTGACCCCCAGTATAAAATTTGTACCAACCTAACAATATTGTGCTTTCTTTACAATATATACTGGCATCGGCATGGTTCTGCCATAAACCTTGACCAACCAGAAAGATCATTCGCAATGGAACCGGTGCTTTTCTATGGCGTTCCGCATGGCTGCTCCTTCGGATCGATCGTCGCGTTGGAATGGCTGGGCCAGCCCTATCGCCTGAGTCGTATCGACATGCTGGCCAGCCCGGCGCCCTACGGCCGGGTGAATGCCAGCCGGGAGACCCCGACGCTGCTGCTGGAGGACGGCGAGACGCTGAGCGAGAGCTTCGCCATCCTGCAGCACATCGCCGCTCGCGACCTCGACCGCAAGCTGGGCTTCCCCCAGGGCACCCGCGCGCATGACCGGCTCAACCGCACCCTCGCCTATCTCCACACCAGCTTCCACTCGGCCTTCGCGCCGGCCTGGATCGCGTACAAGCTGGCCGAGGGCGACCCGGCGAAGGCGGTGCTGCGCGACATCGCCCATGACAAGGCGGCGAAGGGCTACGCCCATCTCGAAGCCCTGCTGGCCGGCCGCGACTGGCTGGATGGCGGCGATGGCAGGACCGTCGCCGATGCCTATCTGGTCGGGATCGCCCGCTGGGGCGAGGATCTCAGCCTGTTCGAGCTGGCGCGGGAGTACCCGCGCGTCCACGCCCATCTGCAGAAGCTGGAGGCGGACCCGGCGGTGATCTTCGCCCATGCGATCGAGGACGGGCTTCCCGCCACGACCAGCGGCCGGTTCCTCGGCCACGTCTCGCTGGAGGAGCTGGTGCCGCGCCTGGCCGCCTGACCCCGAACGAAAACGGGCCCCCGAAGGGGCCCGTCCGATCTCGCTGGTGCCTGCGATCAGCCGAAGACACGCGCCAGGGCCTGCTGCAGCCGCTCGCGCGCCGCCTCGGCTTCGGCGCGGCGCTCGCGCTGCTCCTCCACCACCTCGTCAGGCGCCTTCTCCAGGAACTGGGCGTTGCCGAGCTTGCGATCGACCTTCTCGACCTCGCCGGCCAGCCGGTCGATCTCCTTGGTCAGCCGCGCCCGCTCCTTGTCGAGATCGATGATCCCGGCCAGGGGCAGCACCAGCGTCGCCTCGTCGATCACCGCCTGGGCTGCACCCTTCGCCGGCGCCGCATCGGAGACCTCGATCGCGGCCAGCCGCGCCAGGCGGCGGATCAGCGCGCCATGGGTGTCGAGCCGGCGCTGGGTCTCCGCCGACGCGTCGCGCAAAGTCGCGGTCAGCTCCGCCGCCGGCGGCACATTCATCTCCGACCGGATGGTGCGGATCGCCGAGATCAGGCGGATCACCCAGTCCATCTCGGCCGCCGCCTGGCTGTCGACCAGCCCGGCGGGATACTCCGGCCAGGGCTGGGTCATCAGCGTGGCGTCGCCGCGGTCAGCCAAATGCCGCCACAGCTCCTCGGTCTCGAACGGCATGATCGGGTTGAGCAGGTGCAGGATCTGCTCCAGCGCCCAGGCCGCGGTGGCACGGGTCTCGGCCTTCGCCGCCTCGTCGCCGCCGGAGAACACCGGCTTGGCGAATTCCAGGTACCAGTCGCAGAAGCCGTTCCAGGTGAACTGGTACAGCACCGACGCCGCCTCGCTGAAGCGGAAACCCTCCAGCGCCGCCGCCGCCTTCTCCGCCGCCTTCGCCACCTCGCCGACGATCCAGCGGTTCAGCGTCAGTTTGTTCGCCGCCGGATCATAGCCGGGCACCGGCCGGCACTCGTTCATCTCGCAGAAGCGCGCGGCGTTCCAAATCTTGGTCGCGAAGTTGCGATAGCCCTCGACCTGCTGCGGCCCGAGCTTGATGTCGCGGCCGGCGGCCAGCGACACCAGGGTCATGCGCAGCGCGTCGGTGCCGTAGCTGTCGACCAGCTCCAGCGGGTCGATGACGTTGCCCTTGGACTTCGACATCTTCTGGCCCTTCTCGTCGCGGACCAGGGAGTGGAAGTACACGGTGCGGAACGGCACCTCGCCCATAAAATGGAGGCCCATCATCATCATCCGGGCGACCCAGAAGAAGATGATGTCGAAGCCGGTCACCAGCACGTCGCCGGGGTAGTAGCGCTGCAGCTCCGGCGTCTTGTCCGGCCAGCCCAAGGTCGAGAACGGCCACAGGGCGGAGGAGAACCAGGTGTCGAGCACGTCGGTCTCGCGCGTCAGCTCGACCGGCTCGCCGTAGTGGTTCTCGGCCGCGGCCTTGGCTTCGGCCTCGCTCTCCTCGACGAAGATCTTGCGGTCCGGCCCATACCAGGCCGGAATCTGGTGGCCCCACCACAGCTGGCGGCTGATGCACCAGGGCTGGATGTTGCGCATCCACTCGAAGAAGATGCCTTCCGCCATCTTCGGCAGCAGCACGGTCTTGCCCTGCTCCACCGATTCGATCGCCGGCTTGGCCAGGATCTCGGCCTTCAGGTACCACTGCTCGGTCAGATACGGCTCGATCGGCACGCCGCCGCGGTCGCCATGCGGCACCGCATGGACATGGTCCTCGATCTTCTCGACCAGGCCGAGCGCCTCGAGGTCGGCGACCACGCGCTTGCGCGCCTCGTAGCGGTCGAGGCCGCGATAGGCCTCCGGCACCTCGTCGTTCAGCCGCGCTTCCTCGTCGAGGATGTTGATCAGCGGCAGGTTGTGCCGGCGGCCAACCTCGAAATCGTTGAAATCATGCGCCGGGGTGATCTTCACCGCGCCCGAGCCCTTCTCGGGGTCGGAGTATTCGTCGGCCACGATCGGGATGCGGCGGCCGACCAGCGGCAGGACGGCATTTTTGCCGACCAGGTCCTTGTAGCGCTCGTCATCCGGGTGCACCGCCACGGCAGCGTCGCCCAGCATCGTCTCCGGCCGGGTGGTGGCGACGGTGATGTAGCGCCCTTCCTCGCCCTCGATCGGGTAGCGGAAGTGCCAGAGATGGCCCTTGGTCTCCTTCTGCTCGACCTCGAGGTCGGAGACCGAGGTGCGCAGCTTCGGGTCCCAGTTGACCAGCCGCTTGTCGCGGTAGATCAGGCCCTCGCGGTGCAGCTGGACGAACACCTTGACCACGGCGCGGGACAGGCCCTCGTCCATGGTGAAGCGCTCGCGCGCCCAGTTCGGGGTGGCGCCGAGCCGGCGGAGCTGGCTGGTGATGGTGCCGCCGGACTGCGCTTTCCACTCCCAGACCTTCTCCAGAAAGCCATCACGGCCGAGGTCCTGGCGCTTGACGCCCTGCTTCGCCAGCTCGCGCTCGACCACCATCTGGGTGGCGATGCCGGCATGGTCCGTGCCCGGCTGCCACAGCGCATCGCGGCCGCGCCGCCGGTTGAACCGCGTCAGCACGTCCTGCAGGGTCATGTTGAAGGCATGGCCCATGTGCAGGCTGCCGGTCACGTTCGGCGGCGGCATCATGATGGTGAAGGGGGTCGCGTTCGACTGGACATCGTTGGCGAAGGCGCCGCTGTTCTCCCATTCCGGATACAGCTTGGCCTCGACGTCGCGCGGCGCGTAGGTCTTGTCCAGCATGGCTGAACCTTCCGTGTTCTCTGAAATCTTAGGATGAAGGCGTCGGGTCGGGGGTCGGCTCAGCGCCGTACGGCGCCGTTGGCGATGCGGGATACTTCCCGTTCGACCGCCTGCTCGACCAGCCGCGGCAGGTTGGCGTCGAGCCATTCCTTCAGGAGCGGCCGCAGCATCTCGCGGACCAGGTCGTCGACCGTCTGGCTCTTGTGCACCGCCACCGCGGCCGGGGCGGCCGCCGCGTTCAACCGGGCCAGGGCCGCCAGCGCCGCGCTGGCGCTGGCCGGCGACACCACCGACTCGTCCTCCGGCGCCGATTCGGCGGCCGGCGGCGCGGCGACCGGGCGCGGATCGTCCAGCGCCTCGGTCAGCTCCAGCACATCGTCATCCGCCGATAGGGAGGGGGCCGAAGTCTGCGGACGCACCACCTCTGCCGCCACGGTCCGGCCACGGGCCGGATCGTCCTCGGTGATCATGCGCCGGATGGAGGCCAGGATCTCCTCCATCGACGGCTCCTGCTGTGCCCGCGTCTCGCTCATCCCTTCGCCGCCTTCACCCTACATTTCGGCGCACCATGGGCACCCGGCCCACCGCTGCAAAGCCACAGCAGCGACGAGGCCGAGACCAGGGTGCGCCGTCGGTCCTTACTCGTCGATCGACGTGCCGATCCAGCGCGCGCGGGTGGACTGATAGTCCGGCTCCGGGTCATAGACCTGGACCGGCAGGGCAAGATCCCGTGCGGTCAGGGTGCCGATCGCGTTCAGCAGCTGATAGCCGGCAACCACCTCGTTGCGCCGTGCCTGCACCAGGTTGAGCTGGGCGTTGAGCAGGTTCTGCTGCTCGGTCAGCACGTCGAGCACGGTGCGCGACCCGACCGCGGCTTCCTGCTGCAGGCCTTCCACCGCCAGCTGCTCGGCCTTGACCGCGGCCTGGAACGACTTGATCGCGGCCCGCGCGGTGACCAGCGCCTGCCAGGACTGCACCGCCGCCTGGATTGCGATGCGGCGCTGGCTCTCGATCTGGATCCGCTTCTGGCCGTGGGTGTAGCGCGCCTGCCGGACCTTCGATTCCTGGTTGCCGGCCGAATAGATCGGAATGGTCAGCTGCGCGATGATCGAAGCCGAATCGATCCGCGACTGCGCCCCGGTGCCGCTGGCGGGATGGGAGACCGTCGAATACTGGCGCTGCAGGCGGGCCTGGACCGTCAGCTGCGGCAGCAGGGCGCCGAACTGCAGGTCGATGCTGTCGGCGGCGGCGCGTTCGGTGAACAGCGCCGCGACGATGCCCGGGTTGTTGGCCTGGGCCCGCTGGATCGCGTCCTGCATCGAGGTCGGCAGGCGGCCCGGCACCGCCGGCGTCTCCAACGTTCCCGGCGGCTGGCCGACGAAGCGCTCGAAGGTCGCGCGGTTGGCGCGCAGCGTGCCTTCCGCCTCGACCCGCTGGGCGACGGCGCTGGCCAGGCTGGCCTCGGACTGGCTGACGTCGGTGCGGGTCACCTCACCGACATTGAAGCGGTCCTGGGTGGCCTGGAGCTGGCGGCTCAGCTGCGATTCGTTGGTGCGCTGCACGTCGAGCGCCGCCTGGGCCTGGACCACATCGGCATAGGCGGTGGCGGCGTCGAGCAGCACCGTCTGCTCCGTGGTCTGAACCACGGCGCGGGTGGCCTGGACCGTGTTCTCGGCGTTGTTGACCGACGCTTCGGTCTGGCCGCCGGTGTAGATCGGCTGGGTCACGGTGATGCCGAGCGTGGCCGGGTTCACCTCGTGCCAGTAGCCTTCACGGCCGCCGGCGCCCAAGGGGTTGCCGCTGAGGCCTGCAGTCGCCGTATTGAACTGGCTCAGCTTTCCCGGCTTGTCGCTGGTCGTGTTGGTGAACTGGCTTTCGATGCTGGCGCTGGCGCTGACCGTCGGCCGGTAGTTCGACAGCGCCTGGGCGACGCCTTCGTTGACCGCCTTCAGATTGGCGATGTCGGCGGCCAGGTCCGGGTTGGTCGCATAGGCCGAGGCCAGCGCCTCGGTCATCGACTGGGCCGAGGCCGGTGCGGCACCCCACAGCAACGCGACCGTCAGCGCCGTGGTGGAGAGCCCGAGACGTCCATACCGTTTCATCGTCAATACCGTCCCATGGTTGGATCGACCTCGCGCGCCCAGGCGTCGATGCCGCCGCGCAGATTGACCGCGTTGTCCATGCCCCTCGCCGAAAGCCATCGCACCACCTGCGCGCTGCGCCCCCCGTGGTGACACATGACGACAACCGGGCGATCGCCCGGGATCTCCTCCAGCCGGACCGGAATCTCGGCCATCGGAATGTCGAGCGTGCCGTCGAGCCGGCACGCCGCCAGCTCCTGCGGCTCGCGCACGTCCACGACGCAATGGCTGGCACCGCTGCGCCGCCACTCCGCCAAGGTCGCCACGTCGATCTCTTCCTGCTGCACCCGATACCCCGCCGCCGCGCTCAGAACTGGAAGGCCGGCTTGCGTTCGAAGCCGGGCAAGGTCGCCGTCRCCGCGTCGAACAGCGGGCGCTGCGACACGGTGCCGTCGATTGCGGTGAACATCATAGCACGGGCCACACGGTCGCCGTCATCCACGACGGTGAGCAGACGGCCGCCCGGCACCAGTTGCGCGGTCAGCGCCGCCGGAACCGCCGACACCGCGCCGTCGACCAGGATCACGTCGTAGGGCCCTTCGGCCGGCCAGCCCGCGGCCAGCGGCCCTTCGACCAGGGCAACGCCGTGGACGCCGAGATCGGCCAGCGCGGCGCGCGCCGCGGCCAGCTGCGCCTTGTCCTGCTCCAGCGCCACCACCTTGGCCGCCAGCCGGGCAAGGATCGCGGCGCTGTAGCCGGTGCCGGCGCCGACGACCAGGACCCGGCTGTCCGGGCCGATCGCGGCATCGTTCAGCATCCGGGCCAGGATTCGCGGCTCCATCACCACCCGGCCGCCGCCGATCGCGACATCCTGGTCGACATAGGCCACGCCGCGCCGGTCGGGCGGCACGAAACGCTCGCGCGGCACCGCCATCATCGCATCCGTCAAGGCGATGTCGGTCACCTTGTTGGGCTTGATCTGGCTTTCGACCATGTTGTAGCGGGCGGCTGCGTAGTCGACCATGAGGATCCGCACATCTGATGACGGAGAGCCCGGGCGGCCGGATAGCCGCCACGGCTCAGACGCTGCGGTTATATCGGCGTTCGCGCCCGCAACACAATCCATGTGATGCAGGTCGGGCCATGTGATGCAGGTCATGCACCGTCATGTCGGCGATCGGGCGGCGGCCGCAAAGAAAGAGACATGTTCATCTCTTGACCCCGCTTCATGCCGGACGATATACGGGGGCCGCCGTCGGGGCGCGATGGCTGAGTGGTCAAGCAGCGGACTGCAAATCCGTGCACGCCGGTTCGATTCCGGCTCGCGCCTCCAACGGCCTCCCCCCCCTTCGTGGATCGGCAGGCGTGAAGCCGCTCTGCACCCGGCAGAGACGGCTTCGGCAAGGTGCCGGCCTAGACCGACGGGCTGCGGCCGTGGGGGCGGACGATGCGCTCCTCCGGGATGCCCTGGCGGAGCAGCCCCTCGGCGATGTTGCCTTCCGACTGAAAGCTCGACAGGACGATCTTCCGGCTGTCGGCCAGCACCTCGGCCGGCGCGATGACCCGATGCGGCCCCAGCGTGTGCCCGTGCTTCTGCGGGTCGCGGTCGGTGATCGCCCGAACCCGGGTGCGGGTGTTCAGCGACGTCCGTTCCAGCAGGGTCGAGGTGTGCAGGCCCGCCCCCCAGACATAGACCTCCTCCCCCGGCGCCAGGGCCGCGTGCAGCTTCGCATCCGCCGCGTCCCAGCGGCCCTGCTCGACCGCGGCAAAGGCGCGGTGGAAGGCCATGTTCTTCCCGTGGGCATTCACGATCGCGGCGTCCGGCTGCGGCGCCTGCTTCCGGGCCAGCACGGTGATCACCGGATAGCAGTAGTATTCGAGCGAGGTGTTGATCGGCGCCTGCAGGACATCGAAGCCGATCCGCTTCAGCAGGTTGCCGATGGTGACCTCGTCGAAATAATTGACGTGCTCCATCATGAAGAAGCCGGGCGGATTGATCTCCGGCGCCGCGAGGCAGGGGACCTCGAACATCAGGAGCCCGCCGGGCGCCAGCGCCTCGTGCACCAGATTCAGCGTCTCCACCGGGTCGTAGACGTGCTCCAGCACATGCGAGAAGGTGATCAGGTCCTGGTTGCCGCGCTGCGGCAGCGACTCCTCGCCGGAGCCCAGATCCATGGCGATGTCGTTCCGGTCCCGCGCCTGCTCCACCGCCTTGGGCGACAGGTCGCAACCGGCGACGGCCCAGCCCTGCTTGCGGAAATGCCACAGCATCGAGCCGGTCGCGGCGCCGACGTCGTACATGCGGCCCGGCTTGATCCCCTCGATCCGCACCAGCTCCAACATGCGGCGTGCCGTCGGGTTCAGCGGCGGCTCGCCGTCGCCGAAGGCGGTGTAGTTCGAGAAGGTCGAGTATTGCCGCATCATGGTCTCGGGCGAAACCGCCGGGTCCTGCAGGGTCATGCCGCAGCCGGAACAGCAGCGCATGCCGAAGGTTACATGCCCGAGCCCGCAGACATCGATCGCCGTTTGGAACACCGTCTCGCCGTCATGGGAGCCGCAGATGAAACACGCACGAGAAATGGTTCCGTTGATCATACGCCGCCCCTGAAAAAATAAAGTCCGGACCATGCAAAGCTGGCGGCCGGCATACTACAGAGCGGTGGGAAGGCTGTCACCATGCCGGCCAGGTGGTTGATCCCGGCACGGTTCGGGTCGCGCTGGAACCGGATGCCGCCAAAAAAGAATGGTCGGAGGCGAATGGGAGGCTTGGCACGGCGGGGCGAGGTTGCTATAAGCCGCGCCACCAACAGCCCGGCGAAATCCGGCGCTCATGTTCCCTGGTAGCTCAGTTGGTAGAGCAGCTGACTGTTAATCAGCGGGTCACTGGTTCGAGTCCAGTCCAGGGAGCCATCTTTCCCCATCTTAAAAAATCCCGTCGGCTGGCCGCATTGGCCTGAATCCGGCGCAGAGCAGGCCGGCGCCCC
This sequence comes from Inquilinus sp. 2KB_23, assembly GCF_052115705.1. NCBI lineage: Bacteria > Pseudomonadati > Pseudomonadota > Alphaproteobacteria > Rhodospirillales > Rhodospirillaceae > Inquilinus > Inquilinus sp. 2KB_23. The sequence goes on along the minus strand of NZ_JBFRHF010000028.1, from coordinate 54,416 downwards.
CCGGGTCACGCCGCGCCGGGCTTGCCCCCTGGCTGCGACGATGTCTCGAACAACCGGCCGATCAGGGCCTTGGCGTCGTCCTGGATCTGCCGCAGGTGGTCCTCGCTGCGGAAGCTCTCGGCGTAGATCTTGTAGACGTCCTCGGTGCCGGACGGCCGCGCCGCGAACCAGCCATTCTCGGTCACCACCTTGATGCCGCCGAAGGGCTGGCCGTTGCCCGGCGCCGCGGTCAGCGTCTGCCGCACCGGCTCGCCGCCGAGCTGGCGCGCATCCAGCCGTTCCGGCGTCAGCCCCTTGAACACCTTCTTCTGCTCAGCCGTCGCCGGCGCGTCCGCCCGGGCGTAATAGGCGGTGCCCAGCTCGTCGGTGAGCCCGGTGTAGAGCTCGCTGGGGTCGCGGCCGGTGACCGCGGTGATCTCGGCCGCCAGCAGGCCGAGAATCAGCCCGTCCTTGTCCGTCGTCCACACCGTGCCGTCCTTGCGCAGGAAGGAGGCGCCGGCGCTCTCCTCCCCGCCGAATCCGACCGAGCCGTCGCTGAGGCCGTCGACGAACCATTTGAAGCCGACCGGCACCTCGAGCAGGCGGCGGCCCAGCTGCGCCGTGACCCGGTCGATCATGCTGCTGCTGACCAGCGTCTTGCCGACGGCGCTGTCGGCGCGCCAGCCCTTGCGGTGGCCGAAGAGGTAGGAGATCGACGCGGCCAGGAAATGATTCGGGTTCATCAGCCCGGCGGTGCGGGTGACGATGCCGTGGCGGTCGGCGTCGGTGTCGTTGGCGAAGGCCACGTCGAACTGGTCGCGCAGGCCCAGCAGCCGGGTCATGGCGTAGGGCGAGGAGCAATCCATGCGGATCTTCCCGTCCCAATCGGCCGTCATGAAGCGGAAGGTCGGGTCGACGATGTCGCTGACCACGGTGGCGGCGATGCCGGTGCGTTCGATCAGCGGCGCCCAGTAATGGACCGCCGCGCCGCCCAGCGGATCGATGCCGATCCTGACGCCGGAGGACCGGATGGCGTCGAGGTCGACGACGCTGCCGAGGTCGCCGACATAGCCGCCGACATAATCGTGGCGATGGGTGGTCGCGGCCTTCAGCGCGCGCTGGTGCGGGATCCGCAGCACCCCGTCGAGCGACTTTTCGATCAGCTCATTGGCCGTGCGTTCGATCCAGCCGGTCACCTCGGTGTCGGCCGGCCCGCCATTCGGGGGGTTGTATTTGAAACCGCCATCCTCCGGCGGGTTGTGCGACGGCGTGACCACGATGCCGTCGGCCAGGCTCGCGGTCCGGCCCCGGTTGTAGGTGAGGATGGCGTGCGACACGGCGGGCGTCGGGGTGTAGCCGCCGCCCTGGTCGATCATGGTGTCGACGCCGTTGGCGGCCAGCACCTCCAACGCGGTGGCCAGCGCCGGTTCGGACAGCGCGTGGGTGTCTATGCCAATGAACAGCGGCCCGTCGATCCCGGCGCGCTTGCGGTACAGGCAGATCGCCTGGGTGACGGCGAGGATGTGGGTCTCGTTGAAGCTGCCGGCGAAGGCGGAGCCGCGATGGCCCGACGTGCCGAAGGCGACGCGCTGGGCGGGGATCGCCGGATCGGGTTTGGTCGCGAAATAGGCCGTCACCAGCCGCGGCACATTGACGAGGTCGGACGGAGGGACGGACTTTCCCGCAAGCGGACTCACCATCTGAACCATCCCCTGGGCTGAACCGTGGAGCCGACACCTGCCAGCAAATTGCGCCAGCCTTCGACAGCTGTAAACGGCGGTGGCCGCTTTTGGATCCCGAGGATAGCGGCCTGGCTGCAGCCCGCGGCGATCAGCCATCGCCGAGACGCTCAGTTGCCTTTCCCGGATCATATTTACTATTTAAAAAAGTATATTGTAAATATTTTCCACTTGATTCTCATATAAATTGGATAATCTACTGTCGCCAACGGGCCGCTCGAAGCGGGCCTCGTGGCTGCCGGTGGAACCATGCCGGCCATCCAGATCGTCGAGGAGTGCGCCATGCGCCGCAGGCATATGATTCTGAGCGCGTTTTTCTTCAATCCGCAGGGCGACCACCGGATGTCCTGGCGCCATCCCCGCGCGCCCGGCCGCGAGGTCTTCGGCCTCGACTATTACCGCAAACTGGCCGAGGCGGCGGAGCGGGCGAAGCTGGACACGCTGTTCATCGCCGACCATGTCGCGATCTGGGATTCGGTCGAAAGCGGCGTCGCCCACTACGCCAATGCGCGGCTGGAGCCGCTGACCCTGCTGTCGGCGCTGTCCGCCGTCACCAGGCATATCGGGCTGATCGCCACCGCGTCGTCCTCCTACAGCGAGCCGTACAACCTGGCCCGCACCTTCGCCTCGCTCGATCATCTCAGCGGCGGGCGCGCCGCCTGGAACGTCGTGACCTCGGCGATGGACGAGGAGGCGCTGAATTTCGGGCGGGACGGCAACATCGAGCACGCCCATCGCTACGACCGGGCCGCCGAATACCTCGATGCCGTCACCGCGCTGTGGGATTCCTGGGAGGACGAGGCGGTGCTGCTCGACCGGGAATCGGGCTACTTCGCCGACCCCGGGAAGGTGCATCGCATCGACCATGCCGGGCCGCACTTCAAGGTGCGCGGCCCCCTGAACGTGCCGCGGCCGCCGCAGGGCCACCCGCTGATCGTCCAGGCCGGATCGTCAGAGGCAGGCAAGGACCTGGCCGCCGCCTATGCCGACGTCCATTTCGCCATCATCCGCAGCATCGACGAGGGCCTGCGCTACCGCGCCGACATCAACGCCCGGCTGGCGAAGCACGGCCGTGCTCCGGAAAGCTTCAAGATCCTGCCCGGCATCCTGCCCATCGTCGCCGGTTCGGCCGATGAGGCGAAGGAGCGGCAGGAATTCCTGGAGACGCTGCTGCCGGAGCGGGTCGGCATCGACCTGCTGTCGAGTTGGGCCGGCATCGACCTCTCGGCCTATCCGCCGGACGGGCCGCTGCCGGAGCTGCCGGACGAGAGCACCTTCAATGGCGGACGCACCTCGCTGAACCGGGTGCGCGGCTTGGCCAACCAGAACCTGTCGATCCGCCAGATCGCCCGCAAGCTGGCCAACAGCGGTTCGATGCCCACCGTGGCCGGCACCGCCAAGGAGGTGGCCGACCAGCTGGAGGCATGGTTCGTGGCCGGCGCGGTCGACGGCTACAACCTGATGTTCCCGCTGCTGCCCGATGACTGGGTGAACTTCACCGAGACCGTGGTGCCGGAGCTGCAGCGCCGCGGCGTGTTCCGCCAGGAATACGAGCCCGGCACCCTGCGCGACCGCCTGGGCCTGTCCCGGCCGCCCAACCGCTTCGCCGTCGCCCGCGACACCCACCGCGCCGCGTCCTGAGCGTTCCCCGACACCGCTGCGTTTCCCCATCAAGAGAGACAGCCATGATCACGCGTCGCCGGAATCTCGACATCCTCCGCCGCCAGTCCGGCGCGCTGTGGAATGCCGCGGTGGATGAATTCGCCGCCGGCGCACTCGGCCGCCGCGACCTGATGCGCTACGCCGCCCTGCTGGGCCTGGCGGGAACCGCGACCGGCCTGCTGGCGCCGGGCGCACGGGCCCAGGCGCAGGCCGGCAAGCCCGGCGGCATCGTCCGCGTCGGCCTGCTGACGCCAACCGGCGCGATCGACCCGGTGACCATCGGCGACCCGCCCAGCATCGGCCTGCTGACCCAGGTCGGCGAATACCTGATCGTCGACGATCCCGACCTGACGCTGCGCCCCGGCCTGGCCGAAAGCTGGAAGAGCGACCCCGCCGCGAAGCTGTGGACCGTCACCATCCGCCAGGGCGTCAAGTTCCATGACGGGCGGGGCCTGAGCGCCCGCGACGTGGTCGCGACCTTCGAACGCCTGACCGACCCGGCCAACGGCTCCGCCTCGCTGTCGATCCTCGCCGGCATCCTGTCCAAGGGCGGCACAAGGCAGGTCGACGACCACACGGTGGAATTCCATCTCGACGCGCCGAACGGCAACTTCCCCTACCTGATCTCGTCCGACACCTACAACGCGATCATCCTGCCGGCGGACTATGCCGGCGACTTCGAGAAGAATTTCGTCGGCACCGGGCCGTTCCGGCTGGAGCAGTACAGCCCCAAGGTCGGCGCCAGCTTCGTCCGCAATCCTGACTACTGGGGCCCGCCGGCCCTGCCCGACCGCGTGGAATTCACCTTCTTCGCCGACGAGCCGTCGCAGGTGCTGGCGATCCAGGCCGGCCAGGTCGACATCATCAACTACTCGCCCCAGGGCGGCCAGGCGCTGCTGAACGACCCCGCCTTCCGGATCCTGCGGATCGGATCGAGCGCCCACACCCAGGTCCATCTCGGCACCGACCAGGGACCGTTCCAGGACAAGCGCATCCGCCAGGCCCTGGCGCTGAGCCTGAACCGCGAGGGGCTGGTGAAGGGCCTGCTGCAGGGCCAGGGCACGGTCGGCAACGACAGCCCGTTCTCGCCGCTATTCCCGTCGACCGACCCGGCCGTGCCGCAGCGCAAGCAGGACATCGCCAAGGCCAAGGAGCTGCTGGCCGCGGCGGGCGTGCCGGACGGCTTCGCGGTCACGCTGACCACCGAGAAATACGACGAGATCCCGGACTATGCGGTGCTGATCCAGAACGCGGCGCGGCAGATCGGCATCGCCATCGACCTGAAGATCGAGGACCAGGCCGCCTATTACGGCAAGGCCACCTTCGGCCAGTCCGACTGGCTCGACTCCGTGCTCGGCATCACCGATTACGGCCATCGCGGCATCCCGAACGCGGTGCTGAACGCGTCATTCCGCAGCACCGGCAGCTGGAACGCGGCGCATTTCAAGAACCCGGACTACGATCGGCTGCTCGCCGACTACACCTCGGCGATCGACCTGCCGGCGCAGCGCGCCGCCGCGGGCAAGCTGCAGGCCTTCCTGCTGGAGGAGACGCCGGTGATCATCTCCTACTTCTCCGACTCGCTGAAGGTCACCAGCGCGGCGCTGAGCGGCGTCCGCTACACCGCGATCTCGCAGCTCTACTTCGACCAGGCGTCCTTCGCGTGACGGCAGGCGCCCGCCCGATGCCGGGGAGGACGGCGTGAGGATCGCCCGCTTCGTGCTGGTGCGGCTGGCGCTGCTGCTGGTCACGCTGTGGATCCTCAGCGTGCTGGTCTTCGCCGGCGGCCAGCTGCTGCCGGGCGACATCGGGCGGGCGATCCTGGGTCCCTTCGCGGATGCCAGGGCCGTGGCGGCGCTGAACCACCAGATCGGCGCCGACCAGCCGGTGCTGGCGCAATATGCCGGCTGGATCGGCGGGGTGGTCCAGGGCGACCTCGGCCGGTCCTTCGCCTATCGCGCCCCGGTGGCGCCCTTCATCGGCACGGCGCTGGCGAATTCGCTGAAGCTGGCGGCGGTGGCGATCCTGCTGGTGGTGCCGATCAGCATCGCCGGCGGGGTCGTCGCGGCGCTTTATGCCGGGCGACCGCTCGACCGGATCATCAGCCTCTTGGGGCTGTCGACCTCGGTGATCCCGGAATTCGTCTCCTCCCTGCTGCTGATCCTGGTCTTCGGGCTGTGGCTGCGCTGGCTGCCGATCTCGGCGACCTGGCCGCCGGGCGCCGGCATCGGCGTCCAGATCCAGCACCTGATCCTGCCGGCCCTGCCGCTGGTGCTGGTGCTGTTCGGCTACATCGCCCGGATGGCGCGGGCCGGAACCGTCGAGGCGCTGGCCGCCGACTACACCCGGACCGCGGTGCTGAAGGGCCTGCCGCCCGCCGTGGTGCTGTGGCGCCACGTGCTGCGCAACGCGCTGCTGCCGACCGTCACGGTGATCTTCACCCAGACCGGATATCTGATCGGCGGGCTGGTCGTGGTCGAGACCCTGTTCCGCTATCAGGGCATCGGCGGGCTGATCTACGCCGCCGCCAAGGCCAAGGACTTCCCGATGCTGGAGGCCGGCATCCTGGTGGTCGGCGCCGCCTATGCCCTGACCGGGCTGGTCGGCGACGTCGTGGCCACCGCCCTCAACCCCCGCCTGCGCGGAGCCACCGCATGACCGCGCAGCTGGACGCCGGGACGCGCCGATCGGTCTCCCCCAGGACGGGATCCTTCGCCCTGTCCGGCACCTTCATCGCCGGCCTGGTGATCGTCGGGTTCTGGATCGCCTGCGCCGTGGCCGGCGCCCATCTGGTGCCGTTCGACCCCTATGCCGACGACCTGATGAACGCGCTGGGCCCGCCTTCGGCCGAGCATTGGTTCGGCACCGACCGGCTGGGCCGCGACGTGTTCTCGCGCGTCGTGGTCGGCGCCCGCGACATCCTCGCCATCGCCCCGCTGGCGACGCTGCTGGGCGCGGCGCTGGGCACCCTGCTGGGCCTGGTCACCGGCTATTTCCGCGGGCTGGTCGACGGCACCATCAGCCGCTTCATCGACGCCCTGCTGGCCCTGCCGACGGTGATCGTGGCGCTGATGGCGCTGGTGGCCCTGGGGGCGTCGAACGCCACCGTGGTGGTGGTGATCGGCCTGCTCTACGCCCCGCTGATCGCCCGCACCGTCCGCGCCGCCGTGCGCGCCGAGCGGGAGAAGGAATACGTCGCCGCGGCGCAGCTGGGCGGCGAAGGCGCGCTCCACATCATGCTGGCCGAGATCCTGCCCAACGTGCTGCCGCCGATCGTCGTCGAGGTCACGATGCGCCTGGGCTACGCCATCTTCTCGGTCGCCACCCTCAGCTTCCTCGGCTTCGGCATCCAGCCGCCCTCGGCCGATTGGGGCCTGTCGATCGCCGAGAACTACGCGCTGATCGGCGGCGGCTACTGGTGGACCGTGCTGTTCGACGCGCTGGCGACGATCTCGCTGGTGATCGGGGTCAACCTGGTCGCCGACGGCATCGAACGGGCCTTCGCCCGATGAGCGGCCCCGACGCCCTGACCGTCGATGCGCTCGACGTCGCCTACCGGGTCCGCGGCCGGGACCGCGCCGTGCTGCGCGGCGTCAGCTTCGCCATCGCCCCGGGCGAGGCCTATGGGCTGGTCGGCGAATCCGGCTGCGGCAAGACCACGGCCGCGCTGGCGGCGATGCGCTACCTGCCGGCGAACGGGCGGGTGCGCGGCGGGCGGGTGCTGGTCGACGGCCAGGACATCGCCGGGCTGGGCAGCCGCGACCTGCGCCGGCTGCGCGCCGGGCCGGTGTCGATGGTCTACCAGGATCCCGGCCACGCCCTGAACCCGGCGCTGCGCATCGGCCGCCAGATCGCCGAGGCCTTCGAGGTCGCGGGCACCCCGCGCCGCCAGTCGGCCGAGCAGGCACGGGCAATGCTGGAGCGGGTGCAGATCGCCGATCCCGGCCGGGTGATGGAGCTGTATCCACACCAGCTGTCCGGCGGGATGCAGCAGCGGGTGGTGATCGCCATGGCGCTGGCCGGCGACCCGTCGCTGCTGATCCTGGATGAACCCACCACCGGCCTGGACGCCACGGTCGAGGCCGAGATGCTGGAGCTGATCGGCCGGCTGCGGCGGGAGTTCCGGACGGCGCTGCTGTTCATCAGCCACAACCTGCCGCTGGTCGGGCGGATCTGCGACCGCATCGGCGTGCTGTATGCCGGCACCCTGGTCGAGGAAGGCCCGACCCGGGAGATCTTCGCCCAGCCGCGCCACCCCTACACCGCCGGCCTGCTGCGCTGCCTGCCGGCGCCGGGGCGGCACAAGGCGCGCCACCGACTGGACGTCATCCCCGGGGCGCTGCCAGCGCCGGGTGCCGAGAGCATCGGCTGCGTCTTCGCCGAGCGCTGCGCCCTGGCGGAGTCGCGCTGCCATCGCGAGGCCCCGGCCCTGCAGGCGCTGCCCGGCCGCCGCAGCAGCCGCTGCCACCTGCACGAGCGCACGCCCGAGCTGTTCCTGGCGCCCCCGCCGGCGCCGCCGATGCCGGTCAAGACGCCGGCCGCAGCCCCGGTGCTCACGGTCCGGAGCCTGTCCAAGACCTATGGCGTCGATGGGCAGGCCGTGAAGGCCCTTAACGACGCATCCTTCGACCTGTGGCCGGGCGAGACGCTGGGTCTGGTCGGCGAATCCGGCAGCGGCAAGTCGACCCTGGCGCATCTGCTGCTGGGGCTGTCGGCGCCGGATCCGGGCGGCCGGATCGAGCTGGACGGCACCGCCCTGCACGGCCGCGCCACACGGCGCAGCCGGGCCCAGGTCAAGGCGCTGCAGATCGTGTTCCAGAATCCGGGCGCGTCGCTGAACCCGGCGCGCAGCGTCGGCCGGGTGCTCGGCCGGGCGCTGCGCCGCCTCGCCGGGCTGCGCGCGGCCGGCCCGCGCCGCGACCGGCTGCGGGACCTGGCCGAGGCCGTCAGGCTGGGTCCGGACCATCTCGCCACCCGGCCGCGCCGGCTGTCGGGCGGGCTGAAGCAGCGGGCCGCCATCGCCCGCGCCTTTGCCGGCGAGCCGCGGATCGTGGTCTGCGACGAGCCGACCTCGGCGCTCGACGTCTCGGTGCAGGCCGCCATCCTCAACCTGCTGGCCGACCTGCAGGCCGAACGCGGCGTCAGCTACATCTTCATCTCCCACGACCTCGCGGTGGTGCGCTACCTCGCCGACCGCATCGGCGTGCTGTACCGGGGCCGCCTGGTCGAGATCGGCCCGGCCGACCGCATCTGGTCCGGCCCGCACCACCCCTACACCGCGGCGCTGCTGTCCGCCCTGCCCGCCCTCGATGGCGGGATGCCGGCGCGGATCCGGCCGGAGGGCGATGACGCAGGCGGCGCGGCGCCGGCGGCCGGCTGCGCCTTCCAATCCCGCTGCCCGCACAAGCTGGGCGCCATCTGCGAGCAGCAGGAGCCGCCGCTGGTCGAGGCCGCGCCGGGCCACGGCATCCGCTGCCACATCGCGATCGGGCAGCTGGAGCGGATCGCCCGCGGCGAGACGATCGAAGACGGTAAACGCCCGGCACGGCGCCTGGCCTCGTGAGAGACAGCCGAAGGCCGCCCCCGGGGCAGCCCTGACGGTCAGCGGGCCTCGGCGACCAGCCCTTCCGCCGCCAGATCGGCCCAGAACGCCTCCGGGATCGGCAGCTGCAGCAGCACCAGGTTGTGGTCGACCTCGGCCGCCGCCTGGTGGCCGACCACGACGCTGGCCACGGCCGGGTGGCGCAGCGGGAACTGCAGCGCGGCGGCCGGCAGCGGCACGTCGTGGCGCCGGCACACCGCCTCGATCCGGCGCGTCGCCTCCAGCACCTCGGGCGGCGCCGGCTTGTAGAAGTAGCGCGCGCCCTCGATCGCGCCGGTCGCCAGGATGCCGGTGTTGAACGGCGCCGCCAGCAGCACCGCGATGCCGCGCGCCGCGCAGTCGTCCAGGAACGGCACGGCGTCCTGCTTCAGCAGGGTGTGGCCGCCGGCCAGCATCATGCAGTCGAAGTCGCCGGCCGCCGCGAAGCGCTGGCAGACCTGCCAGCTCTTGACCGCGACGCCGACGGCGCGGATCACGCCCTGGCTGCGCAGCTCGGCCAGGGCCGGATAGGCGCCTGCCATCGCCTCGGCGAAGCGGTCCTCATAGGCGTCGCCATGCTGGTCGGGGTCGACGTCGTGGATCGAGACGATGTCCAGCCGGTCGCGCTTCAGCTTGGCCAGGCTGCGCTCGATCGAGCGCAGGAAGCCGTCGCGGGTGTAGTCGAACCGGTTCTCGCCATCCTCGACATAGCGGCCGGCCTTGGTCGCGACCACATGCTCGGCGCGCGGCCGATGCTCCAGCGCCGTGCCGAAGCGCTGCTCGCTGACCCCGGCGGCATAGAGTGCTGCGGTGTCGAAGAAGCGCAGGCCCCGCGCCCAGCAATGGTCGACCACCTCGGCCACCCCGGCGTCGCCCATCGAGCTGAACAGGCTGCCGCCGCCGATCCCCAGCCGCGAGACGGTCACGCCGGTGCGGCCGATCGGCCGGCGCTCAATCGGATTGGTCATCGCTGCTCCCCGGGGGTTGCCCGCTCCCTGTCCCATCGCTTTCGTCCGGCATTTGCAGCGCGACCGGCTGCCCCGGTCAAGCCGCATCGGCATCTTTCCCGCGACAATCCCCGGATGTCGCGGCACACTCCCGGCCGGGGAGCCGCCATGGGACACCACCCGCCGCGCAGCCGCCGGCTGAGCCACCACTCCGACCTCGGCCGCTGGGAGTTCGCGTTCCGCGAGCCCGACCCGCGGCTGCGCCCCTACGTCCAGTCCTATGCCGGCTTCGACGAGAGCGGCATCCGGTTCCACCGCCGGCGCGAGCTCGCCATCGCCCATGTCGCGGTGATCTTCAACACCGGCCCGGCCTTCCGCATCAGCGACCCGCGCGAGAGCCGGGCGCCGGAGACCTATGCCCACGGCTTCATCGGCGGGCTCTACGACAGCTATGTCGTCACCGAAGGCAGCGGCGCGTCGCGCGGGGTGCAGGTCTATTTCACCCCGGTCGGCGCCCATCTGTTCCTCGGCTTGCCGCTGCACCAGATCGCCCAGCAGGTGATCCATTACGGCGACCTCGGGCCCGAGGCGCGGCGGCTGGAGCAGCGCCTGGGCGAGCTGGAGGACTGGGACGACTGCTTCGACCTGCTCGACGCGGTGATCGCCGCCCGCATCGCCGATGCCCGGCCGCCCTGGGCCGGCGTCGCCTGGGCCTGGGACCGGCTGTGCGCCAGCCACGGCGGCGTCGACATCGGGTCGCTGAGCGCCGAGCTGGGCTGCAGCCGCAAGCACCTGATCGCCCAGTTCCGCGAGCAGGCCGGGCTGCCGCCCAAGAGCATCGCCCGCATCCTGCGCTTCCAGCATGCGGTGGGGCTGCTGCAATCGACCGACGCCATGCCCTGGGCCGAGCTGGCGGCGGAGTGCGGCTACTACGACCAGTCGCACCTGATCCGCGATTTCAACCAGTTCGCCGGCAGCCCGCCCTCCGACTTCCTGCGCCGCCGGCTGCCCGAGGGCGGCGGCATGCGCGATTAGCCGGTAACATCCGTCCAAGACCCGCCCGCCCGGCGCCCCTACCCTGCCCGCACCCCATGCTTCGACCGGAGGTTGCGATGCCCGACCCGACCATCATCCCCTGCCTGTTCTACCGCGACGCGCCGGCCGCCATCGCCTGGCTGCAGCGCGCCTTCGGCTTCCACGCCCTGTCGGTGACGCCCGGCCCGGACGACACCATCCTGCACGCCGAGCTGGCGATCGGGCCGGCCGTGATCATGCTGAACAGCGCCAGGCCGGAGATGGGCTGGGTCAGCCCCCGCGACCTGACGGGGTTGAACCAGAGCGTCTACATCGCCCTCGACGACGTCGACGCCCACCACGCCCGCGCCGTCGCCGCCGGGGCCGAGATCACCCACGCCCTCGCCGACAAGCCCTATGGCGGCCGCGGCTACAGCGCCCTCGACCCGGAAGGCCATTTCTGGAGCTTCGGCGGCTACCGGCCCGACCTGACCGCCACGGCCTGATCCTCCCTCCCCCTTCTCCCCCCTTGGGGTGATGGCGCGAGCGGGCGGCGGCTTTCCATAGTTCGGCATCGCACATCACAGGGCCTGCCGACCGTCGCCACAAGACGGCGGCGGCCCCAGGGAGGTTGATGATGACGGACAAGCCCCTCGGGCTCACGCGGACGCTGCGGCTGCCTTCGGTCGTGCTGTTCGGCCTGGCCTACATGACGCCGATGATCGTGTTCGGCACCTTCGGCATCCTGGCGGAGAAGACCGGCGGCGCGGTGCCCACCGCCTATGTGCTGGCGCTGGTGGCGGTGCTGCTGACCGCCTATTCCTACGGCCGCATGGCCGCCGCCTATCCGGTCGCGGGATCGGCCTACACCTACACCCGCCGCGCCTTCGGCGGCCATCTCGGCTTCCTGGTCGGCTGGGCCATCCTGCTGGACTACTTCTTCCTGCCGATGGCGATCTGGCTGATCGGCGCGGCCTACCTGTCCGCCGCCTTCCCCAGCGTGCCGCAATGGGTCTGGATCCTGGCCTTCATCGCCGCCACCAGCGCCATCAACATCATCGGCATTAAGCTGGCCAATGGCGTCAACATCGTGCTGATGCTGGTGCAGTTCGCGGTGCTGGCCGCCTTCGTCGCGCTGTGCATCCACCACCTGACTGCGGGGCCGGGGCTGCGGCCGCTGTTCTCGCTCGACCCCTTCGCCGGCACCGGCGGCACCCTGCCCGCCTACCTCGCCGGCGCCGCCATCGCCGCCTATTCCTTCCTCGGCTTCGACGCGGTGACCACGCTGACGGAGGAGACGGTGGAGCCGGCGCGCACCATCCCCAGGGCGATCATGCTGATCGCGCTGATCGGCGGCGGCATCTTCATCGGCGCCGCGGTCGTGACCCAGGCCGCCTTTCCCGGCGGCAGCTTCGCCAATGTCGACAGCGCTGCCTTCGACATCGCCACCGTGATCGGCGGCGATGTGTTCGTCATGCTGTTCCTGGCCGGGCTGATCGTGGCGCAGTTCGCGTCCGGCCTGTCGGCCCAGGCCAGTGTCGGCCGGCTGCTGCTGGCGATGGGCCGCGACGACGTGCTGCCCCGGGCCGCCTTCGGCTATGTCCACCCGATCCTGCGCACGCCGGTGTTCAACATCGCCCTGGCCGGGGTGGTGGCGCTGGCGGCGCTGAAGCTGGACGTCACCACCTCGACCTCCTTCATCAACTTCGGGGCCTTCGTCGCCTTCGTCTTCGTCAACCTGTCGGTGATCCGGCTGCTGTGGCTGCGGTCGTCCGACCGCGGCCTCGGCGCCACCGTGAAGACGCTGGTCGTCCCGGCGCTGGGCGCGGTCGCCAACCTGTGGCTGCTGGTCAGCCTGGACGAGCACGCCAAGGTGCTGGGGCTGATCTGGCTGGCGGTCGGCATCGTCTACCTCGCCTACCTCACCCGGATGTTCAGCCGCCAGCCGCCGGAGACGGAGTTCCGCGAGGTCGAGGATGCCCCGGCCGCCCGGCGCTGAGGGGCGGTCAGCGCTCGGCCAGGAAGGCGGTGAAGCGGGCGAACAGCTCGGCCTGCGAGGAGATGCCGAGCTTGCGGTGGATGCTCTTGCGATGAGTCTTCACCGTCTCCTGGCCGAAGCCGAGCAGGGCGCAGATCGAGGGCGAGGAATGCCCCTTCAGGATCAGCCCGACCACCTCGGCCTCGCGCCGAGTCAGGCGGCCGTCGCCCAGCGCGATCAGGCGGTCGACCAGGTCGCCGGCCCCGCCCGCCCCCGCCGCCGCGCCGAACCCGGCCCAGTGCCGCTCGCCCAGGGCGCAGACCATCGGCGCGGCCTCGCGCAGGGTCTCGACCTCGGCCCGGCTGAAGCGGGCATGGCCGCGCCGCCGGGTCACCGACAGCACCCCGGTCAGCCCGCGCCCGAGGTCGAGGACGTAGCCGACCTCGTCCAGGATGCGGGTGCGGATGTAGTGGCGCTTGTAGTACTCGCTCTGGCCGAAGCGGTCGGGCGCCAGGTCGCGCATCACCAGCACCCGGTCGGGCGTGCCGCCGCGCACCGCCACGAAGAACGGGTCCAGCAGATAGGCCCCGGCGATGTAGCCATCGACGATGATGGCGGCGAGGTCGGGCGCCTGGCGGTTGTGCAGGTCGAGCGGCGGCGCGTCGCCGCGATAGGCAAAGCCGTTCAGCATGTCGAACCCCACCAGCCCGGCCAGGGCCTCGCCCAGCCGGTCGGGAAACCCGTCCGAGCCGACCGCCGCCATCGCCGCCGCCAGGCCGGCGTTCCACGCCGCGAATCCCATGGACTGCCCTTCCGTCGCCGGGGATATCTTGGCCCGGTCCGCGCCGGCCGCAAGCCATCCGCTGCCACAACCCGAACTGCCACAACCCGAGATGACCGATGCCCGATCCTGAAATCCTGAGCGTCCGCGACACCGCCGCCGGCATCGCGGCCGGCCGCACCCGGGCCGAGGATGTGATCGCGGCCACCCTGGCCCGCGCCCATGCGGCGCAGGACCGGCTGAACTGCTTCACCCTGATCCTGGACGACGAGGCCATGGCCGCCGCCCGCGCCGCCGATGCGGCGGTGGCCGCCGGGCAGCCGGTCGGCCCGCTGCACGGCGTGCCGGTGGCGGTCAAGGACCTGACCCCGACCCGCGGGCACCTGACCACGCTGGGGTCGCACAGCACCGGCGACTGGGTGCCCGACCGCTCGGCGCTGGTGGTGCGGCGGCTGGAGGCGGCGGGGGCGATCGTGATCGGCAAGACCACGACGCCGGAATTCGCCCATTCCAGCTTCACCTACAGCCCGCGCTGGGGCGTCACCCGCAACCCGTGGGACCCGGAGCGGTCGCCCGGCGGATCCTCCGGCGGGTCCGGCGCCGCGGTCGGCGCCGGGGTGGTGGCCTTCGCCGAGGGCACCGACATGGGCGGGTCGGTGCGCATTCCCGCGGCGTTCTGCGGCGTGGTCGGGTTCAAGCCCAGCCTCGGCCGGATCCCGATGACCATTCTGCCCAGCCAGTTCGACGACATCTCGCATTTCGGACCGCTGGCCCGCAGCGTCGATGACGCCATCGCCTTCATGGCCGCCACGGCGGGGCCGAGCGACGAGGACATCTCCTCGCTGACCCTGCCCTTCGACCTCGGCGCGACCCGGATCGACGGGCTGGCCGGCCGCCGCTTCGCCCTGTCGATGGATCTCGGCCACTTCGCCGTCGACCCCGCGGTCGAGGCCGCGGTCGAGGCCGCGGTCGAGGCCATGCGCCGGGCCGGCGCGGTGGTGGACCGGGTGCGCCTGCCCTGGACCCGCGAGGTCGGTGACCGCTGGTTCGACCTGTGGTGCGTGTTCATGGCGGCGTTCCACGGCGACCGCCTGGCCGGCTTCCGCGACCGCATGGACCCGGTGATCGCCCGCATTATCGATCGCGGCCTGACCCTGGGCGCCGCCGAGATCAAGCGCATCGAGATCCTGCGCAGCCGGATGTGGGCCGAGCTGGCGCCGATCCTGGCCGATCACGAGGCCCTGCTGTGCCCGACCTGCGCCGTGCCGCCGCCGCCGGTGACGCAGACAGACGACGACTTCATGGCCGACGGACCGGACGGCCGCTATCACGGGCTGGAGATGACCGCGCCGTTCAACCTTTTGTCGCCCTGCCCGGCTTTGTCGCTGCCGGCCGGGCTGACGCCGGGCGGCCTGCCGGTCGGTCTGCAGATCGTCGGCCGCCGCCACGCCGACGAGGCGGTGCTGGCCCTGGCCGGGGCGATCGAGTCGGCGCTGCTGGACGCCGGCCTGACCACAACGCTGCGCCGGGGGCCGGCGGGGCGGTAGGCCCTACGTGTGCCTCTCCCGCCCCCCTCCTCGTCATTGCGAGGAGGCGAAGCCGACGAAGCAATCCATGCCAGGCGGCGCCATGGATTGCTTCGCTGCGCTCGCAATGACGGGGTTGGGGGTGCGGGAGAGGGGAAACGAAGCCCCTCACCCCGTCTCCGCCCCCACCGGCCGCGACCCGGCATAAGGCGACCCCGGCGGCTTATCCCGGGCCTCGGCGATCGCCCAGTCCTCCTCCGCCCAGCGGCTCCAGTCGGGCTCGATGCCCAGCTGCCGGCACAGCCGGGCCACGGTCTCGCCCAGCGGGCGGTCCAACACCTCGGGGTCCAGCACCGGATCGATCTCCGGGAGCATCTTGGCCAGCATGTCCCGCAGCTTGCGGCCGGCATGGTATTCGGGTTCGACCTGATCGATGGCCTGGTCGACGATGCGCTCGATCTGCCGCCTGCGCTGCTGCTGGCGCGCCTGGCCGGCGGCTTCGGCCCGGGCGGTCGCGGCCTTCTGCTGCGGGCCGTACAGCTCGCGGGCGATGCGGGCCTGCAGCGCCATGATCTGGATCACCAGCCGGGACAGGCGCGGGAAGGCGATGCCGGCGGAGACGATCCGGGCCTGCGTCTGGTCGGGCGTGGCGCCGGTGGCCTTGGCCGGCGGTGGGTCCATGATCTCGGCATGCATCGCCTCGGCCTGCTCCATGGCCATCTCGGCCAGCCGGGTGAGAAGCCGGATCTGCTGCTGCGCCAGGACCTGGCCGGGATCGGCCGGTCCGGGCTGTGGGGGTGAGTGCGTGTTTGTCATGGAACATATCATGAACATACGCCACAGCTAATACTACCGCGATCAAACCCCTTTTCGCACCAGCCGTTCGAGCAGCGCCACGGCATGGGCCGCATCCGGCATCGCGGCAATCTCGTCCCGCACCGCTTCGGCCGCGCGCCGGCAGGCCGGATCGGCCAGCACGGCGGCAACCGCGTCGCGCACCATCGCCGGCGTGCAGCGCACCGCGTCGAGCACCCGGGCGACGCCGAGGTCTTCGCAGCGGGCGGCGTTGTGCGGCTGGTCGGCGCCGAGCGGGATCAGCACCGAGGGCAGGCCATGCGCCAGGGCGCCGATCACGCTGCCCGACCCGGCATGCGACAGCACCAGGTCGCAATGCGGCAGCAGCAGGGATTGCGGGATGTAGCGCTCGATCCGGATATGGCCGGGCTGGGGACCGAACGCCGCCGGATCGATGTCGCGGCCGACGGTGACGACGGCGTTGACCGGCAGGTCGCGCAGCCCCGCCAGCATCCGCTCGAACAGGTCGCCGGATTCGAGGTTGAACACCGTGCCGAGCGTGGCGTGGACCGTCGGGCGGCCCGCCAGGCCGGCCAGCCAGTCGGGGACTGGGCCGTCCGCCCCGGCGTCGAGCAGATGCGGGCGGATCGGATGCGCGGTGGCCGGCAGCGGATAAGCGGGGTCGCGCAGGCTGGGCGGCACCGGCGACAGCACCAGGTGGCGGCTGAGCATCGCCAGCTCCGGGTCGGCCGCGAGACCGTGCTGCGCCCGCAGCGCCGCCAGCGGTGCGGCCACCAGGTCGCGCCGCACCAGGGCGCCAGCCGCGATCACCAGCACCGAGGCATGGGGCAGGCCCAGCCGCTCGGCCGCGACCATGGCGCCGAAATCGAGCTCGTCGCAGACCACCAGGTCCGGCCGCCAGTCGCCGCACAGCGCCAGCAGCTGCGCCGCCCGGTCGCGCGCCACCCGGCCGGCATAGCCGTCGCGCACCGCCCGGTCCTCCCGCGCCGCGTCCAGCGCCAGCAGCGCGGTGCGGGCTGGCGCTTTGCCAACCGTCGCGCCGCCGGTGGCGAAGGCCTGGAATCCCGCGGCCTCGACGACCGGCACCATCGCCGGCTGGGCCGCGAAGGCGACGGCGTGGCCGGCCGCGGCGGCGGCCCGGGCGATCGGCGCCAGCGGGCCGAAATGGCCGCTGCCGCCGGCGAAGCCCAGCAGGATCCGCATCACGCTCTCCCTCCCCCGCGCCATCGTGCCGCCGGGCGCTCTCAGACTTTGACGAATCCCGCCCCGGATGCCTATGGTTGCCGCGCACAAACCGGGCCGGGCGCCCACGGCCCTCTCAGAGGCTCAGGGATTGCGCATGACCGAGACCCATTCCGCCTACACCACCCCCGGCGGCACCAGCATCACCGGCGCGTGGCGCCCGGATTTCGCCGAGATCCTGACGCCGGAGGCGATCGCCTTCGCGGTCGGGCTTGAGCGCCGCTTCGGCGCCGAGCGCCGCCGCCTGCTGGGCCTGCGCGCCGAGCGCCAGCTGCGGCTGGACGCCGGCGAGAAGCCGGACTTCCTGCCCGAGACCAAGTCGGTGCGCGACGGCGACTGGACCATCGCGCCGATGCCGGCCGACCTGCTGGACCGCCGGGTGGAGATCACCGGGCCGGTCGACCGCAAGATGGTGATCAACGCCCTGAACTCGGGCGCCAGCGTGTTCATGGCCGATTTCGAGGACAGCAACACCCCGACCTGGGCCAACCAGATCGAGGGCCAGATCAACCTGCGCGACGCGATCG
Organism: Inquilinus sp. 2KB_23; assembly: GCF_052115705.1. NCBI lineage: Bacteria > Pseudomonadati > Pseudomonadota > Alphaproteobacteria > Rhodospirillales > Rhodospirillaceae > Inquilinus > Inquilinus sp. 2KB_23. The sequence continues at coordinate 36,624 of NZ_JBFRHF010000028.1, read as the reverse complement.
ACCGCAGCATCGCCTTCACCGACCCGTCCTCGGGCAAGGACTACGCCCTGAAGGACAAGACCGCCGTGCTCAAGGTCCGGCCGCGCGGCTGGCACCTGGAGGAGGCGCATCTGCTGGTCGACGGCAAGCCGGCCTCGGGCGCGCTGTTCGATTTCGCGCTGTTCGTGTTCCACAACGCCAAACGGCTGATCGCCAACGGCACCGGCCCCTATTTCTACCTGCCGAAGCTGGAGAGCCACCGCGAGGCGCGGCTGTGGAACGAGGTCTTCACCCACGCCGAGCAAGCCCTTGGCATCCCGCACGGAACCATCAAGGCGACGGTGCTGATCGAGACCATCCTCGCCGCCTTCGAGATGGATGAGATCCTGTATGAACTGCGCGACCATTCGGCCGGGCTGAACTGCGGCCGCTGGGACTATATCTTCAGCTTTATCAAGAAGTTCCGGAACGATCCTCATGCGGTTCTGCCAGACCGCGCCGAGGTCACGATGGCGACGCCGTTCCTGACCGCGTACAGCCTGCTGGCGGTGAAGACCTGCCATCGCCGCGAAGCCGCGGCGATCGGCGGCATGGCCGCCTTCATCCCGGTGCGCGGCGACCCGGCGGCGAACGAGGCTGTCTTCGCCAAGGTCCGCGCCGACAAGGAGCGCGAGGCCAACAACGGCCATGACGGCACCTGGGTCGCCCATCCCGGCCTGGTGCCGGTGGCGCTGGAGGTGTTCGACCGGCTGATGCCGACGCCGAACCAGATCCACCGCAAGCGCGAGGACGTCCACGTCGCGGCGGCCGACCTGCTGGTGGTGCCGCCCGGCCACAAGACCGAGGCCGGGCTGCGCATGAACGTCTCGGTCGGCATCGGCTACATCGAGGCCTGGCTGCGCGGCCTGGGCTGCGTGCCGCTGTTCAACCTGATGGAGGATGCGGCCACCGCCGAGATCAGCCGCACCCAGGTGTGGCAGTGGCTGCACCAGGGCAGCACGCTGGACGACGGCCGGCCGGTCGACGTCGCGCTGGTGCGCCAGACCATCCGCGAGGAGCTGGCGGCGTGGAAGGACCGGCTGGGCACCGAACGCTATGCCGCCGGCAAGTGGGACGAGGCCGCCGGCCTGTTCCAGGACCTGGTGGAGCGCCAGGATTTCGTCGAGTTCCTGACCCTGCCCGCCTATCAGCGTGTGGTGGCGAACGCCGCGTAACCCTCTGGCGCCGCTGCGATCCTCGGCGCATCCTGCCTTGGATCGCGGCGCCGCCGCTCCACATTGTTGAGACCACCCTGCGCCGCCGCGGACCGGTGCCGCGCGGCCGACATGGAGCCGATGACATGGCCAAAGTCCTCGCCTGTATCGACGGCTCGATCTACTCGCAGAGCGTCTGCGACCTCGCCGGCTGGGCCACGGCACGGCTGAACCAGACCGTCGAGCTGCTGCATGTGCTGGGCCGCCGCGAGGTCTCGACCATCCCGGTCGACATCAGCGGCACCCTGGTCGCCTATTCCCAGGACATCCTGGCCGAGCTGGCCGCGATGGATGAGCAGCGGGCCAGCCTGTCGCAGCGGCGCGGCCGGATCCTGCTGGAGGAAGGCAAGGCCCGGATCGCGGAGGCCGGCGCGGTCACGGTCGAGACCCATCTCTACAATGGCGACCTGGTCGAGACGGTCGGCGAGTTCGAATCCGACACCAGCGTCATCGTCATCGGCAAGCGCGGCGAGGCGGCGGATTTCGCCAAGCTGCATCTCGGCTCGAATCTCGAGCGGGTGGCGCGCGCCACCAAGAAGCCGGTGCTGGTGGCGGCCCGCGCCTTCCGGCCGATCCAGCGCTTCCTGATCGCCTTCGACGGCGGCCCCAGCGTGACCAAGGCGGTGGACATGATCGCCGCAGGCCAGCTGCTGCGCGGGCTGGAGGGCCATCTGCTGATGGCCGGCAACCCGGATGACGAGGCCAAGAACCGCCTGGCCGCGGCCGAGGCGAAGCTGCGCGACGCCGGCTGGAACATCACCGCCCGGATCCTGCCGGGCGAGCCGGAGGCGGTGATCGCGGCGGAGGTCGAGCGCACGCCGATCGACCTGCTGGTGATGGGCGCCTACGGCCACTCCCGCATCCGCAACCTGATCATCGGCAGCACCACCACCGCGATGGTGCGGTCCTGCCTGATCCCGGTGCTGATGATGCGGTGAGAGCCCCGGGTCAGCCGCAGGCTGATCCCCGCCTCAGCCCTCGCGGTTCAGCAGCCACAGGCCGATCGTGCCGCCCATGACGCACAGGGCGAGCACGTAGTAGACATGCGCCATCGGGTCCACCGCCAGCAGCAGCGGCACCACCACCGGGGTCAGCCCGCCGAACACCGCATAGGCGACGTTGTAGGAGAAGGACAGGCCGGAGAAGCGGACCGCTGCCGGGAAGGCGCGGACCATGACATAGGGCACACCGCCGACGACACCGACCAGGAAGCCGGTCAGGGCGTAGAGCGGCAGCAGCAGCGCCGGGTTCGCGGCGCTCTGGGTGTAGAACAGCCAGACGCTGAGGCCCAGCAGCGGGCAGCCGATGGCGAAGAAGCGCCCGGCGCCGATCCGGTCAATGATGGCGCCGCCGATGACGCAGCCGATCGTCAGGCACAGCGTGGCGACGCTGTTCGCCTCCAGCGCCGTCGCCAGCGGCACGCCATGCAGCTTCTGCAGCAGCGCCGGCGTCATCAGAATGACCACCACGATCGCGGCCGAGAGCAGCCAGGTCAGCAGCATCGACACCACCACCGCGGCGCGATGGTCGCGCACCACCGTCTTCAGCGGCATCTCGGCGGCCAATGCCTTGCGCGCCTGCAGCTCGCGGAAGATCGGGGTCTCCTGCAGCAGGCGCCGCAGATAGACCGAGGCCAGGCCGAACACGCCGCCGAGCAGGAAGGGCACCCGCCAGGCCCAGCTGGTGATCTCGGCCGGGCTGTACAGGCTGTTGACCACCGTCGCCACCAGCGAGCCGAGCAGAATGCCGGCGGTCAGCCCCGCGGTCAACGTGCCGCAGGCGTAGCCGATGCGGTTCGACGGCACATGCTCGGACACGAACACCCAGGCGCCGGGCACCTCGCCGCCGATCGCGGCGCCCTGGGCGATGCGCAGCAGCAGCAGCGCGATCGGGGCCCAGACGCCGACCTGGGCGTAGGTCGGCAGCAGCCCCATGCCGAGCGTCGAGACCGCCATCAGGAAGATGCTGAGGGTGAACACCCGCTTGCGGCCCAGCAGATCGCCGAAATGCGCCATGACGATGCCGCCCAGCGGCCGCACGAGATAGCCGACCGCGAACACCCCGAAGGTCTGGACCTGGCGCAGCCAGTCCGGCACCCCGGGCGGGAAGAACTGCTGCCCCACCGCCGTGGCGAAGAACACGAAGATGATGAAGTCGTAGAACTCCAAGGCGCCGCCGAGCGAGGCCAGGCCGAGGGTCTTGTAGTCCCCGCGGGTCAGCGGCCGGGTCGAGGACAGATTGACCGCGAAGCCGCGGATGGTGCCGGGACCCGAACCCTCGTCCCCAGCAGTCACGGCGGGCTCGCGCAAAGCGATGATGCGGGCGGTGTCCGCCGGAAGGTTCCTGGAGTCCATCGAGAGTCTCGTCGTTTCGGCACGATCAGGGTAACCGGACCGCGCTACGACGCGATTTCTGCATCGTTACAGCAGCAACAGTCTCCCCGCCTCGGCGCAGCCCGGCTCTGCGCCGTGGTCAACCCTTGGCCCGCCGGATGTCCCCGGCGCATGCCTCAGGACAGCAGTTCGACCGCGCTGCGCGACAGGGCGGCGACGCCCAGGCCGATGCAGCCCTCGTCCGGCTGGTAGTCGGAGTTGTGCAGATGGTCGTCGCGGCCGGGCTGCGACGCCCCGACCCTGAGGTGGAAGGACGGCACCCGCTCGGAGAAGAAGGCGAAGTCCTCGGCGCCGAAGCCGGGCGGGGTCTCGTGCACCACGTCGCCGAACTGCTGGCGCACCGCGGCGACCGAAGCCTCGAGCATCTTTTCGTCATTCATCAGCGGCGGCACGCCGAGCCCGTAGTCCAGGTCGCATTCGACCCGGTGGCTGAGCGCGATGCCCTGCACGATCCGGCGCAGCGCCGCCTCGGCGGTGGCCCGCGCCTCCGGCGACCGGGCGCGCACGGTGCCGCGCAGGGTGCAGCTGTCCGGGATGATGTTGTGGGTGGCGCCGCCGGCGATGCTGCCGATGGTTACCACCGCGCCCTCGGCCGGGTTGATCTCGCGCGAGATCACGGTCTGCAGCTGGGTTACTAGATAGGCGGCAGCGACGATCGGGTCGATGGTGTCCTGCGGCCGCGCGGCGTGGCCCGACCGGCCGCGCACGGTGATGTCGAAGCTGTCGGCCGACGCCGTGCTGGCGCCGTGGATGTAGCCGAACCGGCCGGTCGCCATGCCCGGGCTGTTGTGGAAGGCCAGCGCCATGTCGACCCCCTCCAGCGCGCCGTCGGCGATCATGGCGGCGGCGCCGCTCTCCTGCGTCTCCTCAGCCGGCTGGAACACCAGCCGCACGGTGCCGCGCAGCTGCGGCGCCAGGTCCTTCAGCACGGCGCCGACGCCGATCAGGGTCGCGGTGTGGATGTCGTGGCCGCAGGCATGCATCTTGCCGGCCACGGTGCTGGCGAAGGGCAGCCCGGTCATCTCGTGGATCGGCAGCGCGTCCATGTCGGCGCGGATCAGCAGCATCGGCCCGGGCGCGCCGCCGGCGATGTCGGCGACGATGCCGGTGCGGCCGATCCCGGCGCGGTAGGCGATGCCGAGTTTGTCGAGTTCGGCCGCGACGACGCCGGCGGTGCGCTCGACGTCGAAGCCGATCTCGGGATGGGCATGGATGTCGCGGCGAACCTCGATCAGGTCGGGCTCGATCGCCTTTACCGCGGCGTCGATCGATGCGCCGATATCGTTGATGCCGCGCCTGTCCATGGACCGGGAACTCCTCGAGGGTCGGAAGGGGATGGCGTCATCCTGACAGCGATGCGGCCTCCCTGAACACCTCCTGATCCGCATGCCAGCCCGCCACTCCGGTCCATGCAGCGGCGATCCCGGCCGGCCCTTACGACCTCACACCCGTTCCAGCGGCCGGTGCGGTTCCGGCGGCAACTCGATCCGGATGGGATCGCCCGGCTGGACAGCGCCGCCGGCCAGCACGACCGCCATCACCCCGGCCTTGCGCACCAGGTTGCCCTGCTCGTCCCGGCCCAGCACGGCCTTGAGCAGGCCCTGCTGGAAGCCGTCGATCTGGGCGCAGGGGTTGCGCAGGCCGGTGACCTCGACCACCGCGTCGGCGCCGAGATGCAGCCGGGCGCCGGTCGGCAGGCTCAGCAGGTCGATGCCGCGGGTGGCGACGTTCTCGCCCATGTCGCCCGCCGCCACGACGAAGCCGGCGACCGCCAGCTCGTCGAACAGCTCGGCCTGGATCAGGTGGACCTGGCGCAGGTTCGGCTGGGTCGGGTCGACCGCCACCCGCGACCGGTGCTTCACCGTGACGCCGAGATGGGCGTCGCCCTCGACCCCGAGCCCGGCCAGCAGCCGGATGCCGTCGAGGGTGGGCTTGCTGAAGCTGTGGGTGGCGCTGCGGCCGACCGCGGTGACGATGGCGGTCATGCCGCGCCGCCCCGCAGCGGATAGCGCCCGGTGACGCGGAACGGGGCCTCGCGGTCCGCCTGCTCGAACACCGCGATCGCATCGATCCGCAGCGGGTCACGGCACACCGGCGCCGTCCGTTCCGCCAGCGCGGCGCGGACCCGGTCGTGCTCGGCCGCATCGGTCAACCGCGCGGTCAGGGTCATGTGGAACTGGAACTGGTCGAACACATAGGGGTAGCCCCAGCGTTCGAGATGGCGGTCCTGCGCCCGGGTCAGCGGCGACCGGCGCCGCCGCTCCAGCTCGGCGGCGGACAGCGGCGCGCGAAAGCGGTCGAAGGCCTCGACGCAGGCATCGGCCAGCCCGGTCACCTCCGGCGCCGCGGCCGAGGGCACCAGCGCCAGGAAGCCGCCGATCGAGGCCAGCATCAGCGCCGGGCCGGTGGCCGCCGCACGGTCGGCCGCGAAGGCGGCGGCGGCGTGGTGCAGCGCCTCGGCCGGGATGCCGTCGGCCAGCGGGAACGGCGCCTTCAGCGTGGCGTGGAAGCCGTAGTGCCGGGCATCGGCGGTGATGGCGTGGAAGCGGCCGGGGTCGATGCCCTCCAGCCGCGGCTGCGGCCTGTCCTCGCCGGTCACCGGGTCGCGGCCGATGAGGTCGGCGCCCAGCTCCGCCAGGGGCAAGCCCGGCGGCGGTGCGAAGTAGATGGCGTAGCGTCGGGTCATGCTCAGGCCACCCGCTTGCCAGCGCGCCACACACTGCGGATGTGCGGCACGCCGTCGACCAGGCGGAAGCGGACCAGGTCGGCCCGCAGCCCCGGCGCGATGGTGCCGCGGTCGTCCAGCCCCGCCGCCTTGGCCGGGTTGGCGCTGACCAGGGCGATCGCCTGCGGCAGGCCGAGCCCGACCGGATCCTCGGCCAGCATGCACACGGCGTGCAGCATGCTGATCGGCACGTAGTCCGAGGCCAGGATGTCGAGCAGCCCGGCCTTGGCCAGGTCGGCGGCGCCGACATTGCCGCTGTGCGAACCGCCGCGGACCACATTCGGCGCACCCATCAGGATCGACAGGCCGTGGCGGCGCGCCGCTTCGGCCGCGACCGTGGTGGTCGGGAATTCGGAGATGGCGACGCCGAGCGACACCGCCTCGTCGACATGGGCCGCGCTTTCGTCGTCATGGCTGGCCAGCGCCAGGCCGCGGCGGGCCGCGATGTCGGCGATGGCGTGGCGGTGGCGGTCGGCATGGACCTCCTGCGCCGCCTGGCGTTCCTTCAGCAGCACGTCGAGCTCCGCCTCGTTGTAGCGGTGGCGGTTGGCCTGGCGCCACTTCTCGACCTGGACATACTGCCGCTGCCCCGGCGTGTGGTCCATGATCGACAGCAGCCGCACCGCCGGGTCCTCGACCAGCACCGCGAGGTAGTCGAGCACATGCGGGTCGGCGACCTCGCAGCGCAGATGCAGGAAATGGTCGGCCCGCAGCATGTCCTGGCGCCGCGCCGCCTCCAGCCCGTCGACCATCGGCCGCAGCAGCTTGCCGCGCGGCACGCCCTTGTGCTCGCCCATCAGCGACAGGCTGTCGAACACGGTGGTGATGCCGGCGGTGGCGACCTGGGCGTCATGCGCCAGCGCCGCCGAGACGTTGTTCCACATCACCCCCGGCCGTGGCGCGACATGGCGCTCGAGATGGTCGGTGTGCAGGTCGATCAGGCCGGGGATCAGGTAGTCGCCGTCGAGATCCTCGCCGGCGGACGCCCCCTCCTCCCCCCTGCTTTCGTCAATGGCTGCGATGCGGCCGTCCTCGACCCGCAGCATTCCGGTGACGACAGCCTCGGGCGTGACGATCCGGGCATTGGAGAAAATGAGTTCGGTGCTCATGCGGCTGCCTTGTAGAGCGTGACGTCGAAAATGCGGGTCGCCACCCGGTCGCGGACCGCCGTGTCGTGGAAGATCCCGACGATGGCGGCGCCGCGGGCCTTGGCCTCCTCGATCAGCTCGATGACCACGCGCCGGTTCTCGGCGTCGAGCGAGGCCGTCGGCTCGTCGAGCAGCAGGATGGGATACTCCATCGCGAAGCCATGCGCGAGATTGACCCGCTGCTGCTCGCCGCCGGAGAAGGTGGCGGGCGGCAGGGCCCACAGGCTCTCGGGCAGGTTCAGCCGGGCCAGCGGGGTGCGGGCGCGCCGCTCGGCCTCGCCCTCCTCCACCCCGGAGGCCAGCATCGGCTCCTTGACGATCTCCAGCGTTGGCACGCGCGGGATGACGCGCAGGAACTGGCTGACATAGCCCAGCGTGCGGCGCCGGATCTCCAGGATCCGGCGCGGGGTGGCGGTGGTGATGTCGACCGGCTCGCCCTCGTGCCGGATGCGGATGGTCCCGGCCGAGGCCAGGTAGTTGCCGGTCAGGCTGCGCATGAAGGTGCTCTTGCCGGCGCCGGACGCGCCGCCCAGCACGACGCATTCGCCGGCGGCGACGGCGAAGTCGACGCCGGCGAACACCGGCAGCCGCACCCCGCCCTGCCCCGCTTCCCCGCGATTGTGCAGCACGAAGGTCTTGGACAGGCCGGAGACCTCGATCATCGCAATGTTGGGCATCGGAGTCGTGTGCGGCATGGTCAGACCTGCAGGACGGAGGAGACGAGGAGCTGGGTGTAGGGGTGCTGCGGGTCGTCCAGCACCTGGTCGGTCAGCCCGGTCTCGACCACCCGCCCGTGCCGCATCACCATCAGCCGGTCGGCCAGCAGGCGGGCGACGGCGAGGTCGTGGGTGACCAGCACCACGGCGATGCCCAGCCGGCGCACCAGGCCGCGCAGCAGGTCGAGCAGCCGGGCCTGGACCGAGACGTCGAGCCCGCCGGTCGGTTCGTCCATGAACACCAGCCGCGGGCCGGTGACCAGGTTGCGGGCGATCTGCAGCCGCTGCTGCATGCCGCCGGAATAGGTCGCCGGCCGGTCGTCGATGCGGTCGAGGTCGAGTTCGACCTTGGCCATCCAGTCCTGCGCCTGGCCGCGGATGCCGCCATAGTGCCGGGCGCCCACCGCCATCAGCCGCTCGCCGACATTGGCCCCGGCGCTGACATCCATGCGCAGGCCGTCGCGCGGGTTCTGGTGCACGAAGCCCCAGTCGGTGCGGGCCAGCATCCGCCGCTCCGGCTCCGACAGCGCATAGATGTCGATCAGCCCGCGGGTGCGGGTGTCGAATTCGACGGTGCCGGCGCTGGGCGCCAGCCGGCCGGAGATGCAGTTGAGCAGCGTGGTCTTGCCCGACCCGCTTTCGCCGACGATGCCCAGCACCTCGCCGGACGACATCTCGAAGCCGACCTCGCGGCAGCCGGTGACGGTGTCGCCGTAGAGCTTGGTCAGACCGTCGACGCGCAGCAGGACGTCGCTCATGCCCCGTCTCCCCCGTGCGCTTGGTCGACCGCGCGGTCATAGGCGGCCAGCGCCTCACCACTCATGGCGCCGTGGTGGCCGGCCTCGCGCCGGGTGCGGCAGTAATGGCTGTCGGAGCAGACGAACATGTGCTGGCCGGCGTCGTCGAGCACGACCTCGTCGAGATAGCTGTCCTCGGCGCCGCACAGGGCGCAGGGCTGGTCCCAATGCTGGATGTCGAAGGGATGGTCCTCGAAATCCAGGCTGACCACCTTGGTGTAAGGCGGGATGGCATAGATCCGCTTCTCGCGCCCGGCGCCGAACAGCTGCAGCGCCGGGTTCATGTGCATCTTCGGATTGTCGAACTTGGGGATCGGCGACGGCGACATCAGGTACCGCCCATGCACCATCACCGGGTAGGAATAGGTGGTGGCGATGTGGCCGTAGCGGGCGATGTCCTCGTACAGCCGGACATGCATCAGCCCGTAATCGGCATAGCCGTGCATCAGCCGGGTCTCGACCTCGCGCGGTTCCAGCATCCGCAGCGGCTCCGGCTGCGGCACCTGGTAGACCAGGATCTGGCCCTCGACCAGCGGCTGCTCCGGGATGCGGTGGCGGGTCTGGATCACCGTGGCCGCGCCGGTGTCCTCGGTGGTCGCCACCCCGGCGACGCGGGCGAAGAAGCGGCGGATGTTGACGGCGTTGGTGGTGTCGTCGGCACCCTGGTCGATCACCTTCAGCACATCGTCCGGGCCGATGATGCTGGCGGTGACCTGGATGCCGCCCGTGCCCCAGCCATAGGGCACCGGCATCTCGCGCCCGCCGAACGGCACCTGGTAGCCGGGGATCGCCACCGCCTTCAGCAGCGCCCGGCGGATCATCCGCTTGGTCTGCTCGTCGAGATAGGCGAAGTTGTAGCCGGGGTCGCGGGTCACGGCTGCTTTCACGTCAGACATTGGCTCGCCCCCTCACCCACTTCCATTCCCCGTCATCCCCGCGAAAGCGGGGATCTCGCAGCGCACTCACCGGCGGAAGATTCCCGCTTTCGCGGGAATGACGTCCGAGGGGAAGGCCGGAAACAGCCGTTCCCTTGGCCATATCGATCCCAGCGCTCATTCCGCCGCCTCCTTGCGGGTTTCTGCCCCGCCTGCTTCGCGGGCCCGCTGGTCATGCTCCGCCCGCAGCCGGCGGATCAGCTCCAGCTCGCCCTGGAAATCGACGTAGTGCGGCAGCTTGAGATGCTGGACGAAGCCCGAGGCCTCGACATTGTCGCTGTGCGCCAGGACGAATTCCTCGTCCTGTGCCGGATAACGGGCGGCCTCGCCCAGCTCGCGGCCGCGCAGCGCCCGGTCGACCAGCGACATCGCCATGGTCTTGCGTTCGGAATGGCCGAAGGCCAGGCCATAGCCGCGGGTGAACTGCGGCGGCGCCGTCTTCGACCCGGCGAACTGGTTCACCATCTGGCATTCGGTGACGGTGATCTCGCCGATCTCGATGGCGAAGCCCAGCTCCTCCGGCACGATCTCGACCGCCACCTCGCCCAGCCGGATCTCGCCGGCGAAGGGGTGGTTGCCGCCGTAGCCGCGCTGCACCGAATAGCCCAGCGCCAGCAGGAAGCCCTCGTCGCCGCGCGCCAGGTTCTGCAGCCGCTGGTCGCGGTCGGCCGGCAGGGTCAGCGGGTCGCGGGTCAGGTCGACCGGCTCATGGCCTTCCGGCGCCTCGGCCTCGCGCTCGATCAGCCCTTCGCGGTTGAGGATGTCGACCACCCGCGGCACCGGGCCGCCCGGCCCCGCCTCGCCTTCCGGCGCCACCGGCGGTTCGCCGGCTGCGGCCAAAGCGAAGTCGAGCAGGCGATGGGTGTAGTCGTAGGTCGGCCCCAGGATCTGGCCGCCCGGAATGTCCTTGTAGGTGGCCGAGACCCGGCGCCGCACCGTCATGGCGGCGGTGTCGATCGGCTCCGACACGGCGAAGCGCGGCAGCGTGGTGCGGTAGGCGCGCAGCAGGAAGATCGCTTCGACCAAATCGCCCTGCGCCTGCTTGATCGCCAGTGCGGCGAGGTCGCGGTCGTACAGCGATCCCTCGGACATCACCCGGTCGACGGCGAGGCCCAGCTGCTCGCGAATCTGGTCCGGCGCGATCTCGGGCACACCGGGATCGCCGCGGCGGGTTTCCGCCACCAGCGCCTGGGCGTTCTCGATCGCCTTCTCGCCACCCTTGACGGCGACATACATGGGATCAGCCCTCCCAGCGCGTGGTGCGCGGCAGACCCAGCATGCGGTCGCCGCAGGTGAACAGGAGGTCGACCCCGAGCGGATAGGCCGCGCCATTGGCGGCCCAGTCCTCGCGGAACCAGGAGGGCAGCCCGACCACGCCGGCCGGCTCGGCCGTGGCGATGCCCGGGCCGGTGAAGCGGCCCATCGCGGTGCCGTCCAGCGCCGGGACCTCGACCACCAGCGTGGCCGACCGGTCGGGGTAGCGATCCTCGCCCAGGGCGAGGCCGCCGAGGCGCGGCAGCGCCGCCAGGTCGGCGACGAAGACGAAGGATGCGGCCGCCGCATCGGCGACCAGCGGCGCCCCGGTGTGGAAGCGCAGGAAGCTCTGCACCGCCGGGATCGCCAGCGCCGGGTCGAGCCACACCGGCGTGTCGAAATCGACAAGGGTCAGCGCCGCCGCCGCCATGGCGCGCCCGAGCGGCGCCGGCGCCGCGACCGGCTCCGGGCAGGCCACCGGCCGGCCGGGCCGGGCCAGCGCGTCGAGCACGGCGCGGAACACCGCCTGGCCGCCCAGCACCGGGTCGGCGAAGCCAGGCAGCAGGGCGGCAGAGTCAAGGAGGCTGCTCATCGCGGATTCTCCCCGCGCACCATGGTGAAGAAGTCGACCCGGGTGGCCGCGGCCTTGCGCTGCGCCGCCGCCTTGGCCTCGGCCTGGGCCTGGCGCAGCGGCGCCACCAACCCGGCCTCGATGGCATCGCGCCGGGCGGTCTGCAGCAGGGCGTCGGCCCGGGCCGCGATCTCGGCATGGCGGCGGTCGCGGCCGGCGACATAGGCGAAGCCCAGCACGTCGCTGCCGTCGAGCCGCACGGTGCAACGGGTCACCGTCATCTCGCCCAGGGCGAAGGCCATGCCGTCGCCGCCGGCGCGGCCGCGCACCATCACCATGCCGGTCTCGGCCGGGCGCAGCGTGGTGAAGCCGTCCTCGACCCCCAGCGCCGACCACAGGCGCTGCAGCGCCGCCGGCTCGGCCTTGGCCAGGATGGACATCCAGCCCCGGCGCTGTTCGGTTCCGCTCATCATAGGTGGAACAACCTATTGCTAATTGGTCTAGTCATCCGTATGTTTAGATCATGAACCGGATCCGATGACGGCCGCAAGCCGGGAAGGATGAATTTTGCGTGACGCCACCGACGACCGCCGCCTGACCGCCACCTCGCTGAGCCGCGGCGCCGGCGTCGCCCTGTGGCGGCAGATCAGCGAGACGCTGGAGCGGGAGATCAGCGACGGCGTGCACGCCGCGGGCGCCCGGCTGCCGACCGAGGCGGAGCTGGCGGAGCGCTTCGGCGTCAACCGGCACACGGTGCGGCGGGCGATGGCGGAGCTGGAGGAGCACGGGCTGATCGACGTCACCCAGGGCCGTGGCACCTTCGTCCATCTCGGCGCCATCGCCTATCTGATCGGCCGGCGCACCCGCTTCCACGAGAACATGCGGCGCGAGAACCGGCATGCCAGGCTGGAGCTGCTGGATTCGGCGATCGAGCCCGCCCCGGCCGCGGTGGCGCGGGAGCTGGAGATCGCCGCCGGCCTGCGGGTGATCCGGCTGGACACCCGCTCGCACGCCGACGGCCTGCCGCTGAGCCTGGCCAGCCACTATTTCCCGGCGACGCGGTTTCCCGGGCTGGTCGAGATCTTCCGCGAGACCGGGTCGGTGACGGCGAGCTTCGCCCGCTACGGCATCGCCGACTACACCCGCAAGCGCACCCGGGTCTCGGCCCGGCTGCCCGATTCGCGCGAGCAGCGGCTGCTGGAGATCGCCCGCACCCGGCCGGTGATGGCCACCGAGGCGATCAATGTCGACGCCGAGGGCCAGGTGGTCGAGTTCGGCCTGTCGAGCTTCGCCAGCGACCGGATCCAGCTGGTGTTCGAGGGCTGACGGCCGAGATCAGAAGCCGCCGAGGCTGCAGGATCCGCGGTCGCCGAAACCGGCGGCGGCGCCGATGAAGGCGAGCACCGCGGCGACGGCCACGGCGGTGCGCAGCCAGCCATGGGCGGAGGCGCCTTCGCGGTGCGGACGGATGATGGCCAGGGCCAGAGCGCCGGCCACCGCCAGCACGGTCACCGGCCAACCGACGGCGCCGAGGACAAACAGGACCAGCAGCGCCCAGCTGAAGGGGTCGCCGGAGGTGCAGCTCGCCAGCGTGAAGCCGATGGTGCCCGCATAGGCCCAGGCCAGCAGCACCAGGATGTTGCGCAGCCAGAGGCCGATGACGGTGATGATGCGGGGGGCGTTGGACATGCCGGCATCGTTCCGCCGGATTGTGGCGGATCTGCGAAGCGGACCGGTGCGGCGCCCGACGGCCATCCGATATCATCCCCCAAAATGGAAACCGGGCGGGAAGGCTGCCCCTCCCGACCCGGCTCATCCACCCCCGCGGAGCACAGACGCCGCTCCGAAAATCCCCGGCCGCCATGGGGACGGACTGCCGACGGCCGGGTAGGATTCCGTTATCCGAACCGGCTGAGGTCCGGATGATCTCGGGTCAAGTCACACCGCAAGAACTGCATCACGCATTGCCTCTCCCGCCAGGCGGGAGAGGTTACGCGAAGACGCCAGGCACTCTGTCGTTCTTCTGCCCAGCACGCCGACATGCCCTACCCGGCGCTGGCCAACCGGCCGCTGTGGCTGGCCGGCCGCTGCGCCTCGACCGAGGCGGCCGCGGCGTTGCGGGCGTGGTGCCGGATCAGCATCGGCCGCAGGATCACGATCGCCGAGAAGGCCGCGATCAAATCCATCGCCGCGACGGTGTACAGCACCGTCGACCAGGTGCCGGTCGCCTCCATCAGCAGGTTGCCGAACGGCACCAGCAGCGCGGCGACGCCCTTGGCGCAGTACAGCACGCCGTAGATCTTGCCGAGGTGCTTGGTGCCGAAGGTGTCGCCGGCCGTGGCGCTGAACAGCGAGTAGACCTCGCCCCAGGCCAGGAACACCACGCCCGACAGGATCAGGAAGGCCCACGGGTTGTGGCCGAAGGTGCCGAGCGCGACGATGCCGATGCCTTCCATGGTGAAGGCGATGCACATCGTCTTCTCACGCCCGATATGGTCGGACACCCAGCCGAAGAAGGGCCGCGAGATGCCGTTCATGATGCGGTCCAGCATCAGGGCGAAGGGCAGCGCCGCCATGGTGAAGAAGAACAGGTTCACCGGCATGTCCTTGACGCCCAGATCCTGGGCGATGACGCCGAGCTGGGCCACCGCCATCAGACCGCCGGTGACGGTGCAGATGAACATGAACAGCATGACGTAGAACACCGGGGTCTGCAGCGCCTCGCCCAGCGTGTAGTCGCGCCGGGACTGGGCGACCTTGGTCGAGTGCTTCACCTCCTGCTTGCCCGGGGCGCGCAGGAACCAGGCGGCGGCGAAGATGATGCTGCCCTGGATCAGGCCGAACCAGAAGAAGGCGGTCTGGTAGCCCGAGCCGGCGATGACGCTGGCGATCGGGATGATGGTCAGGGCCGAGCCGGCGCCGTAGCCGCCGGCGGTGAGGCCGACCGCGAGGCCGCGCCGGTCCGGGAACCATTTCAGCGCGGCATTGATGCAGGTGGCGTAGACGCAGCCGACGCCGATGCCGCCGATCGCGGCGCCGACATAGAAGCCGGGCAGCGAGGTGGCGTAGGAGTTCACCACCCAGGACAGGCCGGTCATGACGCCGCCCACCAGCACCAGGGCGCGCGGACCGTATTTGTCGATGAAGTACCCCTCGATCGGGGTCAGCCAGGTCTGGACGATGACGAAGATGGTGAAGGCGGTCTGGATCGACGCGCGGCTCCAGCCATAGGTCTCCTGGATCTCCGGCACGAACAGGGTCCAGGCGTATTGGATGTTCGCGGCGGCGACCATACAGACGATGCCGGCAATCAGCTGAACCCAGCGGTTCGCCGGAGCTCTCCCCGTCCCCGCGGAATCGTTGGAAATCGCACTCATGGCGATGGCTCTCCCCAGTGTCGCGTTGCTCTCGTTCGGCCGGTCGTTGGATGCCGGCGGTTCTTTGGCCTTCGTGACGCTCCCCGGCGCCGTCGGTGGCGTCAAGATCGAACCGGGATCCGGGGCCTCCGGATCGTCGGTTCCGCTGATCCTGACCCGTCGAGCCTGCGGGAGCCTGCAAAGGCGTAGGGCGCTGAGCGCCAGCCAAGTGGTATCGGAGATGCGGGCGCTGAGCGTCCCGGTCGGTGCGTCGAAACGGGGCGGACCGTCCTGTCGTTCGCCCGGATGCGCAATCGGCGACGGCGCGGGCCGACAACGGTCCTCTCGGCCGTCGGCGGGATCCTGCCCGCAGCCAGTCCTGATCAAATCGATCTCAACTGGTATACAAAATGAAATATGTCTGAAGCCGCCGACCGGTGCAACAGATTTGCAATGGCGGGCCGGATCAGCCCGCCACGGCCTCCTCCGGGCGGGGGTCGGGCTGGGCGGCCAGCGCCTCCGCCATGCCGCGGGCGATCTCGCGCTCGCCCATGATCACGGTGTCGGCGCCCAGGCCGGTCAGGTGTTCGACCTCGGCGTCCGAATGCGCCCGGGCGATGATGGCGAGGCCGGGATTGGCGGCCCGGCCCTGGGCGACGATCTGGCCCGCCTCGAAGGCGTTGGGCACGGCGACCACCAGCTGGCGCGCGCCGGCCAGGTTGGCGAGGCCCAGGATCTCCGGGCTGGCGGCGTTGCCGATGATGGTCTCGACCCCCTCCTCCTGCAGCCGCGCCACCGGCTGGTCGGCATCTTCGATCACCAGGAACGGCCGGCCCTGGGCCTGCAGCGCCGCCCCGACCAAGCTCCCGACCCGGCCGTAGCCGACCAGCACGGCATGGCCTGCCAGGGCGGTCGGCACCGCCGGCTCGGCCAGCGTCGCCGCCTCGACCGCATCGGGCACCGGTTCCGCGGCCACCGAGGGTTCGGCGACGGCCGGGGCCGGCCGCTCGAGCATCGGCCGCAGCCGGCCGAAGGCGGTGAACACCACGGGGTTGAGCAAGATCGACAGGATGGCGCCGCCCAGGATCAGGTCGCGCCCCGCCTCCGGCAGCAGGCCGGTCTGCACCCCGAGCTCGGCCAGGATGAAGGAGAATTCGCCGATCTGCGCCAGGCTGGCCGAGATCAGCAGCGCCGTGCCGACGGGGTGGCGGAAGACGCGGACGATGACGAAGGCGGCGACCGACTTGCCGATGACGATGATGAAGACGACGGCCAGCATCGGCAGCGGGTCGCGCAGCAGGCTGGCCGGGTCGAACAGCATGCCGACCGAGACGAAGAACAGCACCGCGAAGGCGTCGCGCAGCGGCAGCGTTTCCTGCGCCGCGGCATGGCTGAGCTTGGATTCCCCGAGGATCATGCCGGCGAAGAAGGCGCCGAGCGCCAGCGACACCCCGAACAGCTTGGCCGAGCCGAAGGCAACGCCCAGCGCGATCGCCAGGACCGCCAGCCGGAACAGCTCGCGCGACCCGGTGTGGGCGGTGTAGTGCAGCACCCAGGGGATCACCCGGCGGCCGACCACCAGCATCAGGGCGACGAAGGCCGCGACCTTGAGCAGGGTCAGCCCCAGCACCCCGCCGATGCCGAGGTCGAAATAGGCGGCGATCGGATCGGTGGCGACCACCTCGCCGCCGCCGTTCACCAGCCCCGCCAGCGCGGGCAGCAGCACCAGCGCCAGCACCATCGCGAGGTCCTCGACGATCAGCCAGCCGACGGCGATGCGGCCGCGTTCGGTCTCGACCAGCCGGCGTTCCTGCAACGCCCGCAGCAGCACCACGGTGCTGGCGACCGACAGGGCCAGGCCGAACACCAGGCCGCCGGCCACGGTCCAGCCCAGCCACAGGGCCAGGCCGAGGCCCAGCGCGGTGGCGAAGGCGATCTGGACCACGGCGCCGGGCACCGCGATGGCGCGGACCGACAGCAGGTCCTTCAGCGAGAAGTGCAGCCCGACGCCGAACATCAGCAGGATGACGCCGATCTCGGCCAGTTCCGGCGCCAGCGCCTGGTCGGCGACGAAGCCCGGCGTGTGCGGCCCGACCAGGATGCCGGCCAGGAGGTAGCCGACCAGCGGCGGCGCCTTCAGCCGGTGGGCGATGGCGCCGAAGATGAAGGCCAGGCCGAGGCCGGCGACGATGGTGGCGATCAGGGGGGTATCGTGCGGCATGGATGCGCCTCGGCCTCCGATGGTCGGGGATGCATCGGCCAGGCCGACACGGTTCCATCATTTATGAACGATGGGGCCGATCACAACCTTTGATATGCCCTGCGGCGAGATTTTCTCGCGGGCGTGACCCGCATCGCTATCCGGGGCTCTGCCCGGCCATGCGTGGCAGCAGCCTGGCCCAGCCGACCATGCCGTCGCGGAACCGCTCCAGCCGGAAGAACTCGTTCGGCGAATGGTAGTCCTCGTCCGAGGTCGAGAAGCTGAAGAACACCGTCTCGATCCCCAGCCGGCGGCGGAAGATGGTGCCGATCGGGATGGTCGCGCCCATCGCCACCCGCAGCGGCGGCTGGCCGTAGATCTCGCCCAGCACCCCTTCGGTCAGTGCCAGCACCGGATGGTCGGCCGGCAGGGCGAAGGCCTGGGAGCCCGGGCCGTGGCGCCGGATCTCCAGCCGGTATCCGGCCGGGGCGTGCTGGCGCAGATGCGCCTCGATCGCCGCGAAGACCCGGTCCGGGTCCTGGCCGGCGACCAGGCGGCAGGAGAGCTTGGCGCCGGCCTTGGCCGGGATCACGGTCTTGGTGCCAGGCCCGCCATAGCCGCCGGTGATGCCGTTCAGCTCCAGCGTCGGCTTCAGCCATTGCCGCACCAGCAGATCCTCGGCCGAGGGCAGCGGCCGCGGCAGTTCGGCGCCGATCGCATTGAAGTAGCCTTGGACGTCGAAGCCGGAGGCGCGGATGGCGTCGATCAGCTTCGGGTCCGGCGGCGTGATGCCGTCGTGGAATTCCGCGACCGCGACCTCGCCGGCGTCGTCATGCAAGGTCGCCAGCAGCCGGGCCAGCGCCGGCAGCGGGTTGGGCGCGCTGCCGCCGTGCCGGCCGGAATGCAGGTCCTTGGCGGCGCCATGCAGCTCCAGCTCCATCGCCAGCATGCCCCGGCTGGCGACGGTGACGGTCGGCAGGTCGGGCCGCCACAGCGCGCCGTCGGCCGACAGCACGACGTCGGCGGCCAGCCGGTCGGCCTGGGCCGTGACCAGCGCCTCGAGATGCGCGCTGCCGCACTCCTCCTCGCCCTCGAACAGGAACTTCAGGTTCACCGGCAGCTTGCCCTGGCTTTCCAGGAAGGCCTCGACCACCAGGATCGGGATCAGCGACGGTCCCTTGTCGTCCGAGGCGCCGCGGGCATAGAGCCGGTTGTCGCGGATGGTCGGCTCGAAGGGCGGCGAGGTCCACAGCTCCACCGGGTCGGGCGGCTGCACGTCGTAATGGCCGTAGACCAGCACGGTCGGTGCGCCGGGGGCGTGGCACCATTCCGCCACCACGGCGGGATGGCCCTCGGTCGGCAGGATCTCGACCCGCTCCAGCCCGGCCCGGGCCATGCGGTCGGCGACGAAGCGCGCCGCCCGCTCGATCTCCGGCTTGTAGGCGGGATCGGTGCTGACGCTGGGGATCGCGCAGTACTGCTTCAGCTCCTCGACATGCCGCTCGAACCGGTCCAGCAGCAGGGTCTCGACATCGCTCATTTTCCGCCATCCACGCTCAGCACCTGGCCGGAGATCCAGCCGGCCGATTCGGAGGCGAAGAACAGCACGGCAGCGGCGATGTCGTCGACCGTCCCGAGACGATGCAGCGCGATGGCCCCGAGCAGGCGGGCCTGCCCCGCCTCCCCCATCGCCTCCCACTGGCGTTCGGTGGTGGGGTTGGAGCGGACGAAGCCGGGCGCGACGTTGTTGACGGTGATGCCCCAGGCCCCGAGTTCATGCGCCAGCTGGCGGGTCAGGCCGATCTGCCCGGCCTTGGCGCTGGCATAGGCCTGGATCCCGGTCAGGCTGACGCCGAGACCGGCGCCGCTGGAGATGTTGACGATCCGCCCGCCGCCCCGCCGCTTCATGCCCGGCGCCACCGCCTGGGCGCACCAGAAGGCGCCGGACAGGTTGACGTCGAAGATCGACTGCCAGGCCGCGGCGTCGATCTCCTCGATCGGCCGGCCGACCTGGCCCAGCACGCCGCCGGCATTGTTGACCAGCACGTCGACCGCGCCGTCGGCCGAGGCCGCCTCGGCCTCCGCCACCAGCGCCTGCACCGCCGCACGGTCGGTGATGTCGACGGTGCGCACCGCCCCGTTCGGCCCGAGCAGGGGCGCGGTCTCCGCCAGCCCCTCGGCCTGCCGGTCGCAGGCCCAGACCCGCGCGCCCCGGGCGGCGAAGGCGGCCGCGATCGCCCTGCCGAAGCCATGGGCGGCCCCGGTCACGATCACCGTCCGGCCGGCGAAATCCTGGCTCATGGCATGTCTCCGTCGAAGCTCAGACGTAGGTTGGGTTCGCCTCGACGAACCCAACGGAATCAGATGTTTGCGGCGCGATGTTGGGTTCGAAAGCGAACCCAACCCACGGGGTCACACCGGCGCCGTTTCCAGCTCGTCCAGCAGGGACAGCGCCATGGCGCGCCGCCCGGCCTCGATGTCGTGGATCAGGCCGATCAGCCGGCTCGTGATCGGGGTCGGCACGCCGTGCTGCGCCCCGACCTCGGCCACCGGGCCCAGCTGGGCGTCGACCTCGGTCGGGCGGTGCCGCACCGCCAGGTCGCGCCAGATCCCGGAGTGGCTTTTCGCCGATTTGCGGTTGTGCGCCACCATGTCGTCGAAGGACCGGGTGATCGCCTCGGCCGGCGCGCCCGGGCGGAAGGCGGCGGGGTCGAAGCCGTCGAACGGCTCCAGCCGGATATTCTCGGCCGCGGCGACCGCCCCGACCTCCAACGCCAGCCGGGTCAGCACCGGCCGGTATCGCGGAGACGCCAGCACATCGGCGATCGAGTCCGGCGTCACAGCCGTGCCGAACAGCAGCGCGCCGTAGATCAGCTTGCTCCAGAGATAGCCCCAGATGTTGTCGCTGAGCACCGCGTTGGGCTCGAAGCCCAGCAGCAGGCGGTGCAGCTTCTCGATCCGCGGCGTCCGCTCGCCATCCAGCTCGCCGACCACGACCGCGCCGCGGCCGCCATGCAGGATCACGCCGGGCTCGAGATAGTCGGCGCCGAAATTGACGAAGCTGCCGATGGTCCGGGCCTTGCCGATCCGGGCGGCGATCACCCGTTCGTTCAGCCCGTTCTGCATCGAGACGACATGGCCGCAGCGTGTCAGGTGCGGGACCACGGCCTCCATCGCCGCGGCGGTGTGGTGCGCCTTGACGCACAGGAAGATCTGGTCGAACTCGCCCGTCACCGCATCCGGGGTGACCGCGCGGGCCGCCACCGTGTATTCCGCCAGCGGGCCGGTGATCCGCAGGCCGCTTTCATTGATCGCGGCGACATGGTCGGCGGCCTGGTCGACGAACAGGATGTCGGCCGCGCCGCGCCGGATCAGCGCCGCGCCGATCGAGCCGCCGATCGCGCCGGCGCCCCAGATCAGGATCGGGGTCGCGGTGCTCATGCCCAGGGCCCTTCCATCAGGGCGCGGGTCTCGGCCACCGCCACCGACCACAGCGCCAGCATCTCGGCATCCGACCGCTCGTAGTGGCCGCCGAAATTGCCGTCGCCGAGATAGGCCTTCAGCGCCTCGGGGTCCATCAGCCGCATCCGGGCGAAGTCGATCATCGGCTTGCGCTGGGTCGGCTGGTCGACCCCCGGCAGCCGGGTCCAGGGAAAGTTCTCCATCCACGAGGCGTGCGAGGCCTCGGTGTCGATCTCCTGCACCTTGGCCCAGGTCTGCGGCGCGTTCCACCAGGCGTGGTACTTCACTGCGGCGCCCGGGTTCTCGGTCATCCACTCGATCGCAACCGAATGCGCCGGCTGGTTGCCGCCATGGCCGTTGACCAGCAGGATGCGGCGGAAGCCGGTGCGGTACAGGCTATCGAGGATGTCGCGCACCAGCCTGGCATAGGTCTCGACCCGCAGGCTGACCGTGCCGGGATAGGCCAGGAAATACGGGGTGATGCCGTAGGCCAGGGCCGGGAACACCGGCACGCCCAGCGGCTCCGCCGCCTCGACCGCCACCCGCTCGCTCAGGATGCTATCGACCGACAGGCTCAAGCCCGCATGCTGCTCGGTGCTGCCCAGCGGCAGCACGCACCGGTCGTCATGCTCCAGCCAGGCGGCGACCTGGCTCCAGTTCATCTCGCTGATCTTCACGGCAGGACCTCGCTCGGTTCGGCGGCATTGGGTTCTGAGACGTTCGCGGCCCCGGGCTGCAGCAGGGGCACGATCTGCTGGTCGACATCCACCGGGTCCGGGCTGTGGCGGTACTCGATCGCCCGCACTTCCGGGCGCAGCCGGGGGAGCACGCTTTCGGCGCCGGTGGACAGGACGAGGACATCGGACTGGTCGATCACCGCGTCGAGCGCCGGCGTGCCGAGGGCGGCGGCGACGATGCTGCGCACATGCGGGGCGAAACGCTGGACGCCGGATTTCATGATCGGCAGGAAGTCCGGGAAGCGGGAGGCGATGCCCAGCCGGGTCATCGGGTCCAGCCCGGCCAGCGCCCGCCGAGTCTCTTCCGACGGAATGAAGCGGATCGCCACCACCCGGCTTTCCGGCAGCAAAGCGGCGATCTCGCGCTGTCGGTTGGGGAAGGTCACCACCAGCTCGGCCTCGGCCACGCGCTGTAAGGCCGGCTCGCTGGTCTTCAGCTCGTCCAGGGTCAGCGGCTCGACCGTCACGCCGGAGGGCAGCCGGGCCTGGATCGCCCGGGCATAAGCGCGGGTGGCGTCGGCGAACAGGCCGAGCATGATGATGCTGCGGGCGCGCCGCCGCTGCTCGCGCCGGGCCAGCCGCGCCTGGACCATGCCGGCGAAATCGGCGGGCTTCAGGCCGATCGCCGCAGCGTCGTCGATCAGGTGGTCGAGCCGGCGCTGGACATCGGCCATCTGCGCCTGCGGCCGGCCACCCAGGCCGCGATCGCCACCGACGAAGCTGCCCAGGCCTGAGCGGGTCTCGATCAGCCCGGCCTCGCGCAGGCCGCGATAGACCTGGGCCACCGTCATCGGCGCCACCTTCAGCGTGTCCGCCAATTCGCGCACCGAGGGCAGCCGCTCGCCCGGCGACAGCTCGCCGCAGGCGATGCCGTATTCGATCAGGCCTCGGACCTGGACCCCGAGAGGCACCGGCAATTCGCGATCGATGTGCAGCTTCATGGCGATATGGGATATTCCCTGTTCCAATCGACTAGCACACTCAGCTCAAGACCAGCAATCCCGATCCCCGGATGCGACATTTTTTTGCAATGATTTCCCACTATCGCAACGAGTTGATCGATTGACACCGTCGGCATCCCGGCGCTAGCGTTCTAGAACGCCAGAACACTTGGCGATCCGGGAGGCTTTCACAAAACTGCGGAGGTCGTGATGAGGATGCTGCTGAGAGCGGCAGTGGCGGCGGTGTTGCTGGCTGGCACGAGTGCGGCGGCGCTGGCGGTCGAGCGCGGCGGGGAGATGCGGTACGGGCGCTATGCCGACAGCCTATTCCTCGACCCGGTGCTGAACGACGCCAATGTCGATATCTGGATCCTGACCAATCTCTACGACACGCTGCTGCAGCCCTCGGCCGACGGGCTCTCGGTGGAACCCGGCCTGGCCACCGCCTGGACGGTGTCCGACGACGGGCTGTCGGTGACGCTGACCCTGCGCGAGGGCACCAAGTTCTCCGACGGCAAGCCGATCACCGCCGAGGATGTGAAGTGGTCGCTGGATCGGGCGCGCAACCCGAAGAACGGCGCCTGGAACAGCTTGGTCGCCTCGATCGGCGAGGTGGTGGTGCAGGACCCGAAGACGGTGGTGCTGAAGCTGCAGCATCCCGACCCGGCGATCACCGCCGCGCTGTCGACCTTCAACACCGGCATCATGCCGAAGGCGGCGTTCGAAGCGACGCCGGGCGCCACCGACGACGAGAAGGCGCATGCCTTCGCCGAACACCCGATCGGATCCGGCCCCTTCGCCTTCGACAAGTGGGAGCGCGGGTCGTCGATGCATCTCGTCCGCAACCCCTACTACTGGAAGCAGGGCGAGGACGGGAAGCCCCTGCCCTATCTCGACGGGGTCGATTTCCAGATCATCCCGGACGATGCCACCCGCATCCTGAAGCTGCAGTCGGGTGAGTTGGACGGCGCCGAGTTCATCCCCTATGCCCGCGTCGCCGAGTTGCAGGCCGATCCGGACCTGCAGATGCAGCTCTATCCCTCGACCCGGGTCCAGTACATCGTCACCAATGTCCGGCCGAAGCTGGCCGACGGGTCCGACAACCCGCTGGCGAAGGAGAAGGTGCGGCAGGCGCTGAACTACGCCATCGACAAGGATGCGATCATCCAGATCGTGACCCACGGCATCGGCAAGCCGCAGACCTCCTACATGGCGTCGACCACGCTGTACCACACCGGCGACGCGCCGCTGTATCCGGTCGACGCCGCCAAGGCGAAGCAGCTGCTGACCGAGGCCGGCTATCCCGACGGCTTCTCCACCAGCGTGATGGCGCTGCCGGGCAACCAGGACCAGCTCGGCATCGGCGCCGCGGTGCAGCAGATGTGGGCGGCGGTGGGCGTGAAGCTGGAGATCGACCAGGTCGACAACGCCACCCTGACCGACCGCTACCGCAAGGGCAATTTCTCGATGCGGATGGCGGCCTGGACCGACGACCTGAACGACCCCAGCGAGATCACCTCCTACTTCGCCTATTCGCCGGTCATCGACGCCCTGCATTCGGGCTGGAAGAACGACGAGGTCGACAAGCTGTTCGAGGCCTCGCAGAAGGAGAGCGATCCCAAGAAGCGGGCCGAGGACTACGCCCAGATCCAGAAGATCTACACCGCGTCCGGCCCGGTCTTGTACCTCTACGAGACGCCCTATCCGGTGGCGCTGCGCAAGAACGTGCAGGGCTTCGTCCAGATCCCGCTCGGCAACAATATCTTCGCCGGCGCCTATCTGGCGAAGTGATGCGGGTGCATAGGTTGAGCCGACAAGGCTGTTTCAGGACCGATCCTTCCGGATTTCTGAGTCCCCCCTCCCCTCGCGGGAGGGGGTTAGGGGGAGGGGGTTCTCGCGTCCGGCGCCCTCTGTCCCGACAGGAGCCGGATCTCGACACGCCTCGTTCCTGCAGCATTGCCTCTCTTCGATCGACAGCCCCCTCCCCCTACCCCCCWCCCGCAAGGGGAGGGGGGACACCAAAGGGCGGCACCGAGAGGGAACGGAATTCGTCCCGCCCTGACCGTCGAGACCGGAGGCGCGGCCGGTGCCGAACCTGAACTATGTCGCCAAACGGCTGATCCAGCTGGTGCCGACGCTGGCCCTGGTGCTGCTGGTGATCTTCGTCCTGGTGCGGCTGCTGCCGGGCGACCCGACCAGCGCCATGCTGGGCGACCGCGCCACCGATGCCGACATCGCGCGGCTGAACGCCCAGCTCGGCCTCGACCGGTCGATCCCGATGCAGTTCCTGCTGTTCCTGGAGCGCATCGTGCAGGGCGACCTCGGCACCTCGATCCATCTCAAGGTGCCGGTGATGCAGCTGATCCTCGACCGCATGCCGGTGACCCTGGCGCTGACCGGCTTCGCGGCGCTGCTGGCCGTGTTGATGGCGGTGCCGCTGGCCTTCGTCGCGGCGATGCGGCGCGGCCGTTCGGCCGACACCGCGATCCGCGGCGCCTTCCAGATCGGGCTGTCGATGCCGATCTTCTATCTCGGCCTGGTGCTGCTGACCGTGTTCGCGGCGCAGCTGCGCTGGTTCCCGGTCGGCGGCTACGGCGACAGCTGGGCCGACCGCGCCTGGCACCTGTTCCTGCCGGCGCTGACCCTGGCGCTGAGCCTGTCCGCCGTGCTGATGCGCAACCTGCGCGCCTCGATCATCGAGGTGCTGGGCGCGGAGTATGTCGATTTCGCCCGGTCCAAAGGCCTGGCGGCCCGGCTGGTGCTGGGCCGCCACGTGCTGCGCAACGCCCTGATCTCGACCGTCACCCTGTTCGGCCTGTCGGTCGGCACCCTGATCGGCGGCGCGGTGATCACCGAGACGGTGTTCGCCATTCCCGGCGCCGGGCGGCTGATGATCGACAGCATCTACGGCCGCGACTATCCCGTGGTGCAGGGCCTGACCATGGCCATGGCCGTGCTGGTGTCGCTGGTGTTCCTGGCCACCGACCTGGTGCAGGCCGCGCTCGACCCCCGGGTGAAGGCATGACCGCGCTCGGCCTCGCCCCGACCCGGTCCCGCAAGCGGATCTCGCCGGCGCTGCTGGCCGGGATCGTGATCCTCGGCCTCAGCTTGGCTCTGGCGATCGCGCCCGCCCTGATCGCGCCCTACGACCCCACCGCCTTCGACTACCGCGCCCTGCTGAAGCCGCCGAGCTGGGCCCATCCCTTCGGCACCGACAATTTCGGCCGCGACATCCTGAGCCGGGTGATCTGGGCCTACCGCATCGACATGCAGATCGCGCTGTTCGCCACCCTGTTCCCGGTGGTGTTCGGCACCGCGGCCGGGGCGCTGGTCGGCTATTACGGCGGGATCTGGGAACCGATCTTCGGCCGCATCGTCGACGTGGTCATCACCTTCCCCTTCCTGGTGCTGGTGATCGCCATCGTCGCCGTGCTGGGCCCCGGGCTGCTCAACATGTACATCGCGGTCAGCGCCGTCGGCTGGGTGTTCTACGCCCGGCTGATCGCCGCCGAGATCAAGGTGCAGAACCGGCTGGACTACGCCGCCGCCGGCCGGGTCATGGGCTATGGCGACGCCCGCATCATCCTGCGCCACCTGCTGCCCAACGCGGTCTCGCCGGTGCTGGTCTACTGGATGACCGACATGGCGCTGGCGATCCTGCTCGGCGCCAGCCTGGGCTATCTCGGCCTCGGCGCCCAGCCGCCCGCCGCCGAATGGGGCCTGTTGATCGCCGACGGTAAGAACTTCATGTCCCAGGCCTGGTGGATCACCATCTTCCCCGGCGTCGCCATCGTGATCACCGGCTTCGGCTTCAGCCTGCTGGGCGACGGCGTGGCCGACCTGCTGCGGCCCGAGACATGACCGACACCGTCCTCTCGATCCGCGGCCTGACCGCGAGCTTCCCGACGTCACGGGGCGAGGCCGCGGCCGTGGCCGGCGTCGACCTCGACCTGCGCGCCGGCGAGGTGCTGGGGCTGGTCGGCGAATCCGGGTCGGGCAAGAGCGTCACCCTGCGCGCCATCCTCGGGCTGGTGCGGCCGCCGGTGCGGATCGCCGGTCAGGTGCTGTGGCAGGGCCGCGACCTGCTGACCCTGCCGCCCGCGGCGCTGCGCCGGGTGCGCGGCGGCGAGATCGCGACCATCTTCCAGGAGCCGATGACGGCGCTGAACCCGGTGCTGCCGATCGGGCTGCAGATCGACGAGAGCCTGCGGGCGCACACCCAGCTGGGCCGCCGGGCGCGGCACGACCGGGCGCGCGAACTGCTGGACCTTGTCGGCATTCCCGCCGCCGCCAAGCGCCTCGACGACTACCCCCACCAGTTCTCCGGCGGCATGCGCCAGCGGGCGATGATCGCCATCGCCCTGGCCTCGGAGCCCCAACTGCTGCTGGCGGACGAGCCGACCACGGCGCTGGATGTCACCATCCAGGACCAGATCCTGACCCTGCTGCTGCAGCTGCGCGACCGGCTGGGGATGAGCGTGATCCTGGTGACCCACGACCTCGGCGTGGTGGCGCAGAGCTGCGACCGCATGGCGGTGATGTATGCCGGGCGGGTGGTCGAGACCGGGCCGGTGGCGGATGTGTTCCGGCAGCCCCGCCACGCCTATACGCTGGGCCTGCTGAATTCGGTGCCGCGCGGCGACGGTCCCCGCCAGCCGCTGCAGTCGATCGAGGGATCGCCGCCGTCGCTGACCGACCGGCCGCCCGGCTGCGCCTTCGCCCCGCGCTGCGCCTTCGCCACGCCGTATTGCCGGGCGGAGCTGCCCGTGCTGACCGCAGCGGGCCATGATGCCGCCGTCGCCTGTTTCGAGACCGACCGCGTTTCCGCGGCCCGGGGGGCCGCATGACCGCGCCGCTGCTGGAAGTCTCCGGCCTGACCAAGCGCTTCCGGATGGACCGGACGATCGGCGACACGCTGCGCCGCAAGCCCCACCCGGCGGTGCATGCGCTGAACGGCGTCGACCTGTCGGTGCGGCGCGGCGAGACCCTGGGCATCGTCGGCGAATCCGGCAGCGGCAAATCCACCCTCGCCCGCTGCATCGTCCGGCTGATCGAGGCCGACGAGGGCACGCTGCGCTATGACGGCGTCGACATCCGGACATTGGCCGGAAGCGACCGCCGCGCCTTCAACCGCCGCGTCCAGATGGTGTTCCAGGACCCGCGCGGGTCACTGAACCCGCGCATGACGGTGCGCCAGACCCTGGCCGAGGCGCTGACCGTCCACCGCATGCGCCCGAAGGCCGGGATCCCGGACCGCATCGCCGAGCTGATGGAGCTGGTACGGCTGCCGCCCGAGGCGGCCGACCGCTATCCCCATGAGTTCTCCGGCGGCCAGCGCCAGCGCATCGGCATCGCCCGCGCCCTGTCGGTCGAGCCGGAATGCCTGATCGCGGACGAGCTGGTCTCGGCCCTCGACGTCTCGGTCCAGGCCCAGGTGGTGAACCTGCTGCTGGAGCTGCAGCAGCGGCTGGGCCTGACCATCCTGTTCGTGGCGCATGACCTGCGGCTGGTCCGCCACCTCTCGCACCGGGTGGCGGTGATGTATCTCGGCAGCATCGTCGAGACGGCGGAGACCGAGGCGCTGTTCGCGGCGCCGCAGCACCCCTACACCCAGGCGCTGCTGGCCGCCGCCCCCGACCTCGACCCCACCAAGCGGCACCGCGTCCCCGCCGCGAAGGGCGAGCTGCCCAGCCCGGTGAACCTGCCCAGCGGCTGCACCTTCCATCCGCGCTGCCCTTACGCCTTCGACCGCTGCCGCCGCGAAGCGCCGCTGCCGCGCCCGACCGCGACCGGCACCGCCGCCTGCCATCTGCTGGACCAGGCGGCGCCGGCCGCGGCGCCGAACCGACAGGAGATCCCCGCCCATGGGCTATGACCGTTTCGTCGCGGAATCCGGCCGGGTGAACGACGTGCTGAACGCCGTCAACCTGCTGACCTGGGACGCCCGCACCCAGATGCCGGCCGGCGGCACCGCCTCGCGCGGCCAGCAGATCGCCACCCTGACCTCGCTGGCCCGGGGGATCGTGACCGGCCCGGCGATGCGCGATGCCCTGGCCGCGGCCTGGGACGAGGTCGCGGCCGAGCCGGAGGACAGCCGGCGCCGCCGCGCCGTGGCGGCGATGCAGGAGGGGCTGGCCGCGCTGGACCGCATCCCCGAGCCGCTGCTGCATGAGGCCGCACTTTTGAAGACCGAGGCGCAGGCCGCCTGGGTGGCGGCGCGGGCCCGGTCCGACTTCCCGGCCTTCCGGCCCTATCTGGAGCGCAGCTTCGCCCTGCAGCGCCGCGTCGCCGACGCGCTGGGCTGGGCCGAGCACCCCTATGACGCGCTGGTGGCGCAGTACGAGCCCGGCATGACGCTGGGCCGGCTGCGCCCCCTGTTCGCCGCGCTGCGCAGCCGCCTGGTGCCGCTGATCGCCCGGGCCCAGGCCCGGCCGGCACCGCGGCGCGACTTCCTCGAGCGCGACTATCCCGTCGACCGGCAGAAGGCCTTCGCCCGGACCCTGACCGAGCTGGTCGGCTTCGACTACGGCCGCGGCCGGCTGGACGAAGCGGTGCACCCGTTCGAGATTTCGTTCACCCGCGGCGATGTCCGCATCACCTCGCGCTACCGGCCGAACTTCCTGCCCGCCGGCCTGTTCGCCGCGCTGCACGAGGCCGGGCACGGCCTGTACGAGCAGGGCATCGACCCGGAGCTCGGCCGGTCGGTGCTGGCGACCGACATCGTCAACCTCTACGCCGTCGGCGGCGCCAGCTTCGGCCTGCACGAATCCCAGTCGCGGCTGCTGGAGAACCGGGTCGGCCGGTCCCGCCGCTTCTGGGACCTGCATTTCCCGCTGCTGCGCGACGCCTTCCCGCAGCAGCTGGCCGACGTCTCGGCCGAGGAGTTCTGGCGCGCGGTCAACCTGGTGCGGCCCGGCCTGATCCGGGTCGAGGCCGACGAGCTGACCTACGACCTGCACATCATGCTGCGCGTCGAGCTGGAGGCGGCGGTGATCGCCGGCGACCTGACCGTGGCCGACCTGCCCGCCGCCTGGGCCGGGCGGATGCGCGACGATTTGGGCCTGGAGGTGCCGGACGATGCCCGCGGCGTGCTGCAGGACATCCACTGGTCGACCGGCTATGTCGGGTCGTTCCCGACCTACACCCTGGGCAATGTGATGGCGTCGCAGCTGTTCGCGGTGGCGGAGCGGGATCCCGCGGTCGCGGGCGGGCTGGAGGCCGGCGACTATACCCCGTTGCGGCTGTGGCTGAACCAGGCGGTGCACCGCCATGGCCGCTCGCGCCTGCCGGAGGAGATCCTGCGGGCCGCCACCGGCGGCGGCCTCGACCCCGCGCCCTACCTCGCCTATCTCGAGGCGAAGCACGGCAGCTGAGGCCCGCGGCCCGCGGTCACATCGATGTCACTTGTCAGACTTGTTCCGTGCGACAATTGTATCGCGGTCACGACTCCGGCCATCCCCAGCGGCTGCGCGCCAGCCCATGGCCGGATCACGTCGACCCGAAGTCCAGACCTGTCATATCGCCGAATCCGTCGTTTCCCGGGAGGAATGGGATGAAATATCTGCACACCATGGTCCGCGTCACCGACCTGGAGCAGTCGCTGCACTTCTATCGCGACCTGCTGGGCCTGAAGGAGACCCGCCGCATCGAGAACGAGAAGGGCCGCTTCACCCTGATCTTCCTCGCGCCCCCGGGCCAGGAGGACGCACCGGTCGAGCTGACCTACAACTGGGACCCGGAGACCTACACCGGCGGCCGCAACTTCGGCCACCTGGCCTATGAGGTCGACGACATCTACGAATTCTGCGACCGCGTCCAGAAGGCCGGCGTCACCATCAACCGGCCGCCGCGCGACGGCCATATGGCCTTCATCCGCTCGCCCGACAACATCTCGATCGAGATCCTGCAGAAGGGCGGATCGAAGCCGGCCGCCGAGCCCTGGGCGTCGATGCCAAACACCGGCGTCTGGTAAGGTCAGCTCCGTCCCCTTCTTCCTGTCATTGCCCGGCTTGACCGGGCAATCCAGGGGCCACAAAGAGCCGCTCTGGCCGCCCCTGGATGCCACGGTCAAGCCGTGGCATGACAGACGGAGGGGGATGGCCATGGTCTGGAGGGCTGGAATGACATCGCCGCTGCGCATCGCCGGCCTGACCCTGCTGGCGCTGCTGTCCGGCTGCGCCAGCCAGGCCGCCACGCCCTCCCCGCCCCCGGCCGCCGCGACCGCCGACGCGCCGCTGCGCTGGAAGGCGCTGCTGGTGGCGGGCGACGACGCCGAGCCGGTGTTCGACAACGGCGTCGACGCGCTGCAGCGCAAGCTGCGGTCCTTCGGCATCCCTGCCGCCGACATCGCCGTGCTGAAGGCCGACGCCCGGCGGCCCGGGGCTGTCATGACCGGGACCAATTTCGAGGCGCAGATGGCCCGGCTGGCCGGCCCGGCCACCACCGGATGCTTCGTCTATATCACCTCGCACGGCGCCCATGGCTACGGGCTGGTCTCGGCCCGCGACGATGCGGTGATCCCGCCCGCCTGGCTCGCCGGCCTGCTGGCTGAGGCGTGTGCCAGGCGGCCGACCGTGCTGGTCACCTCCGGCTGCTATTCCGGCCTCTACACCGACACGCCGGCGCTGACCACGCCGGACCGCATCGTGCTGACCGCGGCGCGGGCCGACCGGCCATCCTTCGGCTGCGGCGCCGGCGACCGCTACACCTATTACGACCAGTGCTTCCTGGCCTCGCTGAAGCGCGGCGCGGCCTGGACCGCGATCGCCGCCGATGTCGCCGGCTGCGTCGCCCGGCGCGAGCGGGCGGAGAACTTCCCGGCGTCGGAGCCGCAATCGGCCTTCGGCCGCGACGTCGCCGGCCTGACCGCGTTCTGAGGGCGAGGCTCGATCGGCCGAGGCCACCTCTCCTACTGCGCGGTCCAGCCGCCATCGACGGAGATGGCGGTGCCGGTGATCTGGTCGGCGGCCGGCGAGCACAGGAAGGCGACGGTGGCGCCCAGCTGCTCCGGCGTCACGAAGGTCATCGAGGGCTGCTTCTCGCCCAGCAGCTGCTTGGTCGCGTCGTCCTGGCTGATCTTCTTGTCCGCGGCGATCGCGGCGATCTGCTTCTCGACCAGCGGCGTCAGCACCCAGCCGGGGCAGACCGCGTTGCAGGTGATGCCGTTGCCGGCATTCTCCAGCCCCACCACCTTGGTCAGCCCGACCAGCCCGTGCTTGGCCGCGACATAGGCCGCCTTGTGGGTCGAGGCCACCAGGCCATGCGCCGAGGCGATGTTGATGATCCGGCCCCAGCCCTGCCGCTTCATCTCAGGGATCGCCGCGGCGATGCCGTGGAACGCCGCCGACAGGTTGATCGCCAGGATCGCGTCCCACTTCTCGGCCGGGAACTCCTCGACCGGGGCGGTGAACTGGATGCCGGCGTTGTTCACCAGGATGTCGACCCGGCCGAGCTTCTTGACCGTCGCGGCGACCAGGCCGCGCACCGCGTCGCCCTTCGACATGTCGGCGCCGTCATAGACCGCGCGCACGCCATGCTCGCGCTCGATCCCGGCGCGGATCGCCTCGATCTCGCCGGCATCGCCGAAGCCGTTCAGCACGATGTCCGCGCCCTGGCCGGACAGCACCTTGGCGATGCCCAGGCCAATGCCGCTGGTCGATCCGGTGACGATCGCAACCTTGCCCTTCAACATGGGGTCCGTTCCTTACGCTTGCAGGGGTGTCGTGGGGGTGGGGGGCGGTTCAGCGCTTGAACAGCGAGTCCGCCACCGATTTGTGGCTTTGCTTGCCGGCGATCACGCCGCGGGCGCGGGCGATCTCGGCCTCCAGCTCGGCAACATAGGCTTCGAGATCGGCGACCGACAGCGCGTCGAGCGGCTTCAGCGGCGCCTTGCGGTTGCGGGGTTCGAGGTCTTCCGGGTCCATCGCCATCTCCTTCGGCCACGCTCTCAGGCAGCGGATGGACAATCCTCGCGGGCGG
The DNA here is from genome assembly GCF_052115705.1 of Inquilinus sp. 2KB_23. Taxonomy (NCBI): domain Bacteria; kingdom Pseudomonadati; phylum Pseudomonadota; class Alphaproteobacteria; order Rhodospirillales; family Rhodospirillaceae; genus Inquilinus; species Inquilinus sp. 2KB_23. Next base: position 4,179 of record NZ_JBFRHF010000028.1, on the reverse strand, counting down.
CGCGAGGATCGGCAAGCCTGGAGCGCAGTCGCGCGCCCCGGGCTTCGCACCAGAGTCGACGGGCGACCTTAGGCCGCGCCATGCGACGACCGGATTACGACCGCGTGACATTTCGGTCATGATCCCCGCGGTCATGACCCGCTTGGTCATGATCCGCACGCGCCCACCCCCGCAGCCGGAAGCCAAGCCGATGACGAGCGCCCTGCCCCAGACCATGACCGCGATCGCGATCGAGACCCCCGGCGGGCCGGAGGTGCTGAAGCCCGTGCCGCTGCCCGTGCCGGTGCCGGGCGCCGGCGAGGTCCTGATCAAGGTCGCCGCCGCCGGGGTGAACCGGCCCGACGTGCTGCAGCGCCGCGGCCATTACAACCCGCCGCCGGGCGCCAGCCCGCTGCCGGGGCTGGAGGTCGCCGGCCACGTCGCCGCGGTCGGGTCCGGCGTGACCGGCTGGTCGGTCGGCGACACGGTCTGCGCCCTGGTCGCGGGCGGCGGCTATGCCGAATACTGCGTCGCCCCGGCACCGCAATGCCTGCCGGTGCCGCAGGGCCTGACGATGACCGAGGCGGCGGCGCTGCCCGAGACCTTCTTCACCGTCTGGACCAACGTGTTCGAGCGCGGCCGGCTGCAGACCGGCGAGCGCTTCCTGGTGCATGGCGGGTCGAGCGGCATCGGCACCACCGCGATCCAGCTGGCCAAGGCCTGGGGCGCCATCGTCTTCGTCACCGCCGGCAGCGCCGAGAAGTGCCGGGCCTGCCTCGACCTCGGCGCCGATGTCGCCATCGACTACCGCACCCAGGATTTCGTCGCCGAGATCAAGCAGGCCACCGGCGGCCGCGGCGTCGACCTGATCCTGGACATGGTCGGCGGCGACTACATCGCCCGCAACATCGACGTGCTGGCGGTCGACGGCCGGCAGGTCAGCATCGCCTTCCAGAAGGGGGCGAAGGTCGAGCTCGACCTGCAGAAGGTGATGGTCAAGCGCCTGACCCTGACCGGATCGACCCTGCGGCCGCGCAGCGTGGCCGAAAAGGGCGCCATCGCGGCGGCCTTGCTGGCCGAGGTTTGGCCGCTGATCGAGGCCGGGCGGATCCGGCCGCTGGTGCACGCCACCTTCCCGCTGGCCCGGGCGGCGGAGGCCCATGCGCTGATGGAAAGCAGCACGCATGTCGGCAAGATCGTACTCCTTGCTTGACTTGGGCGCGCATCATCCCTAGGTCGAGCACAGTGGGCGGCGCCGCGCCGACCCCGCTCCCCTCCCTTACGTCCGAGTGCGAGAGGACAGGTCGGCCGCCTCGGCCGGTCGCGGCGGGATCGCTTTGCGCAGAGGAGAACACGGGCGATGAACAAACAACCCCTGATGCCGAAGGCGACCGCCGTCTGGCTCGTTGAGAACACGTCGCTGAGCTTCGACCAGATCGCCGCCTTCTGCGGCCTGCACGAGCTGGAGATCCGGGCGATCGCCGACGGCGAGGTCGCGATCGGCATGGTCGGGCTGGACCCGCTGACCAGCGGCCAGCTGACCCAGGCCGAGATCGAGCGCTGCCAGGCCGACCCGAACGCCCGGCTGCGCATGGCCATCGCCGACATCCCGATGCCGGTCGCCCGTTCCAAGGGCCCGCGCTACACCCCGGTGACCAAGCGCGGCGACAAGCCGGACGCCATCGCCTATCTGCTGAAGGAGCATCCCGAGCTGTCGGATGCCCAGATCTGCAAGCTGATCGGCACCACCAAGCCGACCATCCAGGCGATCCGCGACAAGTCGCATTGGAATTCGCCGAACCTGAAGCCGCGCAGCCCGGTGATGGTGGGACTGTGCACCTATCTGGAGCTGGACGCCGCCCTGACCAAGGCCCGCGCCCACCTGCCGCCGGGCGCGGTCCCGACGCCGACCGTCTCCTACGGCGACGACGAGTCCGAGGACGGCCGCGAAGATTAGCCTGATCTGGCGGGTAGAGGCACCGTTCCGCCGGGTCCGTCGGAACGGGATCTGCCCAGGGGGCCGACTCGGGATCCGAAACGACAAAGGCGGCGCCCCCCAGCGCCGCCTTTGAGAATCAGGAGATCCCTGGGATCTCTTCGTCAGGCGTGGTGCAACCGCGCCATCTCGTCCTTCAGTCTCAGCTTTTCCTTCTTGAGCCGCAGAACCTCGATCTCGTCGGGTAGCGGTCGATGGATCGCGTCTTCCAGGTTACGATCCAGGGCGGCATGCTTTGTCCGAAGCGCTTCCATACGCTCTGCAACAGCCATATCTCGCTCCTCTGTTAAAAGCTGGACGGTGGTTCAGGCCCCTCCTATTTCCGATATGTTACGCCGCGATGGCGTATGCAAGTCAACGAGGCTTCTATTCCTGACCGCAGGGGGGAGGCATTCGGTCGCTGGGGGATCAGTGGTCGCAGGCCAGGGCCATTGACCATGACCTGCCGCGTGAAATTTCCTTAACGCCACGCTTTCCGCTTCCCGCACCGGTCCGCTCGGCTCATTTTGTGCGGCGCACAACGAACCGAGGAACCGACCACGATGGATCGTGAGACCGTGCGGAAGACCGCCTTCGCCATGCCGCTGACCAGCCCGGCCTTCCCTCCCGGGCCGTACCGTTTCGTCAACCGCCAGTACTTCATCATCCGCTACCGCACCGACCCCGAGGCCCTGCGCCGGGTGGTGCCGGAGCCGCTGGAGATCGTCGAGCCGGTGGTGAACTACGAGTTCATCCGCATGCCGGATTCGACCGGCTTCGGCGACTACACCGAAAGCGGCCAGGTCATCCCGGTGCGCTATCAGGGCCAGCTCGGCGGCTACACCCACCAGATGTTCCTGAACGACCATCCGCCGATCGCCGGCGGGCGCGAGCTGTGGGGCTTCCCCAAGAAGCTGGCACAGCCGACCCTGGCGGTCGAGACCGACACGCTGGTCGGCACCCTGAACTACGGGTCGATCCGCATCGCCACCGGCACCATGGGCTACAAGCACCGCACCCTGGACCTCGCGGCGGAGACCAAGGGCCTGGGCGCGCCGAACTTCCTGCTCAAGATCATCCCGCATGTCGACGGCACCGCGCGGATCTGCGAGCTGGTGAAGTACTATCTCGAGGACATCACCGTGAAGGGTGCCTGGACCGGCCCCGCCGCCCTCAACCTGTACCCGCACGCGCTGGCGCCGATCGCCGAGTTGCCGGTGCTGGAGGTGCTGTCGGCGAAGCATCTGGTCGCCGATTTGACGCTCGGCCTCGGCACCGTGGTGCACGACTACCTGGCCTGACACGGCCGATTCTTTAGGATGGGGCCGGAGATCATCCGGCCGCGAGGAGACTGTCTCGATGCGAGGCGTGAAGCAGAAGCAGGCCCGGAGCGCGCCGGGGCAGGTCGGCCTGCCGGCCTATGACGTGGTGGCGCTGGTGCTGCAGGGCGGCGGTGCCCTGGGCGCCTATCAGGCCGGGGTCTATGAGGGGCTGCACGAGGCCGGCATCCGGCCGACCTGGCTGGCTGGCATCTCGATCGGCGCGCTCAACACCGCGGTCATCGCCGGATCGCCCGAATCCCAGCGGGTCGACCGCCTGCGCGAGTTCTGGGAGACGATCTGCGCCGTGCCGGTGGAATGGCCGGCCACCGGCGGCCTGGCCGAAAACCTGCCCTTCGCCTTCGACCTGCGGTCGGCCCACAACACCGCGGCGGCGCTGCGGGCGCTGTTCCAGGGCCAGCCCGGCTTCTTCAAGCCGCGCTTCCCGCCGCCCTACCTCTCGCCCTTCGCCGGCGACGCCGCCACCAGCTTCTACGACACCGCGCCGCTGCGCGACACGCTGGAGCGGCTGATCGACTTCGACCGGCTGAACTCCGGCGAGATGCGGGTCAGCGTCGGCGCGGTCAATGTCCGCAGCGGCAACTTCACCTATTTCGACACGACTGAGCGCCGCCTGGGGCCGGAGCATTTCATGGCCTCCGGCGCCCTGCCGCCCGGCTTCCCCGCCATCGAGATCGACGGCGAGCACTACTGGGACGGCGGCGTGGTCTCCAACACCCCCCTGTCCTATGTGCTGTCGACCGAGCCGCGGCGCGACACCCTGACCTTCCAGGTCGATCTGTGGTCGGCCAAGGGCCGGCTGCCCGACGACCTGATGGAGGTGTCGAGCCGGCAGAAGGACATCCAGTATTCCAGCCGCACCCGCGCCATCACCACCTACATGAT